>NYZD01000036.1 GCA_002685935.1 Planctomycetaceae bacterium | reverse complement strand
GTCTACAGCCTCGTGCTGGGCGCCGGGCAATTGGCCAGTGTGGCCGTGCATAATCTGGACGCCGGCGCGGCGACGGTCGATCTGATCGACACCGACGGCGTAACACTGCTGGCCTCCGGCCTTCCCGCGACCAACGCTTCGGCCATCATCGATGGATTCATCGCGCCCGCCGGCGGCACGTACTTCGTGCGCGTCAACGGCGACATCGACACCGACTACAGCCTGACCGCGCCCCGCGACGCCCAGTTCGAGGTCGAGGACAACAACACCGACCTCACCGGCCAGCAACTCGTGATGCAGCCCAATGGCGGCAGTTCGTCCGGTCTGGTCCTGGGCGGCGGCGACATTGCCACGAGCCCGGATGTCTTCCTCGTGAGCCTGACCGCCGGTGATGTGGTTAACGTTTTGACCACCACGCCATTCGACGGTCCGGGCGAGGCGCCCAATACCTTCGATCCGCGGGTTTTCCTGTTCAATCCATCCGGCTTCCTTGTGGCATTCAACGAAGATCGCGCTCTGGGCGATCACAACGCCGAGGTGAACTGGGTCGCCGGCGAAACCGGCACGTTCGTGATCCAATTGGAAGGTACCGGCATCGGCCCGTACCTGCTGCAGGTCGACCAGACCCCCACCGCACTCGACGTACACCCGACCCCGACCGTCGTGAGCACGATTCCCGGCGATGGCGGCTCGGTGGCCAACGCGCCCACCACGTTGACGCTGCAATTCTCCGAAGGCATGCTCGCCAATAGTTTCGATCTGAGCGACCTGTCCTTCACCAACCCGAGCGTCACCGTCGACACCGTGACCGTGCTCAACGGCAACACGGTTGAGTACGGCATCACCGTCCCGAACGTCGAGGGAACGTACGATTACACCTTCGCCGCCGCCAGCGCCAGCGACCTGCAAGGCACAGGCAATCTCGAACATCAGGGCAGTTTCCTGATCGATCAGACCGGCCCGATGGTCGTGGCGACCACGCCGTCGACACAAGCCTCGGCTCCGTTCAACAACCTGACATTCATCTTCAACGAAGACATTGATCCCGCATCGGTCGATCTTTCCGACGTGGCCAGCTTCTCCGGCCCCGGTGGACCGCTCGCGGGCGCGCTGACGGGCATCAGCGTCCTCAACAACAAAATGACCGTGACCTTCGCCGACCAGAACACCGTCGGCATCTACACGATGACGATCGGCCCGAACCTGACCGACCTGGGCGGCAACGCCATGGATCAGGACGGCGGGGCCGGCAGCAGCGATGCGTTCACCGTGCAGCTCAGTCTCGAAAGTCCGGACCTGCGCGTGCAGACCGTGGATCCCCTGGCCGCAGCTCAGTTCGGCGACCAGATCGACGTGACCTATTCGGTCATCAACTCCGGTACCGACCCGGCTCAGAATACCTGGGTCGATCGGATATTCCTGTCAACCGACAACGTGCTGGACGTGTCTGACACGGAACTGGCGACCGTCCCGCAGAACGCCGGCCAGTTGGGCCCGTTGAATGATGGCGACAGCTACAACCGCACCGAGTCGGTGACGCTGCCGCTGGACCTCAACTCAGCCGATGGCGTGTACTTCATCATCGTGGAGACCGACGCCGATCTGCAGCAGGCTGAATCCAATGAAACCAACAACACCAACGTTCAGCCGATCAATCTGACCGTCCCGCCGCTGCCCGACCTGGTGGTCACCAACATCGTGGCCCCGACCCAGTCAGACTCCGGCGAAGACGTTCAGATCCAATGGACCATCACCAATCAGGGCACCGGCGATTTTGCCGGGACGTTTGAAGATCGGCTGTGGCTGTCCACCAACAACTCACTGGGTGGCGACCAGTTCTTCGGCGACTTCTCGTTCACGGGCACGATCAATGCGGGCGATTCAATTGTCCGCGTGCAGAACATCACCTTGCCGCTGACTCAATCTGGCGACCGGTGGGTGATCATTCAGACCGACGTGGACAACGTGGTGTTCGAAGGCGGACCGGGCGAAGCCAACAACACGACGATCGATGATGTGCAGATCGACGTGTCGCTGGCGCCGTTCCCGAACCTCGTCGTGACCAGTGTCACGCCGCCGCCCGCCGCTGACTCCGGCCAGACCGTGCTTGTCGAGTGGACGGTGCAGAACCAGGGCCTGGGCGATACGACGACCCCCACCTGGTATGACCGGGTCTATCTGTCGGTCGACACGCAGTTCGACGGCAGCGACATCTTCCTGGGCCAGACGACCAATCCCAGCTTCCTGGCCGCGGGCGACAGCTACCTCAATTCGCTGAACGTCAATCTCCCGCTTCAGCAGGCCGGTGATTTCCACTTCGTCGTTCGCACCGATGTCTTCGATCAGGTCGAGGAACATCTGGATGAAGGTGACAACGACGGATTCGGCGGGCCGATACCGATTGCGTTGCCCCCGCTGCCCGACCTGGAGATCGAAGAGACCTCACCGGGCGTGCACAACATCTTCACGATTCCGCCGACCGGCTTGTCCGGCCAGCCGATCACCGTGAACTGGACCGGCGTCAACAGCGGCACCGGTGCGACCAGTGGCGCCGGCTGGTGGGATGCGGTCTACCTGTCAACCGACATGGTGCTCGACGGCAGTGACACGTTCCTGGGACAGAGGGTTGTCTCGCCGGGCGTGCTGAACCCGACCGACACCTATTCCGCCAGCTTGGCCGTAAATCTGCCTGTCGGCGTAGAAGGCGCATTGTTCCTGATTGTCGATGTCGATCGGTTCAATCATGTCTTTGAAGGCGCACTGGAAGACAACAATTCCGAAAACTTCGATCCGCTGCCGGTCAACCTCACGCCGCCGCCGGACCTCGCGGTCACCACCGTGAATGCCGACGATACCGTGCTCAGCGGATTCCCCTTGTCCATTGATTACACCGTCATCAACCAGGGCGCGACGACGACACCCAATACGTTCTGGATCGATCAGTTCTTCCTTTCCACCGACGCCGTGTTCGATCCGGGCACGGACACCGTGTTGGGAACGAAATGGCACAGCGGCTCGCTGACGCCGTTCGCGTCGTACAGCGACACCGCCACGTTCACGATTCCCGCCGACACGCCTTCCGGTTCGTTCCACGTGTTCGTGCGCACCGATTTCGACGACCGCGTGTTTGAAGGCTTCAGCACGCCGACCTCGGTCGATAACAACATCGGCTTCGACCCGGTGCTCACCAACATCGATTTTCAGCCCGCCGACCTGACCGTCGTGCCCCTTTCGGTCGTTGCACCCCTCAGCGCTGAAACCGGCGAGTCGATCGTCGTCGACTGGACGGTCGAGAACGTCGGCACCGGCCCGACACATACCGGCATCTGGCAGGATCGGATTTTCCTGTCGGCCGACGCGGTGATCGACGGCGCCGATCCGATCATCGGCACGCTGACACATAACGGAGCACTCGCAGCCGGCGGACAGGCCGGTGACAGCTACGATGCAACGTTGAATGTGACCATTCCGTTCGCCACCGCTCCGGGCAACTACCAGTTGCTGGTCCTGACAGACCGCGCGAACCAGCTGTTCGAAAGCAATGAGTTGAACAACGTCGGCAATCGGCCGATCACCATCACCCAGAACCTGCCCGATCTTCAGATTTCGGCGTTGAGCGATCCGCCGGCGGCACTGAACGGCGGAGACGCGTTGGTCGTCAATTGGACCGTCCAGAACCTCGGCTCCAATCAGACGAACGTCAACACATGGCTGGACCGCGTGTATCTGTCCGTGGACCAGACCCTCAGCGTCGACGACGTTGATCTTGGCGCCACCCGACGTTCCAATCCGCTGCCCGGATATGGTGGCGTGGGCGCGCCGCCCGAATACAGCACCGGTCGAACCGCCAACCTGCCCACCGATCTGGATGGCACGTTCTACGTGATCGTTCAGACCGACGATCAGGACGCTGTGATTGAAGGCGCGATAGGCGAGACCAACAACGTCGCGGTCTCCACCACTCAGGTGACCGTCAGCCCGATTATCCCGCCCGTGCCCGACCTCGCGGTCACGCTGGTCGATGCCCCGACCGCCGCAACCAGCGGCCAGGTGTTCTCGCTGACGTTCGATGTGACGAACAACGGCGATGACACGCCCGTCCGGTCATTACGGCACATCGACGTTTTCGGCGGCTGGTACGACGCGGTGTATCTCTCGGCTGACCAGGTCTTCGATCCGATGACCGATGCGTACCTGGGATTCGTCAACTTCGTGGATCCGAACCCCGGCACGCTGGGTCTGGCCAACGGCGAAAGCTATTCAGTGACTCATGACTTCACCGTGCCCAACGGTGTCAGCGGCAACCAGTACGTCTTTGTCAACGCCGATAGAGGCAACGCCGTGGTCAACGAAGCGACCGAATTGAACAACGTCGCCTACGACACGACGGCCATGAACGTGACCTTGCCCGATCCGGTCGATCTGGTCGTTGAGAGCATCGTCGTGCCGGCCGCCGGCACACCCGGTGTGCTCACGTCCATCGACTACACCGTGCGAAACCTTTCGCCCACCGTGACCGCAACCGGTAGTTGGCGCGACACGCTGTATCTGTCGTCCGATACCACGTTCGACATCACCGACCCGGTGATCGGCAGCGTGATCGTGGGCGGCCCGGTTGGCCCCAATGCCACCTACACCCGGACGTTGAACGCGACGCTACCGGCCGTTACCCCCGGCAACTACCACGTCCTCGTTCGCACCGACATCCTGAATCAGGTGCTCGAGGTCGATGAGACCAACAACCTTGGCGCATCGATCACCACAATGAACGCCGACGCGCTGGCGCTGACGCTCGACGTGCCGTTCAACGGGACGCTCTTCGAAGGTCAGGCCACGTTCTTCCGTATTGACGACGTGCCCGCCGGTGAAACGATGCGGGTCAATCTCGACGGCGATCCCGACACCGCATCCAATCAGTTGTTCGTCAGCTACGGCGAAGTCCCGACGCGCACGAACTTTGATTTCCGCTTCGATAATCCGTTCAGCGCCGACCAGCAGATCATCGTGCCGGCCACCCGGTCCGGCACCTACTTCGTGCAGTTGTTCGGAGATGACGAACCACAGCCCGGCGGCGGCACGTATGACATCCTCGCCGATATCCTCGGCTTTGAACTGCTCGGCGTGACCCCGGATCGCGGCAGTAATCTGGGCACCGCGACCGTCATCATCGACGGTTCCAAGATCAGCCACGATTCAGACATTCAGCTCGTCGACACCGGTGGCACGATCACCGATGCGATCAATACCTGGTGGGTCAACGAGGCGGAAGTCTGGGCCACGTTCGATCTGCAGGGCCTGGCCACCGGCCTGTACGACGTACAGGTGGATGACGGTGTCACGACCGCCGTGCTCCCCGACGCGTTCGAAGTCACCAGTGACCCGGCCGGTCAGGTCGAAGTCGACATCTCCGGCCCCGCCGCCGTCCGTCCGGGCCGTAGCGGCACCGTGAGCATCAACTACGCCAACTCCGGTCAGACCGACGTGTTGGCCCCGATCATTACGTTGAACGTCACCAACGCGGTGGTCGGCGTGCCCGGCGCGCCGGGCCTATTCACCGACACGTTGACTTTCCTGGGCGTCAATGACATGGGCCCCGCCGGCATCCTCGCCCCGGGCGCCACCGCCAGCATCGCCCTTCCATTCAGTCCGACCGCCAGCGGCGGCGAAATGGTGTTCGATCTGGACTTCCTGTCCGAGAGCATGCCCGAAGCGGCGCTGCCGATCGATTGGGAAGCCAGTCGAGCCGAACTGATGCCGATCACCATCGACATCAATGCGTGGGACGTGATTTACGACAACTACGTCGCGTCCATCGGCACCACCGGCGCCGATTATCTGCAGGTCCTGTCTGAAAACGCCAGCCACCTGAGCATGCTGGGCCAGCGCACCAACAGTCTGTCCGGCATCCAGGCATTTGAGATCGTCCAGGCCGCAGGCCTGGCCACCATACCCGTCCTGGCCGCCGCCGTTGATTCATCGGTCGCCGCACCGGGCAGAGACCTGTCTATCACGCGGACCTACGCCAACTCGATCGCGACGCGGCATGAGATCGGCCCGTACGGTTACGGCTGGACCCACAATTACCAGCGCTCCCTGAACTCGCTCGGCGACGGCACCGTGCTCTACACCGATGTGATCGGCGGCACGCAGTGGTTCTTCCCCAATGGCGACGGCACCTATTCCGATCTGAATCCGACGTTGGAACTGGTCCAGTTGCCCGACGCCACATGGCAGATGACCAACCAGGCCAATACTGTGGAGGCCTACGACCCCAGTGGCCAGTTGGTGTCGATCACCGACAACAACGGCAACCAGATCACCACCACCTACACCGGCGGCCAGTTGACGCGCCTCGATCATTCCAGCGGTCAGTTCATCGACATCACGTACGATGGCTTCGGCAACATCGACTCGATGACCGACTCCGTCGGACAAACCACGACGTTCGGCTACGACCCCTCCGGTCAGTATCTCACCTCGTCGACCAACGCCTACAGCCGTGTCACCACGTACACCTACGACACCGCGGCAGGTCCGGCACAGCACGCTCTGACGAGCATCACGCAGCCGAATTCGCTGACCCATACGTTCTTCTATAACGCTCAGGGCCACCTCTCGGCCTTTGAAGGCGAAGCCGGCGACGCTCACGTTGACCTGATCCAGGACAATGTCGGCACCGTGCATGTCGTCGATCTGTTCGGCACATCGGCCAGCATCGTGTTTGATGATGCCGCTCGACAGGCACGCGTCGTCGACACGTTGGGGTCAGTCTTCCAGTCCCAGGTCGACTCGCTTGGCCAGGTGATTGAAACCGTTGACGCCCTCAACCGCGTCACCACATACGATGTGGATGACCGAAGCAACATCACAGAAATTCTCAACGCCGCCGGCCAGGACCTGGAGTTTGTCTTCGACGCCAGCACCTTCGGCAGCCTCACCGAATCCATCGACGCCAATCGGATCAGCACGCTGCATCTAGCGGACATCAAGCATGGTTATCCAGCAGATGGCAACGGCAATCCGGACCAGCGGATCATGGACGATGGCACTTTCGAGTTCTTCACATACAACGCTGAGGGACAGATCCAGACGCAGACGAACCGTCGTGGGCAGGTTATCACCTACGGGTACGACACCGACGGCAATCTGACCAGCAAGGCCTACGACGACGGCACGGTCTTCACCTACACCTACGATGCCCACGGCAACCAACTCACCACGACCGGTCTCAGCGGCACGATCACGCGGACCTACGACGTAGATAACAATCTCATCCGTGTCGATTACACCGGCGGTTCGTTCACCGGTCAGTTCGTGGAGTTCGACTACGACGTATTCGGCCGGCGTACACAGACGCTCGACCACCTTGGCAACGAGTTGAATGCCAGCTACGACGCGCTCGGTCGCCTCGAAGAGCTGACCGATGCGAGCAGCGCCTTGGTCGTCGGTTACACCTACGACGCGCTGAGCCGCGTCAGCACGAAGACGCTGGCCAACGGCGTCGTCACCAACTTCACCTATGATTCGGCCGATCAGGTCACACGCGCTGAGAACGTGGCGCCCGATACAGTCACCATCCAGTCGTTCTTTGATTACACCTACGATGCGGCGGGGCAGATCACCGCGGTCTCGACGCATCAGGGCGATTGGACCTACACCTACGATGCCGTGGGTCAATTGGTCGGCTCTGACTTCACGTCAGCCAACCCGGGCACGATTCCCGATCAGCAGTTCGTCTACACCTATGACGCGATCGGCAATCGCACCTCATCCGAAGTCAACGGCGTGGTGACCAACTACACCAGCAACAATCTGCATCAATACACCGACGTCGGCGCGAACGTCGATCTGCAATACGATGCCGACGGTAACCTCACGCAGATCGATGACGGCGGCGTCATCACCACGTTGACCTACAACCACGAGAACCGACTGACCAGCGTCGACGTGGACGGCGGCACAGACGTCACGTTGTTCGAATACGACGCCAACGGCAGACTGACGTCTGTCACTGAGAACGGCGTGACACGCGTGATGGTGCAGGATCCCAGCGGTCTGGGCTCCATCATCGGTGAGTACGACCCGACCGGTCTCCTGCTGCAACGCTTCGACTACAGCGGCGGCCTGCTGAGGTCAGAAGACGGTGCGGGCGTTGAAACCTACTACGGATTCAACGCGACGAGCCACACTTCCGAACTGACGGATGCGACGGGCGTGATCACCGATACCTACCTTTATGACCCGTTCGGTCAGATCATCGATCAGACCGGATCGAGCGACAATGGCTACCAATACGCCGGTGAGCTGGGTGTGTTGAACACCGGCCCGCGCGACATGCAGTTCATGAGGAATCGGTTCTATCTGCCTGAGCTCGGACAGTTCATCACCGAGGACCCGTTGCGATTCGAGGCACAGAACAACCGTACATATGTCAACAACAATCCGATTAACGGTCTGGACCCGATCGGGCTGGTAAATTGGGGCGACGCGTTCTGGGCGGGCGTCGGCTTCGTCGGCAGCACGGTGGAAGCGGCCGCGGGTGTCGCCATCGCGACGGCCACGGGTGTCACTGGCGTCGGCGCCGTGGCGGGCGGGGCCGTGGCGGTCCACGGCGCGTACGGCATGGGCGCCAATGCCGGCAACTTCATCAACGCCCTGTTCGAAGTCGAGCCGACACTGTCGGGTAACATGCTCCAGGACGTGGGCATGGGTGTGGACGCCGCCGCAGGCACGGACGTCTTTGAAAATCTGGGCCTGGCCGCAGATCTGGGGATCGGTCTGGCGACGGGTCGCGGCTTGGGATACCTGGACGATGCGGCAAGGCCGCCCGGATGGGTCAGGAACAATAGAGCGTTAATGGATGCGGCTGGCGATCTGACCGCATTGCTCAACTCCGGCAACATCACGCAGCAGCAACTGCGTGACCTGATGAACGAGCTCAACGAACAGGCACCCGATGGTGTGCGCTTCGTCCCGGTGCGCGACGGCGATGAGATCCAGATTCAGATCGTTCGTCCCAGCGACCCCAATGACATCGTCGGCCCCGAGGGCTTCGGCGACGAGCGTTTCGTCCCGGCCGATCAGCCGCTGGACTACCGTGTCCGCTTCGAGAACATGGAAGTCGCCACGGCCCCGGCACAGGAAGTCTTCGTCACGATGACCCTTGATCCGGATCTGGACTTCACCACGTTCCGCTTCGAGGATTTCGGATTCGGTGACCTGTTCTTCGATCTGCCCGGCACGTTGCCGTTCGTCAATGAAACGGTGGACTACACCGTCACCATCGACGAAGGCGCCGGCCCGGTCGACGTCGATATCCTTGTCAATGTGTTCGGCACCCTCGACGTGACCACCGGTGACGTGTTGATCACATTCACCTCACTGGACCCGAGCACCGGTGCGTTGCCCGACAACCCACTGGTTGGCTTCCTGCCGCCCAACAATGACGACGGCATCGGCGACGCCTTCTTCAGCTACCGCGTCACGCCGAGATCGACCGCCGTGACCGGTGACGTGATCGACGCCGAAGCGACCATCGTCTTCGATACCGAAGGCCCCATCGCCACGCCGCCGATCTTCAACACCCTTGATGCCGTGGACCCGACCAGCAACGTGTTGCCGCTGGCGGCCACGCAGACCGATGAAGACTTCCTCGTGCAGTGGACCGGGTCGGATGACACCGGCGGCTCCGGCGTGGCCCATTACACGATCTATGTGTCGACCAACGGTGCCCCGTTTGAGCTGTGGCTCGACAAGACGACGCTCACAGAGTCGATCTTCGACGGCAAGGTCGAGAACGACTACGCGTTCTACAGCGTGGCCGAAGACAACGCCGGCAACACCGAAGACATCCCCGCGACGGCCGATGCGTCCACTTCCGTCCCCGACGTTGAGCCCCCGCGTGTCACCGAAGTGCGCGTGACCGGCAATGGTTGGGGCAACCCGCAAACGCTCGCCGACGGTGCAGCTCAGTTGGCCCCCCTTGGCACCGGTCAGGTCTGGACTGTTCAGGTCGTGTTCTCGGAGGATGTCGTGATCTCCCAGGGCGACGTATCGCTCGTCGGCGCGACCACGGCCGTTCCGCCGGTCGCCAACTTCAGCTACGACAGCAACACGTTCACCGCATCACTGGATCTTCAGTCCTACCTGCAGCCGGACACCTTCACGTTGACCGTGGCCGACACCGTGATCGATCAGGCGCCCGCGCCCAACGCGCTCGATGGCGATTGGACCGACGGCGTCAGCACCTACGATTCCGGTGATGGCACCGCGGGCGGATCGTTCGAGTTTGATTTCAATATCCTCCCGGGCGATGCGACCGGCGACGGTACGGTCGATGCAGGCGACATGGCACTGGTCGGCAGCCAATGGGGTACCGCGGGGCCCGAAGGCGACCTGAACCGGGACGGCATCGTCGACATTGCGGATCTGGCTGTGGTCGGCAGAAACTTCGGTTCGTCCACCGGCCCAAGCGCTTCGAGCAGTCAGTCGTCCAACGTGATCGGGCTGTCGATCAACAGTGACCTCACGCCGCCGGCGCCTGCCAACGACCAGACCCAGGCCGTCGACCTGCTGCAGAGCGACCCGTCAGAGGTCCTGGCCGACCTCGGGCTCGACACCGTGGGCCTGCCCGCGCCGTCGTCGGTGTTCTTCAACCGCCTCGGCCCGAGCTCGTTGCTCGGCTCGCAGTCGAGTTGGAATCACATCCAGGACTCGCTCTACGGCAGTGGCGACAACGACCCGTTCAGCCGCTTCACCAAGAAGAAGAAGGGCTCCAACGCCGGACTGATCGACCTGCTCGGCGGTGAGCACCTGAGTCTCTGACCACTCGGTGGTCGAACATTCATCCGACAAACAACCGGCCCGCCACCATCGGCGGGCCGGTTTTCTCTTACCTTGGATTCAGCGTCAATTCTGCGTGTTACTCAACCCAGGGATTTGGCGAATTGTCCAGGTTCACCACCACGCTCTTTAGCTTCGTGTAGCTCTCCACGCCTTCGATCCCCATATCCGCCCCAACGCCGCTGACGCGATGCCCCTCATAGGGAATCGGGGCAACCCAGAAGTTGTTGCAGTTCACCCACACGAACCCGCTGTCCACTTTGGCCGCCACACGGTGGGCTCGAGCGAGATCGTTCGTCCAGACCGCCGTCGCAAGCCCATAGCTGGTCTGATTGGCAATCCGAATCACCTCATCATCATCCTCAAAATCGATGATGGAAATCACCGGCCCAAAGATCTCTTCCTGGGCGATCCGTGCGTCGGGAGCCACGTGATCAAACAGCGTGGGATTCACGTAATAACCCGCGTCGAGCCCGCTCTGCCGCTGACCGCATTCGATTGGTGAGTATTGCTCCTGCCCGATCTTGATGTAGGCATTGACGCGGTCGTACTGCTCCTTGGTCACGATCGGCCCCAGCTTCGTGCCCGCGTCCATCGGATCACCCACCTGAAGCTGATTCAGCTTACTGGTCAACGTATCCAGAAACTGATCGTGAATCCGCTTGTGCATCACCAGCCGAGAACCGGTCGTGCAGATCTGTCCGGAGTTGTAGCAACTGGTGAAAACCGTCGACGCAATCGCTGCGTCAATGTCCGCATCGGAGAAGATGATGTTGGCCGTCTTGCCGCCCAACTCCAACGTCACCTTACGGAAGTTCTCCGCCGCGGCCTCCATGATCAGCTTGCCTACTTCCGATGACCCCGTGAACGACAGCTTGTCCACGCCGGCATGAGCACACAGCGCCGCACCTGTCTCCCCATACCCCGTCACCACATTCACGACGCCCGGCGGAATTCCCGCCTCCAACGCCAACTCACCCAGGCGAATGGCCGTACGCGGCGACTGCTCGGCAGGCTTCAGAATGATTACGTTGC
This sequence comes from Planctomycetaceae bacterium, assembly GCA_002685935.1. Lineage (GTDB taxonomy): Bacteria > Planctomycetota > Phycisphaerae > Phycisphaerales > Zrk34. The sequence goes on along the minus strand of NYZD01000036.1, from coordinate 10,217 downwards.
CGTACGCCAGCGCCGGCCCCAGCTTCTGCACCGCGATCACCAGCGGGAAATTCCACGGGATGATCCCCGCCACCACGCCCACCGGCTCACGCAACACATAGACATGCTTGTCAGGCCCGAGCGGCACCTGACTGCCGCGCACCTTGTCGCACAACCCCGCGCAGTAGAACATGAAATCAACCGCCATCGGCACGTCGTGATTGAGCGAATGAAAGTGCGGCTTGCCCATGTCCTGCGTTTCCAACAGGGCCAGTTCATCGGCGTTGGCTTCGATCAATTCGGCCAACTTGTACATCAGCTTGCCGCGATCACTCGGCGTCATGCGCGACCACGGCCCGTCCTCAAATGCCTGACGCGCCACACAAACCGCCCGATCCACATCGCCCGCATCCGCATCGGGCACACGCGACTGAACCTGCTCCGTCGCCGGATTAATCACCTCCACCCAGCGATCCGACTGTGACGCGATCTTCTGATCCCCAACCAACATTTCCATCGCCGATGCCATGTGCGATCTCCAGCGTTTTGCGGTTTCCAGTGGCAGCCTCAATCAGGCGGCCGGCATTATACCGGCATCAGACGGTGTGACCGACGCATCGGTCTTCCCTGTCCCCGTCGCATCTCAGTTGCTTCCCCGTGGGCCTCGTGGGAACATTGTTCCTCACAAATCACTCGATCTGAGGTCGCCGCGCCATGAAATGCCCCCCCCCGCCCCTGATCCTCCTTCAACTCCTTGCTCTGATCGCGCTCACGTTGACCGGTTGTGATGCCACGGGCGGCACCCTCCTGACCGCATCAGGCGGGACACTGCGCGGAGACGCACTCGGCGGTATCGCCATCGGCGGCAAAACGGCGATTCGCATCACGCTCGATGAGCCTCAGTCGCTCGATCTGCGCGTCCGCTTCGCCGAGGCCCCCTTCTCCGGCACACGCCTGGACGTCGCCGTCAACGGCACCCAACTGGCCCCCTACTTCGCCTTCGGCGGCGACACCCGCTATGGGCACGTCCGCGGCGTCGATGGCATGCGTCCCCCAATTGCGACCATCGAGGGACGCTGGCTGATCCCCACCCATCTGCTCGAACACGGTGAAAACCACGTCACGCTCCAAACAACCGGAATCCTGCCCAGCGAAATACTGAATGAGGTCGGCCCCGCGCCGCGTCTGGTCATCGATCAAGTCACGCTACGACCCGCCGACGGCGGCGACCTCCCGGAGTACGCCAACTCGATCTACTACGACTTCGCCGTGTGGAATCAGGGCTACGCCTGGGGTCGCGGCGGTATGCGCCGGTTCAACCACGACAACGCCCTGCTGGGCATCATTAATGGCAAGGGCATGCCGAATCTGACGCCCGCCTTGGCCAGTGAGACCGGTGCCTGGGACGCCAAGCGCGGAGCTGAACGTCTCTGGCTCGACTGGGGATTCCGCGAATTTGAGTTCTATACCATCTGGTCCTTCTGCGGTGAGCCAGACAAGTGGGCAAACTTCATTGACGTCGACGACGATCCGGAAACACAATCCCACTTCCACGATCAGACGATCTTCAAGCATCTGATCGGCGGTTACGAGCCCGCTCACGGCGCCGACGTCCTGCTGTACGACATTGACAAATGGCGTGCCGCCCTTGAGCCCGGCATTCGGGCCATGGCGCCCTACGCGACGTATTACAACCTCAAGTGCGAGCAGCACGGCCCGTGGGGCCAGGGCTTCGGTGATGACGGACAAGCCTTCGCCGACCTCGGATACGACGGCGATGTCTGGGCCAGCAACTACTACCAGGCCATGAAGGCGGCGCGCGATCTCGTCCAGCAGTACGACCCCGAAGACGGTCGAGTCGAAGAGCAGAATCACTGGTTGCCCTCGATCCGCGCTGTCCTGTTCGACACCGCCGAACGGCGCGGCCAGCCGATGGGCGACATGATCGATATTCTCACCACGCATTTCGGTTCGCTGGCCGAGTACGACCTCGATGAGAACAGTCGCGCCATCCCCGGCAAGACGTTGCACCTGCAATACCCAGCCGCCACCGAGTTTGAATCCGGCCTGCGTGCGCGCTGGATGAGGCACGTCACCGAGAACGGCATCAATTGGGTCAAGGATTCGACCTACCCTGAAGTCGCGATCGACTTCAATCGGTATCGACTTGGCCGCACTGAGGACGACATGACCCTCGCTGATCCCGCCACGCACCGCTGGGGCAACGGACAGCCGTTCGACTACCGCGCCGGATTCCGAGGCGATGAGCTGATGTACAACTCCGAGCATGGCATCTGGCAGGGCTACGCCGCGCCGTCGCCCTATCAGTTCCTGCACGGCATGTTCGCCTACAGCCTGCTCCCCACCGGCACATCCGAGCCGCGCGACCTGAGCATCACCACGCGCCAATCCGTTACCGAGACAGAAGAGATGAATGTCAACCTGTACGGCCAATGGATCGAAGGAGCCGGCCACACCAAACGCCTGCGCACCATCGATCCACTGTACGGCGACATGTTCGGCTGGACCGGCAACGAACACTGCAACTTCGGCGACTACATCTCGATGGTGGGCATTAAAGACCATCATCACCGTCTGGAGCCGCACAATGCGTTCAATCTCGTACGGCGGCTGTCCTACGCCTTTATCACCGCCGGCACGCTGTTCCCGGCCTGGTTGGAGCCAGAACACAGCGATGACCTGTTCGTCAAAGCGCTCGTGCAGCGCATTGAGGGACGCAACTATGTTTGCATCTACGCCGCCAACTTTTCAAATGACGCGCAGACACTCGACATGACCGTTCCGTTCGCCCTGCCCAACGGCGGCACGGCACTCGTCTTCGACGAAAAGACCTGGGACTGGGCGGCACACGAACGGCGCGCGCTTGCGCGCGGTTCACAGCAGCGCGTCACACATCGGGTCGCGCCGCTTGGCGCATGGATGATGGCCATCCCCATTCCAGATGATGCGCTCGCCACGGCGCTCGACCTGCCCGCCGCCCCGCGACCCGTGGCACCGGCCATTGACGCACACATTGCCTCCGGCCTGCCCGAGTTCCGATTCGATGCTGCATCGGCAGATGGTGAGTTTCATCAGATCGAACTGGCTCGTGAGGCGAGATTCCGTGATCAGGACCGCATCCTGCTATCCGAGCCCGCCGCCATGGCCGGCCGGTTCATCCCGCAGCAGGCCCTCGAGCCCGGCCAGCGGCTCTGGTGGCGCGTTCGAACCGTCGATGCCGACGGTCGCGCCGGCCCCTGGTCACATCCTCGGTCCATCATCTCCGCCTGGCCCGAGTACGCCGCAAGATTCGCCCCGCAGCCCGATACCGATCCCGACGCCTGGGCCGCGCTGCCCACGTGGGATTGGTTGGATCATGCACACGAGGTCGAAGCGCCCAACCTTGCGTGGCTCGGCGAAATCTACGCCAGCGGCGGACACATGAATGCGGGCAGCCGCGCCGCCGACGGACAGATCAGCAGCCAATGGTCAAACGAGAACAACTCCAATGTGACTGAGTTCATGCTGCCCGCCGAATGGGCCGTGCTCTGGTCGCGACCACAGACGATCTCGGTAATTAAGATTCTCTGGCCGGAAGATCTCAAACCTGCCGGATTTACCGTACAGATATCAGACGATGCCCAACAGTGGACCGATCTGGCCAACAGCGATCAGGTCCCTGATGAATTGACGGAGATCGATCTTGACCAACCGGTATCGGCTCGTTACCTGCGGATCGCATTGCCCGAGGCGGCAAACGGGAAGGATCACGTCGGCATCCGCGAGGTCTTCATCAAGTAGCGCCAAATGGATCGGCATCCGCGAACGCCAATTTGAACGCATGCCGCAACCGCTCAGCGGTGATGCGACGCTGTTGCGCCCGACGGCTGGGCTCTCCCATCACACTCATTGTATAGACGCTGGCCGGCCACATTGATCCCGCCGGCAAAGCCAAGTTCTCCCAAGACATCGCTCACCCCCGTTTGGGGCAGCAAAATTGCCGTTTTGCTAGGATGGCTCTCTGGCGCATCGCCGCGATATGGCGATCCTCAAGGCCAGGAAAGACGAATATGGCTGCCGCCCGTGCATTCCCCCGAGTCATTTTTACCGACGACGGCTGGCTGATGGCCCTGGAGCCGCCCGTCACCGCAGAGGACCTCAAACAGAAGATGGTCGACGCTTACGCCGGCACCCGCGGGGCGCTGGGTTTCAGCATCGGCGACCACGAGATGTACCACTGCGAAATCGAGTCCGGCGAGCAATTCGGTGCATCCGGACAGTCTCTCGATGGGTCGACCTACTCGTTTGTCCACTCCGCCACGCCCGGAGCCGAGCAGCACATCGCGACCAATCTCCAGGCCATGATCGAGTCCGACGGCGGCCCACTGCACATTCTCACCGACCAGTGCAGGAAGGCCGGCATCCCGTTCTTCCCGCGCGTCCGGATGAACAGCCACTACGTCATCGACCCCGCCCATCCCGGCTACGGCAGTTTCCGACGAGACCGACCGGATCTGCTGATCGGTCGCCCCGATGAGCGGCTACCCGAGGGATCGCTCGAGTGGGCCATCCGCACCGCCAAGAACTATGCGTGCGACGAAGTACGCGACTACATGCAGCGCATTATCTTCGAATGCTTCGAGAGATTCGACGTCGACGGCGTTGAGCTCGATTTCATGCGCCATCCCGGTTGGTTCCGAATCGAAGAAGCACATCAGAATTGCTACCTGATGACTGACCTGCTCCGCAAGGTCCACGATCGCCTTCAGCAAGTCGGCGACGAACGCGGCCGCAAGCTATGGCTGATCGTCCGCGTGCCCCCCACGCTCGCTGATTCCGTTCGGACCGGCCTCGATGTATCGGCCTGGGTCGATCAGCAACTCATCGACATCATCGTGGTCGGCGGAGGGTTCATCTCCTACGAAACGCCGATCGATGAGTTCGTCGCCGCCACCCGCGACCGCGATTGCCTGATCTATGGCTGCATCGAGGCGACGCGCCACATGGATCGGCGATACCTGCGCGGCCTAGCCGACCGCTGGTACCAGGATGGCGCCGACGGCATCTATCTCTACAACTTCTACACCATGTCCCCTAAGTGGAACGCACAGACCGACGCCGAACTGTCCGATCCGTCGTGCCTCAGGTACCTCGACAAGATTCATGCAACCGCCGCCGCCGGTCCCGTCAGCCCCGTCGAAGGACACAGCGGCGCCTTTCGGTATGCCAGCCCCTCCACACAAATGCCCGTGACCCTTCAGCCCGGCTATGACGGCATCGGCCCGCTCATTGGCGTCCGCGTCTCCGACGATATCCAACAGGCGCATGCCGACGGTAACCTCAAATCATGCATGTTGACCATTCATGTCGCCGGCCTCGCAACAAACGACCAACTGGACGTAGGATTGAACGAGCAGCCGATCTCATGGAACGCTGCTCGCATTGAATCTGGCGGGTGGACTAAACAACAGGTTGCACGCGTGTTCTGGGGCCAATACCCCACATACCCCGAGGACGTCGAACAGGACGGCACACGCATCCAGTTCGACCTCAACCCCACCCTCGTCAAACACGGTCTGAACACCATCGAACTACATTTGACCACGAACCGCAGTCGTCGCGATCAACCGCTGGTCGTCGAAAACATTGAGATCACCACAACCTACGCCAACGGTGCGTGACCCGTCGCGCCCCAAACGGAAACCATCACCATGGCATATCGCGGCGCTGTCATCGGATTGGGTTGGATGGGCCTGCTATACGACCTGGCCCCGCGCATGGGCACCTGGCACGTCGACGATGTCGACCGCCCCACCCCCGAGCTGAACATCGACCGTCGCTTCTACTTCCACAGTCAGCACCTTAAGGGCATGCAAGGCAGCTCCACCAGTTACTGCGAAGCCATTCACAATCGACCCGACGTCGATCTGATCGCCGCAGCCGAACGCGACGTCAAACGCCTCGCAGCATTCAAGAAGCGCTACGGTGTCGACGCGATCTATACCGATGCCGTCGAGATGCTCGAGAAGGAACGACCCGAGATCGTCGGCATTGCCAGCAACACCAAGGGACGCCCGGACCTCGTCTGCGCCGCCGTGGCCAATGGTGCCAAGGGAATCTTCACTGAGAAACCCATCGCCTACACCCTTGAAGAATGCGATCGCATGCTCCGCGCCTGCGCTGATGCCGGCGTGCCCATGGTGACCGGCGCCATTTCCGTTAACCATCCCTCGTTTGCCGTCGCCAAAGATCTGATGACCAACGGGACCATCGGCGACATCGTCTCCATCGAGACCGTCTCCAATAGGAACGTGTCCCAACATCAGAACTGGGCATACTTTATGGACAGCACCCCGGCGTGGGTGATCGGTTTTGGCGACGCACCCAGACGCGAATCGGGCAGTGCGGAATTCCGAGGGTCGGGCATGTTGGTCACCGACACCGATCAGGTCGTCCACTTCCGCAAGGATGGCCCCGCCGTGCGCATCACCGGCACTGAAGGGGAGATCCTTCACGCCGCCCATTACGCCCCCTGGGAACTGCTCAAGGACGTCGAGCCCGTCGACGGCGCAGGCAAGTCGCGCATCCCCATCCCCTGGCCCGGCGTGCAGTTGCTCCCGCCCTACCACAATGCTGTGTATGGCCTGGCCGACGTGATCCGTTGCCTCGACGGCGAATTGGATGAACCCAAGAACTCCGCCCGAAGCGTCGCGATGGCTTTCGAGGTGGAACTCGCCATGAAGATGTCAGCCGCACAGGGAGGCAAGCGCATCGACTTGCCCCTGTCCGATCGTTCACTCGCCATGAAATACGACTGGCATCGCTGAGTCTGCCTCGCGATTGACCTGACCATATTGGTCGTCACGCAGCCGGTCCCGAAGGAACCCGACATGCCCAAGCCGCGCTTCATGTATTACCACGATGGCCGCCACCCGCACATCTATCGGTATGAGCCGCCCATGCTGAAGGAAGAGTACTGGGCGTGCATCGATGAACTGGTCGGCACGCCGATCGACGCGGTGTCTTTCTGCCTCGGCGAGGGCCGCACCGTGCTGCACGACACCAAGGTCGGTGAACTGCTCGGGCACAACGTCGCCCAATGGGACCACCCCGTCTTTCGCCGCGCCTACCAGAACGCCAAACATCTGATCGACGAAGGCAACGATCCGATGCGGCTCGTGTGCGAACGCGCCCACCACCGCGGCATGTCCCTCTATGGGTGCCTGCTCATTCAGAACCCCGGCCCCGAGAACTGTACCGTGCGCTGCTCGGACTTCCGCCACAACAATCCCCACCTGGAGATCCGCGCTGCCGGCGACCTCGGTCCCGATACCCTCTGGATCGACGGCCTGGACTTCAAACACCCCGAAGTGCGGGATGAACGCTTCAATCTGATCGAAGAAACGCTCAACGAATACGACACCGACGGCTTTGAACTTCAGTTCAACTTCCTGCCGCGGTTCTTCCACCCCAATGAAGTCGACGTCGGCGTCAAGATCATGACCGAATGGGTCGCCCGCGTGTACGAGGCGGTCAAGAAAAGCGGCTCGGACCACGAACTCGTCGTGCGCGTCCCGATTGATTTCCCAACCAGCCTGTCCGTTGGCCTCGACGTCGCCGAATGGATCAAACGCGGCATCGTCGACGTCGTCGTCCCCGAACTGTTCACGGGTCCTCACCGCGTTGATCCCAATCTTGACTTTACGCCGATGCTTGCCGCTGCGCGAAGCGCCGACTGCCGTATCCTGCCCGCCCTGCACAGTCGCGTCGGGTCTGACCGCATCGCCGAAGGTCCGATCGAAATGATCCGCGCGCAAGCCTGCAACTATTGGGCCCAAGGCATCGACGGTCTCTATATCTGCCAGTGGTTCCATCATTGGCCGTTCGAGGCCGACTTCTACGAGCGCCTCCGCGAACTGCCCTACCCCGATCTGATGGCCAACAAGGACAAATACTATTACATCCCGTCAACGCTCGGCGCTCATCTCGAAACCCATTCCCCGCCGCTGCTACCCGTAAGATGTGAAGTCGGTAAGCCCACTGAGGTCAACTTCGCCATCAGCGATGACCTGCCCCGTTGGCATGCCGCCGGCCGCGTACACGATGTCCTGCTGCGCATTGGGGTCAGCGGTAATACCGAACTCGATCGTGTCACATTCAAACTCAACAGCAAGGAGTTGACCGGCGCCCGCCGCATCAATCAACTCTACCGCATGGACGCCCCCCGCCATCGCACGGGGCCGTCCTATTGGCACATCTTCCGCCCCGATCCCGACACCTGGCCTATCAAGGGCCGTAACACGCTCACCGTTGAACTGCATCAGCGCGACACCGCCATGCTCGGCGATGTCTCACTCAGCGATGTGGAGCTGGAAATCAAGTACCTGAAAGGAAAGCACTTCCAGCGCGGTTACGTCGATTCCGACCTGGGCTACTACGAGTATTCCAGCATGTGACGCCGCCAACTCGGCACATCAGTCCATCGGCCGCCACCGAATCGCCTGCAGCTTCGGCATGTATTTGAACCCTTCCGAGGTCGCCAGCCCTTCGCTGCCCCACTTTCCCTCCGACCGCTCACCGACCACCGTCAGAATCATGCCCGGCTCTCCGTCCGCCAGATGCGGTGGCAACACACAGTTCGCCGAATATCCCGGATACGACGGCGACGCGGTGAGGAAGTAGATCTCATCCTCCCACGTGCGCCCCTCATCTCGACTCACCTTTGCCCGTTCGCCACCACGATAGGCCGGCCCACGATGCGTGTGAATAAACACCACGAGCCCGTCCGGCAACTGCACCCCGCCCCCGTCATCCGACTCCGCCAGCGTCATGCGCTTCGTGTAGGAACTCAGCCCGCCATGCCCGCCAAACCGCTGCCAGAATAGCCACGTCCCTTCATTACGAAACGGTTGCTGCAAATCATCCGGCGAGATTCTCGGATTGTTCCGACAGAATGCCAGCAGTTTGTCCGACTGCAATTCCAGAATGTGCGGCTCCCTGCCCGGACAGATCGGCGTGCCCGACGACCACGTCGCGCCACCATCCGTTGAACGAAACGAATGGACAATCTCTGGCCCGATCGCCGCCGATGTCGTGATGCCAATCGGAATGATCAGCGATCCACCTCGCAACTGTTCAATCACTCCAATTTGAGCCGTCGGCGATCGCACAATTCCACCCAACTCGGCCCAGCTCTGCCCCAGATCCGTGGACCGTCGGACAACGATGCGCCCACTCTCTTCAAACTCCGCTGCCAGAAACGTCCCATCGCGCAGCACCGCGTTGATCGGCCGGCCCACCTGCAGATCGTCCCAACTCCTGCCTCCGTCGCGCGTGCGCATCACCGTGTGCCCGTCGCTGGTCTGCACGTAAATCGTGTCGTCATGCGTCACCGTCATCGACGGATTCGGGTCCGAATACCAGTTGCGATCGTCCGCCCACGGAATCACGCAACGCTCTGCATAAAAGCGACTTACGGCGCTGCCCCGCGTGTGCAGGATGGACTGCTCCGTGTCCTCAATCACCGGGCAATTCGTAATGAACGGCCCCCACGTTCAAGCGTCCGCGCAGTGAATCACACCCACCTCTCCGAACGCCAGCTCAATCCTGAGCGCCCCATCGCTCAATCTCAGCGGCTGGTCATGGATCAGGTCCGTCGCGCTCGTGATGCCCCACCGCGGCTTCACCATTGTCTTGGCCGTCCGATCCTCAACGTTCATCAGGAACACCAACGACCCGCCCTGCGTCGATCCACGACGAAACGCCACAATCCGATCCCCCGTCAACTCAAACCACGACGCCACCCCCGCATCGCCCAACAGTGCCAACGCCACGTCATCATGCACAAGGGGCACGGGCGTCGCCGTAGCCGGCTGGCCCGACACGTTGGACGACGACGTGGCCGACAGCGAGAAGCCATACCACGTCAATCGCCCGTCCGCCGTCTGTACCCCGACAACATCGTCCCCAATCGTCGCAATCGCCTTCATCTCACCACGTGGCTCCAGAATCGTGTACGCCGTCGACGCCGGTAACTCGAAATCGCCGCACTGCATCTTCACCACATTCCTGCCCGCACGCACGTCGACCTCATTGATCACATCGAAATCCGCGATGCGGCAGTCGATCAGATCATCCAGTCCTTCCGGCGGCTTGAAACTCCAATGCCCCTTCCCCGCGAATGTGCCGAAATATCCGTCCGCTACAACACGCGGACCATCCGCCTGCTGCAGCACGCC
>NYZD01000035.1 GCA_002685935.1 Planctomycetaceae bacterium | reverse complement strand
CGTCCGGAATCAACGCATACAGCGGCATCACCACGCCCGGCTCGGTCTGAATCTCGATCCGCTGCCGCGTGTACCCCTGGCGCTGCACGGTCTCGGTCACCCGCGGCCGCAGCGCACACGTCTGCATCGTGTTGTAGCCGGTCAACGATTTGAGCCGGCGCAACACCGACCGTCGCCAATTCTGATGGGCGAATCGATCCCGCGCCTGATGCGCCATCGTGCGCGCGACCTTGCGCCAACGCCGATGCATGTACGGCAAGACGGACCATTCACTCATCAAGTCACTCCAGTCAGACGCGCCGCGCCCGCACTACCGCGTGGACTTCGGCGCAAACACATAGACACTCGACACCTTCTTGGCATCATTCAGTTGTATCGTGAACTGCAGTCGCTGGTCGCGATTCGTTTCCACCACCACGCGCCACAACTGGCCCGGCAGCCTCACGCCGGCCTTGTCGACCTGGATCACCTTGCTGAACTCGCCGCTCTCCTGGCGCACGTCATCCATACGCGTGTTCAGCTTCGTGCCGAGCCTGGCCGCGTACACATCGTCCAATCGTGCCGCGGCGTCGTCATAGTCCCCGGCCAGCAGCTCCTTGATGATGCCTGTGACGATCGGCCCGGACGTCTCCCACGCCTTGGCGTGAAGCTCCGCCTCGGACAGCGCCGGCGGCTGCGGCGCGACCAGCTCCGGCCTGGGCGGCTCGGGGATCTCCGACCGTTCCGTGATGGTGATCTGAACCGACGGCTGCGTCTGGGCAACGGGTTCCACAGCCGGTTCCACGACTGGCTCCACCACCGGCTCAATCTTCGCTGAATCTCCCGCGGCCGCCGTTTCAACGATCGGTGACTCGATCACGACCACCGGCTGGGGCGGATCCGCCAACCGCAGCGACACCTGCTCCAGCAGTGCCACCACGCGATAATTCACGTACGTGTTCACCGCGACCGCGGCGATCAGCGCGATCACCAGCACCGGCATCAATCGTGACGACATGGCTTACCCCTGTGCTGAAGGTCACGTTTCGGACCTTGTGGTATCGGCCCCGCGCGCCAGCGTCAAGCGACTTGCCGTTACACTGGTTCAAATCATGTGGGGATGGTTCACACGAATCACGAAAGTCGCCGATCAGCGCCGCACGCTGGGCGCACGCGGAGAACGTGCCGCGGTGCGCCACCTGCGCCGAAACGGCTACCAGATTCTCGCGCGCAATCTTCGCACGAAGCTCGGCGAGATCGACGTCATCGCCCGCGATCGGCGCGACCGATGCGTCGTGATCGTCGAGGTCAAAACCGGTCGCGGTGACGATCCGCCGCCCGAGGCGCACGTGAATCATCACAAACAGCGCAAGATCACCATGCTCGCCAAGCAATTGATCAAGCAGCATCGGCTGGAGAATCAGCGCGTGCGCTTCGATGTGATCGCGGTGGTCTGGCGCGAAGGCGACCGCCAACCGCGCGACCTGCGGCATCATGAGCACGCGTTCGAAGCGGTCGGGTAGTCCGTGCGCCGCTCAATCGATCAGACGATCGGCGAAGAACTGCGCCGCACAGTCGATCATCTGTTGCCGGTGCGCCGGCGTGTTGAACACGTGATTCGCGCCGTCGATCATCTCCACCTGCACCGATGCCCCGGTCCGTCGCACGGCTTGGATAAAGTGATCTGACACATCCGGCGTGACCGTCTGATCGGCTGTGCCCTGCACGACTAACGTCGGACACGGGCGGCGGGCGAGATCACCAAGCGGATCGAGCGTGCGCAGATCATCGAACATGTCCGCGCGCAATGTGTGTGGCCCGACCACCGCACGTGCGCCCGAGGCGCCTTCCCCGGCGTGGCGGGACAGGTTCTGGACGGTCGTGGGCGCGAGCAAGCCGAGCGCGGCGATCGGATCGCGCAGCCGGGCAGCGGCGCAGGACGCGACGAGGCCGCCGAGGGAGAAACCCAACAGGCCGATCTTGCGCCGGTCGACGTACGACTGGGCGCGGGTCCACTGCGTGATGCGCACCGCGTCGTCGACCTCGGCGCTGACGAGCATGTCGTCGAACGCCCCGTCGGATTCGCCGGACCCGCGAAAATCGAACGCGACGGCATGCATGCCCATTTCGGCCAGTCGCCGGCCGAGCAGGACGAAGTTGAACCCCGCTTCGGTGCGCGATCCGGTGAACCCGTGCAGCAGCACGACCGCCGGTCCGCGTTGCGTGACCGCGCCGCGCGTGTCGGCCAGGTAGGCCGTGCCGCGCAGGGTCTGGCTGCGCTGATCGATCTCGACGGGGCGCTGGGTCATGGTCCACGTTTTACCGAGGCGACGGCGCGGTGTCGAGACGATCAGGCATCGACGGTTCGGCAGGGGATGCGATACATCACCAGCATGTCGCCGGTGTCGCGGTCGACGGTGTCGAACCTTTCGATGACGGCGTCGGGCTCGGGTTGGAGCGTCGAGCCGTCGTCCCGGCAGACGGGCTCGATCAGTTCATGGGGCGGGCGCTCCCATTCGAGTTGACGGATGGTGTCGTGATCGCATCGCGGGATGCGGTAGGTGACGCCGACGTAGCTGAGCCCGCGTTCGCCGCGGGGGTCGGCGTATCCGCGGTCGGCGGCCTGATAGAGCACGAATCCATTCATGCGTTCACGGCCGATTTGTCGGCGCGCCTCCTTGATGTTTTATTCCAGGTCGAACAGTTCGTTGTGATCGAGTCCGAACCAGCCGACGCCGATCGCGGCGGCTTCGTCGGCGGTGACGCGGCTGTGGGGTTGGTAGGACACGGAGAAATCGATGTCGCGCGCCCCGACGTGTCCGTCCACCCAGGCGACGTTGGCCTGGCCGCGATGGCGGAAATGGATGGTCGGGTTGGGCGTGCCGGGGCCGCTCGCCCACCGGGGCGGTTCGCTGAATGAATAGGCGATGAACTGGGGTTCGCCATTGACATGTTGCAGGAACGCGGCGTCGGTGAACATCACGGTCTGTTGGGGGCGCATGACGGCGGTGGTGGTGGCGGTGGTGTTGTCGGGTTCGATGCCGCCGGTCTGGGCGAGGTCGTATCGGCCGCCGATGTACTGCTGATTGTATCCGTACCCGCCGGCGCCGGCCTCGAATCCCGCGTCGACGCCGGCGGTGTCCAGATAATCAATGAAACTGGGGCATTGTTTGACTTGACCGTCGCGGCCGAGGAATTCGACGAGGGGGCCGCGGGCGGGGTCGAACGGTTCGTTGAAATCGTCGCGCTGCCCGTGCCAGCGTTTCATGTTGATGGGCACGTTGAAGTTCCCGTGGAACGAAAAATCCTCGGCCGCGGGCACGAAGTGATCGCGATGTTCGGTGGCGTAAGCGATGTTGGACAGGGCTAGGTGGCGGATGTTCGAGGCGCAGATGCTGGCGCGGGCGGATTTGCGCGCGGCGGCCATCGACGGCAGGAGGATGCCGAGCAGCAGCGCGATGATCGCGACGACCACGAGCAACTCGATCAGCGTGAAGCCGCGGGCCGGCGATTGGGCGGGTTGACTCAAGAGTTTCAGTCGCATCCGCATAAGGCCCGACGTTGGCGTTAACCAAGGCGGGGCGCCTCTCCCGTGCACCTCACTGAACGCCCGTCATCGACGACGTCGGCGCGCGGCGGCGAGAGTCAACAGACCAGGGCCGGCCACTCCCGCCGCGGGCGCGGGCACTGACGTGACGCTATCGATCGTAAAGTAGGCGGGCGTGTTCATGCCGAACTGGCCGTTGTCGGTGGAGCTGAGCGTGAACTGCAGTGTTGTCGCCTGACCGATTGATGATAAGTCGACCCAGGTCCACTGATCGACGATGTAGTCGAGCGAATTATCGGCAGAGCGAAAGTCGGCGAGATAGAAATCAACGATGCCGGCCACGGTGTCGTCGGCGCGTTTGCCGGTGATGGTCAGCAGCAGCCAATCGGGATCGTCGCCGGTCGTCCCGCCGAACTTCTTGGCGAACGGGTCGCCGTCGCGCATGGAGATCGCGGGGTAGGTGGCGTTGGTCAGGTAGGCGCCGATGGGGATCTGCCCGGCGGGCAGCGTCACCAAAGGGGCGGCGCCGTAGAACCCGGCGGTGGGGTCGAAACCGACGGCGTAATTGCCGCCGCCGCTGACATCGGTGCCGGCGAAGCTGCTGTATTGATTGAGGAAGCCGGACGTCGTGTTATCGGTCTGGTTGGAATAAGCGAAGCCGTACCACGACCCGAACGTCGCATCGAACGTGTTGCCGAAGTGCGCGCCGTGGCTGACGAAGCCGCCGGCGAGGTCGGCGCCGTTGTAGAACGATTCGGGCGCGAGGGTGAGATCCTCGAGGTCGGCGACGGTCGTCGCGCGGGCGGGCGGCGCGGTGATGATGACGAGTGCGATCACGATGAACGTCCTGAGCATGTCGAGACTCCTTTTCTCCGAAGCTCACTTGCGGTCATGCCGGCCGCGACGAGCGGCCGGCGTCATCGTGTTCTCCCGTGGAATGGATTTCAGCTCGGATGCTTGCGGCGGCCGAGTAACGTCAACGCCGGAAGGGCGGCGGCGAGCGCGGTCGGCGCGGGTACCGCTGCGCCGGGGGACGATTCGATCCGTGCGGTGTTGCCGTAGGTCGCGCCCCAGTTGGCGCCGACGACGGCTAGGTCGGCGACGTCGACGGAGCCATCGCCGGTGACGTCGGCGGTGTCCCAGGTGGTGCCGGTGTTCCAGTTGGCGCCGATCAGGGCCATGTCGCCGATGTCGGTGGTGCGGTCGAAGTTGATATCACCGGGGAAGGTGTGATGGATCACGCCGATCGCTTCGAGATCAACACCGGACGAATCGACGGTGACCCAGGGGTCGTAGATCGGTGCGCCGTGTGAATCGAGATAGTCGCCGCTGCCGGGAATGTCGATGATGCGCACGTATTGGATGTCGAACAGATCGACCTGACCGGACAGCACGGCGGCGTGGCCGGCCAATTGCGATAAGTCGAACGGCGTGCCCCACGATTGGCCGCCGGCGTTGATGTGTTTGCCGACAAGGTTGTGCACGTCGGTGGGGTTGACGGTGAGAAACGCCTGACCGCCGGCGGGCGTGGGAGTGGACGAGGTCGAGTCGAATCGGGCGAAGGTCGAGCCGTCGGTGGAGACCTCGACGTAGCCGAGCTCCGCGAAGAGCAGGCCGAACGACAGGCCGGTGTTGGGATCGGTGGCGGTGCCGTTGATGAAGGCGTTTTCGAAGGTGGCGAAGTCGGGGCCGGGCCCGTTGGCGATGGTGGTGTTGAACTGGAGGGTGATGGTTCCGGTGGGGTCGCCGTTGTCGATGGCGGGTTGATCGAGGTCGCCGAGGGAAACGATGTGGAAGTTGTTGCCGGTGACCTCGCCCAGCGCGGTGGCGGGGTCGGACCAGATCGCGCCGACACCGGGCGCGGGGCTGTAGTCGGCAACGGTAGTCGCCCAGTCGAGGAACAGGGGATTGACGACGTTGCCGGCGGTGACGACGCCGTCGCCGGCGGGTCCGGTGAAGCCGGGCAAAGGCGCGTCGAAGGGGTTGTTGGGATCGTCGGCGCCTTTGGAATAGGGGCCGGCGAGGGCGGTGGGAGTGAGGGTGAGACCCAGCAGGGCGACAAAGACGCCGCTGCAGACATGAAGCGGTGAGCAACGGCGTGGGGTCGATGCGTGCCGGCGGCGCAGCGTGGTAATCATGATCCGGTTTTCCCTGCTGCCCCGATTCGCGCGGGGCCGACCCTGGGGAGCGCAAACAAACACCCGGTCCTCGTTTGGACGAAGGCCGGGTGGCGGGTTCCGGGTCGAACTTGATCGCGCCTGCCCGGTGCGTCCCTAGTCGCGAGGACCACCAACTGCGGGTCTGGATCAGGCAGGTCTTCCGGCTTAGGGCGTGTGTTTGAGTTCGGCCGCCTTCCCACCGTCGCATTGCACGTCGGCAGTGGCTGGTCTGGCCGAACGCATGTTCCCGGGTTAGGAGAACCGCCCATCACGGCGGCGCGTCCGCGGTGGATTTGGGAATTGCTTGAATTCCCGCACCACGCTTCCCTCTTCACTCGACGCAAAACAGTCGAGCACCTGTCAGACTTCAAAGAGGGTAATCACACGCGGGGTGGAAAGTCAAGGCTCGCGGAGGCCATTGGCAAGAAAATTCTTGTTCGGCAGCGTGCGGCACTTGAGGGTGGCCGATTCGTTGTGCACGGTCATGTCGAGGATCTGGACGAGTCGGCCGTCGTCGAGTTGCATGGGAGGGACGGTGACGTGGCGCAACTCCTCAAGCTTGGCGCGGGCTTTGTCCTGCATTTCCTCGTCACCGAATTGCTTGATAAACTGGTCGGCGGTGCCGCCGCTGGGCACGGTGAGGTTGCCGCCCTTGACCCAGTCCAACTGCATGGCGATTTGACCGTTCGCTTCGACGCGCGGCTCGTACGCGGCGCTGACGACCTGTTCGAAATCTTCATAGGTGACGCGCGAGGCGAGGATGATGCGGCCGTCGCGGAACACGATCATCGGGTCGACGGCCCATTCGGGGATGTCGATCTGAGCGAAGCCTTCGAGCAGCCAGCCGGGCATGCCGGTGGCGAGCCATTCGTTGAGTTGCGTCTGATCGACTTGAAGTTCCCAGACCTCATCAGGCTCTCGGGGTTTGGTGATATCGGAGATCGCGAACATGAAGAAGCGCTGGGCGCGGCGCTCGGTTTGTTCATCGATCTGAGTGATGGGCTGATAATATTCCGGTTCGCTGTTCCAGCGGTTCCAGGACACGAGGGCCACGGTGCCGCCGATCAGGATCAGCGCGAGCAGCGCGCAAAGCAGCCACTTTTTGAGACGGGATCGTGGCGGTCTGGTGCGACTGGACGCGGGCGTGTCATAGTATCGGGATTGCATATTCATACTGTAGCCGAGCATCGGCCAGATGGGCGGGCGACTGGAATGAGGGGGACAACGCCGCAGGAGATGGGGATCACGCGGGCTCAGTCATCAAAGCGACAGACGACGACGGTGTCGTTCTGGCCGCCGAAGCCGAAGCTGTTGGACAGGGCGGTGCGGACGTCGGCATTGCGGGCTTCGTTGGGGACGTAATCGAGGTCGCACTCGGGATCGGGGGCGTCGAGGTTGATGGTGGGGGGGATGATGCGATCGCGAATGGCCAGGACGCAGACGATGAACTCGACGACGCCGGCCGCGGCGATGAGGTGGCCGGTCATGGATTTGATGGAGCTGATGGGGATGTGGGGCGCGTGCTCGCCGAAGAGGGTGCGGATGGCGCGGGTTTCGACCGAGTCGTTCTCCGAGGTGCCGGTGCCGTGGGCGGAGATGTAGTTGACTTCGTCGGGGGCGATGCCGGCGTCGGTGATCGCGCCGCGCATGGCGGCGACGGCGCCGCGGCTGTCGGGGTGCATGTCGGTGACTCGGAAGGCATCGGAGCTGGAGCCGTAGCCGATGAGTTCGGCGAGGATGTTGGCGCCGCGTTTTAGCGCGTGGTCGAGGGTTTCGAGGATGACGATGCCGGCGCCTTCGCCGATGACGAATCCGTCGCGGTTGCGGTTGAACGGTCGCGATGCGCCGGTGGGGTTTTCGTTGTGGGTGCTCAGGGCGGTGAGTCGGTTGAAGCCGGTGATGCCGAGGGGGTGGATCATGGAGTGCGATCCGCCGGCGATCATGACGTCGGCATCGCCGCGTCGGAGGATGTCGGTCGCTTCGCCGATGGCCTGGGTGCTGGCGGCGCAGGCGGTGAGGCAGTTGTACGCCGGGCCGCGCACCTCGAGGTCGAGGGCGATGTGATGCAGGGCCATGTTGGCTTCCTGCTCGGTTTCGCGGTGGGGGTCGAGCCTTTGGTGGGCGGTGGTGATCCACTGGGTGGCGTTGATGGATTGTGAATCGGGGTCCCAACTGTTGATGTTGGTGCCGGCGTAGTTGTCGAAATCGAGTGTGCCCTCGCCGGACCCGAGGTAGATGCCGGTGCGCTCGCGATCGACGGAGTTGGTGGCGCCGAGGCCGGCGGATTTCCAGGCGAGGTTGGCCGCGGCGAGGGCGAAGGAGGCGCTCCAGCCGATGTGTTCGTGCAGGTCGGGCCGAGTCATGTGTTGGCGGGCGTCGAAATCGCGGACTTCGGCGGCGAAGGTGGTGGGGTAGGTCGAGGCGTCGAAATGCGAGATCGCGCCGACGGCGGATTGGCCGGCGAGCAGGGCCTGCCAGACGGATTCAATCTCGCAGCCCAGGGGGGTGACCCATCCGGTGCCGGTGACGACGACGCGCTGTCGATCGGATTGATTCATGCGGTGTTTTCCGACTCACACTTTCTTGAGGATGACCGCGGCATTCTGGCCGGCGTATGACGTTTGGAACAGCAGCACGTGTTGCAGATCCGCCGGTTTGGATGGGGCGGTGGCGGTGGCGAAGCTGCCGAGGGGTTGATCGCAGTTGATGGTGGCGGGGAGGGTTTGTTCAGCCAGAGCGCGGCAGGCGACGGCGGCGGCGACGGCGCCGTGGGCGGCGCTGGAGTTACCGACGTAGGGCGTGACGGACCAGATGGGGGTGCCGGCGGCGCGCTCGCCGAAGACCGATTGAAGGGCGGCGAGTTCTTCGAGGTCGAAGGTGGGGATGCCCAGGCCGGTGGGGATGATCAGGTCGATGTCGGCCGGTTGGCAGTCGGCCTGACGGAGTGCGGCGGTGATGGCCTGCTTGAGGCCGCGGCCGTCGCCGGGCGGATCGTAGGGGGCGGCAGGGTCGCCGAGGGTGTGCGAGGCGCCGAAGCCGACGATCTCGGCGTAGATGCGGGCGTCACGGGTTTGGGCGGCGGCGAGTTCTTCCATCACGAGCAGCGCGCCGGCTTCACCGATGGCGGTGCCGTTGGCGTCGGAATCAAAGGGTCGGACGGCGGCGGCGGGATCGCCAAGAGAATCGGTGACGCGGCCGGAGGCGATCTGTCGGTAACAGGCCAGGGGATTGATTTTGCTGTCGGCGCCGCCACCGAAGCAGACGTCGGCGCCGCCGCGCTGGATGACGCGCACCGATTCATTCATGCTCAGCGTGGCGCTGGCTTCGGAGCAGGTGATAGTGCTGGAGGGGCCCTGGGCTTCGTGGATGATGGTGACGTGACAGGCGAGCATGTTGGGCAGGTACTTCAGCAGCCAGAGCGGCGTGAGGTGGTTCATGCCGTCGCGTCCCCAGGCGTGCATGTCGAAGGCGCCGTCGTCGGTGCGGGCTTCGATGAGGGCGGCGGTGAGTTCTTCAACGTCGGCGGCGATGAGTCCGGCGCCGATGTGCACGCCGGTGCGCTCGCCGGGGTAGGAGCGGGGGGCGTCGACGTCGGTGCCCGGGGTGGTCAGGCCGGCGTCGCGGACGGCGCAGTCGGCGGCGGTGACGGCGAGTTGGATATCCAGAGCCATGATCTTGGTGGCTTTGCGGTAATGCTTGGGCACGATTTTGGAGACGCTGAGGTCACGGACCTCGCCGGCGACGTGGGTTTCCCAGGCGTCGGGGTCGAAGCGTTCGATGCGGCGGACGGCGGATTGGCCGGCGACGACGGCGTCCCAGAGGGCGTCGATGCCGAGCCCGGCGGCGCTGATCACGCCCACACCTGTGATGCCGACGCGTCGTGACATAATCCGATGGTCCCTGATCTGGTGGCGGTGATGAAGCAGGCGTGAGTGTATCGGGGCCGGGAGCGGTTCTCCACTGAGGGGGGTGATGATTCTGCCGATGGGGCGCGGGGCGGCGGGTGCGTCTATAATCGCCGAATTATCACGCCTTTTTGGAGGATCGCCGATGCCGCCGCGCCCTTATGTGCTCAATGAAGCGAATTATCGTCAGTTGCTGGACGATCGACCGACGCTGGCGGTGCTGCCGTGGGGCGCGACCGAGGCGCACAATTATCATCTGCCGCACGGGACGGACGTGATTCAGATCACGCATATGGCGGAGGAGGCCGGCCGACTGGCGCACGAGCAGGGCGGGAAGGTGGTGATTCTGCCAACGGTGCCGTTCGGGAATGACGCGGCGCAGCTGGACGGGCAGGTGGCGACGATTCACCTGGGCACTGCGGCGGCGCTGGCGATTTTGCGTGACGTGGCGCTATCTTTGACCAAACAGGAGATCGATCGGCTGCTCATCTTGAACGGACACGGGGCGAACAGCTTTCGGCCGATGATTCGGGACGTGCAGTTGGAGTTTGGGATGTTGGTGGTGCTGGTGGATATGTGGGAGTTGGCGCCGGAGGTCAAGGGCGAGACGTTTGAGAACGACGGCGACCATGCGGATGAGTTTGAGACGAGCCTGATGATGCATCTGGCGCCGGACCTGGTCGAGTTTGATCAGGCGGGGCCGGGGACGCGCGTGCCGTGGGGGATCGAGGTGTTGGATCGGCCGGGGGTGTTCACGCCTCGTCCCTGGGTGGAGATTCATCCGGACACGGGCAGCGGCGACCCGTCGAAGGCGACGGCGGCAAAGGGGCAGGCGTGGTTGAGCGCGGCGACGGCGGCGGCGGCGGAGCTGATGGTGGGGTTGTCGAGGGCGAAGAAGGGTGATCTGCCGTATATGTGAGTTTTTGGGCGAAAAACGCCGTTTTGGACGAAAAGTCCGCAGAATCGAAGAAAAGCCTTGATTCGGAGACGGGCAGCAGGTATAGTATATGACGAATGAGCCGCAAAAGGAGCGGCATGGCCGACACGGAAGGGACGACCAGATGATGACATCAGGTTCGCCCCTTGTGCATTTCTGAGCGGCGTTGACCCAGAGGGGTCGCGACCGAGCCAAGGGCAAGAAAACAGTTTTTGAAGCGAACCTGAGGCGTGTGCTTTTTGTGAGCATGTTTTTTGTGTGTTTGGCTGGATTGATTGGGGATTGATTGGGAATGAAAGCATCGCGGCTCTTCGCGATTG
>NYZD01000034.1 GCA_002685935.1 Planctomycetaceae bacterium | reverse complement strand
TCTGCGATTGGTTGTGCCTTGGAAATACGGCTTCAAAAGCATCAAAGCGATTCAATCGATAGAGCTGCTTGCAGAACAACCCAAAACGACATGGCAGCTAGCGGCACCTAGTGAGTATGGCTTCTATGCCAATGTAAACCCAGATGTGGCGCACCCCCGTTGGAGTCAACGTCGCGAAGTGCCTTTAGGGCAATCCCGCAAGCAGCGGACACTGAAATTCAATGGCTATGAAGAGCAGGTCGCGGAGTTTTTCATAAAAGGAGGCCTGGTAGGGCCAATTATTGAACCAGTGGGCGAGGTAGAGGCCGTCGACGCCCTGGGACCAGTAGTTGCAGGCGATGGCGCGGATCATCTGGATGGGGGCTTCGTGGAGGCGATCGGAATCGAGATGGCTGTGGATGCAGGCGTGGATGCGGGTGTTGGTTCCCTTGGCGGCGGCGACGAGGGGGCGGAAATCGGTTTGGGGGTCGACGAGTTCGGAGTTGGTCATGGACTGGCCGATGATCACGTCGACGATGGCTTGTTTGATCCAGTCGGCGGGGTCAAGTCCGATGGAGAGGCAGCCGTCGATGCTGGCGGGGATACGGATGGCCAGTTCGCGGCCCGCCCCACTGCTCTTGACGGCATGGTGCACGCGGCGGATCCAGTCTGTCATGATTTTGCGGCCGGCGTCGATTTCCTTTGGATGGAAATAGGCCAGGCCGTAGTTGAGTTGGAGCTCGAAGCCGGCGACGTCGTACGTGTTGATCGTCTCTTCGATAAGTGCGAAGCGTTCGTCGCGGACCTGCGGATGCTTGAAGTCGAGGAAGGCGGCGCCGGGGGAGTCGGGATCGACGTCGGGAGCGGCGCCGATTTCAAGGTGTTTGTTGTCGAAACGGAAGTTAGAGCCGCGGTTGTCCTTGCCGCGCTCGCCGCTGACCTGCTGGACGAGGAACGTGGGGTAAACGCGGATGCCTTTGACTTTGGCGCGGTCGCAGATGATGCGCAGGGGATCGTGGCCGGCTTCGATGAGTGCTTTGGCGTTGCGGTGAGCGCGGTGGAAGATGATGTGGTTCCACTTATCGACGGGATCGCCCCACAGTTCGCCGACCTTGGTGTCGTGCAAGACGGTGCGGCCGTCGCCCATACAGAACATGATCGCATCGACGGGCGTGCCGCAGAGCTCGTCGATTGCCGCCTCGTACTCATCTTTGAGCATGGGCGGTTCGTACATGTAGATGAGGGGATGGCGACCGTCGTGATAGAACATCATGCGGGGATGGGGCATGGAGCGGCTCCGAGTCGTGCGCGATGCGGGGCATCGCGTGGGCGTGGCGCGCGAGCGCGGCGCGGTTATTTTTCTTTGAACTGATCGATGAGGACCTGCTCGACAACGTCTGAGGGTACGGATTTGTTTTGGCGGTTGTCGACCCAGGTGACCCAGTAGTAGAGCTTGACGCCGGGGCGCATGCCGGTGACGAGCGCGCCGCTGGTGGCGCCATTGGGGGTCATGTTGACCGCCCCACTGCCGTCGGGATTCGGACCGACCCAGATGAAATACTTTGTGGCGGCGGGGACATGTTGGAAATGTATGTGGGCGCGCGTGCCGTCGGCGTAGTGATCGGGCGGGACGATCTTTGTGATCTGAGATGCGGGCGCGAGGCTGGAAACATGGTGTTCGAGTATGGGGTTGGTCAGATCGGACGTCTGCCCAGGGGGGGGCATGCGCAGCCGACTGACTCGGACGGCCTCGTCGGAATTGTCCTGGGGGTTGTCGTACTCGACGAAGAGTTTGCCGAGGAGGACGGTGTTGGACGCGGCGGGTTGGACATCGTTGACGTAGATGACGTGGGTGCGCTGCTCGATGATGATCTGCTCGAGGGCGAGGGGCAGGTCGGTGAGGCTGTCGCCATCGTCGGCGCGCCACCAGGTGGTGCCGTACTTCCGGAAGTTGTCGTAGCCGTAGTGTCCGGGCAGTTCGAAACGGATGTAGCGCCAGCCGTCGAAGTTGAAGCTGGAGGTGGAGTGAACGTCATCGCAGTTCCACTGGTCGGGGAAGCCGATAGAGGTCCAGCGTTCGCCTTTGGCATCGCGCAGGATGTAAATGACTCGACCCCAGTCACTTGCGCCCTTAACCCAGAGGCCCAAATGGGACGGGGCGCCGTTCAGCGGGATGGGTTTGGCGGGGGTAAGGGTGTTGTACCAGGGCATGAGCTGGTGGACTTCGTCCTGATCTTCGAGGGTGCTCTGGAGGACTTTGCCGTGGTCTGGGTCGTTGACGGTTTGGCTGGAGAAGCGACCGAAGTAGGGGAAGACGGCAAAGGTGTTGGTTTCGAAGAATTCGTGTTTCTCGTTGGTGTATTTCCATGAACCGTCGGCAAGGTCCGCGACCTGGACGGCGGTGTCGGAGGGCGCGGCGTCGGAGTGATCGGTCTGGCCGACCTGGGCGGCGGTGATCTCGCAGCCGGTGATGTAGATCACGGAGGGATCGGTGGTGACGGTGACCTTGCGGCCGCGCGAGGGGACAACGGTGGTGTTGTTCATTGAATCGATGACGTTGACGTCGGCATCCTTGGCGAGGGTAAGGGTGACGGGCCGGTCGCCGCGGATGTTCCAGAGGGCGTAGACGTCGCCTTTGGGCCCGTTGAAGCGCAGGCAGTAGGTGGTGAGTGACCCGGTGGGGATCCAATTTTGGAAGTTGGCGGCGGCGAGGCGGTCGGTCATGGTGGCGAAGGCGGCGTAGGCGGGCTTGGGATCGCAGTATGGGATGCGGCGTTGGATGCCGCAGCCGCCGTAGTGTTCGGTGGCGTAGTAATCGCCTGAGTCGAAACCGAACCAACCGGAGTAGAACTCACTGACACCGTAGGCCATGGAGAGGAGCGCCCAGCGCTGGTAGAGATCCATTTGCTCACGGTAGGTGACGGCGCCGGGTTCGGTGGGGACGAAGGTGCCTTCGCAGTAGAGGAAGTGTGGATCGTCGATGCCGGCCTTTTCGTACTCCTTCTTGGTGATGTACAGGCGATGCAGGGCGACCTGGTGGAGCTGCATTTCGGGTAGGCGTTCGAAGCCGGGGTTATCGAGGCCGGAGCCGTCGATGAGATCGGTGGGGAAGCCCATGCGCAGGAAGGGCCAGGCGAAACCGGGATCGCCCCAAGGCATGAGGATCTTGCGATCGGGGAAGTGTTCGCGGGCGGTTTCGGCGGCGATCCTGGCGGTGTTGTAATACATCTTGAGGCGTTCGGTTTCGTGTTCGGTGTATTCGTAGGGCTCGCCGTTCCAGTAGTCGGGGACGTTGCCGGCGGTGAGGCGGAGTGAGATGTGTGGCTCGGGGTAGAAGAAGACCTGGCGCGGTTCGTAGCCGGGGGGCATGCGCTCGAGGTCCAGATTCCAGGCGGCGACGAGATCATCCTTGAACTTCTGGACCTTGGCGGGGTCCATGTCATCATGGGCGGTCCACGGGGGTGGGACCTGGTAGCCGATGCCGGTGCCGATCGGCTGGGAGCTGAGAATCCAGGGACTGCTGAGGCCGGGCTCCCAATGTTTCTTGAAGAAATCCTCCTCCCAGATGGCTTTGGGCACGCCAAAGCT
This sequence comes from Planctomycetaceae bacterium, assembly GCA_002685935.1. Classification (GTDB taxonomy): domain Bacteria; phylum Planctomycetota; class Phycisphaerae; order Phycisphaerales; family Zrk34. Next base: position 27,493 of record NYZD01000034.1, on the reverse strand, counting down.
GGCGCGGGCGCCGGCCAGGGTCATGAGTCCGGCGACGTGCTTGGCGTTGGGGGTGTAATGGCCGCCGTGGTACGCCCAGTAGCCGAACAGGGCGCCCTGGCCTTCGGTCCATTTGGCGGGGCGTGTGTCGGGGGCGAGGTGGCAGAACGTGCGTTGTTCGGTCCAGGTGCGACCAGCGGCGGTGAGGGTGACGGTGACATCGTGAGTGCCGTAGAGCTTGACAGGCAGTTGGGTATCGAGGCTGCCGGTCTGTCCGGGGGCGAGTCGAATGGTGCCGTTGTGGGTTGTGGATTCGGAGCCGTCGTAACTGCGGGTGGTGATCTTGATCTTTGCGTCCTGCGGGTGATCGGTGTGATTGGTAACGGTGCTGGTGTAGGAAGGGGTTTGGGGATCGGTCCAGACGTGGCCAAAGCGGCCGGGTTCGAATGAGAAGCCGACGGGTGACTCAGCGAGGGTGAGGGCGTAGACATGGACGGCGGAGGGGGGGCCGGCCTGGTGGTGGTTGTAGCTGATGGGATCGGGGTAGGAGCGATGCAGGGCGACCTGTTTGGTCAGCTCGAGTTCGATGATGTCGATGTCGGCGAGGATGGACAGTAGACCGGGATCGAGGGGGATCTTGATGAGGTAGAGGTTCGCGTCACTGCCGTCTTCGAGTTTAACCGGGAGGGAGCGCGCGCCGGCCTGCGCGGTGGCGAGGGGGACTTCCGTGGCGAAGGTCTTGGCCTGGCCAACAAGCGGGCGGTAAAACATGGCCGAGAGGATGGGGACGTCGTCGGGATCGCTGTCCGAGGCGGCGATGACGTAGAGGGCATCGAACTGTCTGTTGGGGATGCGCAGTTGGATGCGGGCAGGATCGCGGAGGGTGCTGCCCTTCCATCGGACGTCGAAGGTGGGCATGTAGCCGTGGAAGTTGGCCTGGCGGTAGAGGCTGGTGCCGACGTCGATGTGGTCGTTGCCTTCGGGGTTGGCGGGGCTGAAGACGAAGGGAATGCCGTCGATCTGGGCGACGGTATCGGTGGCTGGAAGCGAGGTGGGATCGACAGCGGCGCCGTTGATCTTCGAGGCGTTGGCGTAACCGGCGAGAGGAAGCGGCAGGAAACCGGGGGTGGACTGGATCGGACGGACGGAGAAATGGGCGAGCTGCGCGCCCTGGTTGAGGGTGATTCGGGCGAGGCCCTCGGTGGTGAGGTCGGGGTCCTGCTTGTGGACGATGATGCGATCCTCGAGCCAGACGGCGACGCCGGTGTCAGTGAGTTGGACGCGCACGTCGAGCCATTTCTCGTTTTGATCGGGGAGCGCGGCCATGTCGTGTTCAATGCGATGGCGGTAGTCCTCGGGCCAACCGGGCTGCGTGTTGGTGTAGGCGCGCAGGTTCCATATCCAGTTGTTGTTGACCTGGGGCTGCCAGTCGGCATTTTCGGCGAGGGCTTTGGCATCGTGGAGGGGCTTGTCGGCGTGGGTGACGTTGATGGAGACGGTGTTGCTGTTCGCCGAGAGATTGACGCGCAGGCCGGGGGAGGCGGCGTCGGGTTTGGCCAGTTCGATGACGGCGGAGGGCGAGGCGTTGTGGAGGTTGGTCAGGCGGATTCGGGCGCGGGCCTCGATGTTGGTGCCGAGGGCGGCGCGGCTGGTCATCTTGATGGTTTGACCAGCCTGCGCGGGGACGACGGTGACGGCGAGCAGGGGATCGGTTCGCAATGCGATGGGCGCATCGATTGGGGATGACTGGACGATCCATGGCCCGTTGGGATCGGCCGCCTGCGACAGGTCGAGGGCGTCGGCATTGACGGCGGGCGCGCTGGACCACCATGGTGACTGGTCGGTATCAGCCGCGGGCGCCTGCCTGGCTGCGTTGCCGGGGCCGGCGCTGGGCACAGGTCGATCGGGGGAGGACTTCGGCTCACAACCGATCATCGTCGCAATGGTGAGGATGAGGATTCCGAAAGGCTGATGACGCATGGTGATGTCCTTGCATGGTGGACCGCACTGGTCCCGCCGCGGTTGATGTTGCAGATTGGCTTCTAGGTTACCATGCCTCGGCGTTGGTTTCTCTGGTCGAATTGTCGGCCGGATGTGTTGGGCAGGATGTCGGGCGCCGGGGCCAAATCAGACGAAAGGCATACCCTTGATGCTGGAAAACAGTGAGATTGTGCTGGAGACGGCGGACGCGCGGCTGGGGTTTGACGCCGGGTCGGGTCGGTTGGTGCGGTTCGAGCCGGCGTGGGATGCGGGGCAGCAGTTTATCGCGTCGGCAGCGGACCATCCGGTGTTCGTGCTGCAATATCTGGATGAGGGACGGGCGTATCAGACGGTGGACTCGTTCGCGGCGGGGACGGTCGGTATTGAGTGTGAAGCAGCGGATGGGGGACAGACGCTGACGATGCGATTCGAGGGGGTTGGGGGGATGGATCTGGACGTGACGGCGACGGTGCGGGCGTGGTCGGACCAGACGATGAGCCGCTGGTCGATCGCGGTGCGCAACGGCGCAGGGTTGGAGATCGTGGATGTGCAGTATCCGTTTGTGGTGACGTCATATCGGCCGGGCGGGAAGCCGAACGGGGAAGCGTTGTTGCTGCCGCGGGATATCGGGCTGTTGATTGAGGAACCGAAGCCGGAGGATCTTGGGCCGGACAGTGTGGAGGCGTGGCGGTTTGGGCCAGAAAACTCGGTGGCGGTCCGGCATGGTCACGGGGCGAATTCGCAGCACTATCCGGGGGCTGTGTTCGCGCAGTTCATGGCGTATCACAATGAGTCGGCGGGGCTGTACATGGCGTGCGAAGATACAGACGGGCATATCAAGATGCTGCATGCGCTGCATCTTGATCCGGGGATTCGGATGGGGATGGCGCACGTGGGGGACTGGCCGCGGGAGGGGGAGCGCGCGATGGAGTATGACGTGTTGATGGGGGCGTACCGAGGTGATTGGTACACAGCGGCGGGGATTTATCGGGACTGGAGTTTAAAGCAGAAGTGGGGCACGCCACTGCATGAACGGAAGGACGTGCCGGATTGGATTTTGGAATCGCCGGTGCATATTACGATTCGCACGCAGGGGACGCTGGATACCGGGCCGGTGTTCCCGGTGGAGGAGTTTTTGCCGTACGAGAAGTGCGTGCCGATGCTGGAGAAGATCTCGCAGCGCGTGGAGTCGGCGCTGGTGGCGGTGATCATGTCGTGGGAGCGGGGCGGACCGTGGGTATACCCGGATTGCTTTCCGCCTATCGGTGGGGAGGAATCGGTCACGGCGTTTGCGAAGATGGCGCGCGAGCGCGGCTGGCACGTGGGGTCATTCTGCAACGGGACGCGCTGGGTGCTGGGGCATTTCTGGAATCAGTATGACGGACGGGAGTATTACGAGAAGCATGACGGGGCGAGCAGTGTTTGTCGGACGTTGGAAGGTGAGCCGTGGCCGGAGCAATGGGACGTGGACTGGCGGCCGAGTTACGGCGGGTGCATGGGGACGGCGCTGACGTGCGACATCGCGACGGACTTTGTGAAACGATTGATCGGGTGGGGGATGGAGTCGGTGCAGTTTTTCGATCAGAACCTGGGGGCGGCGACGTTTCCATGTTTGGCGACGGATCACGATCATCCGGCGGTGCCGGGGCGATGGATGAACGACGCGATGGCGAATCTGGTGAAGCGCTTCCACGGCGAAGCGGAGGCGGCGGGCGAGGATGGGGTGCTGCAGTCGGTCGAGTTTCAGTGCAACGAGTATTGCCTGCCGCTGTTCCAACAGTGCGATGTGCGTTTGAGCCCGAAGGGGACGGGGTATCCGAACGTGGTGCCGCTGTATCACTTTTTGTTCCATGAGTGCATCATTCTGCACGGGATGATGGGGTATGGGCCGGAGCCTTATCATTTGCCGATTCGTAATGCGCTCAACGGTGTGCTGGGTGAGATTCCGGGCGGGGCGATGATCGGGGATGGGACACTATTGAATAAGAACACGGTGAACTGGGCGCCGTGGGAGCCGCGGGTGGGCAGTGATGACGATGCGCTGGAGATGATTCGGACGGTGACGGCGCTGCGTCGCGGGGCGGGGCGGCCGTTCATGGTGTATGGGCGTTTGCAGCGACCGGCGGAGGTGAACGGGATCGAGACGATCTGCTGGGATCGTGAGGTGAACCACTACGAGATGCCGGCGGTGTTTCACGCGGCGTGGACGTCGCCGGATGATGCGTTCGGGGTGGTGCTGGCGAATTGGACGACCGAAGCACGGGCGGTGGCGGTGGCCGATGAGCGGCTGGGGGGGCGCGCGACGTGTCACGTGGCGGGGCGGGAGATGGTCGATCAGGAGGCCGTGGAAGCGGCAGATGGGGTGGCCGTGGCGTTGCCGCCGTTGAGCTGCGCGGTGGTTGTGGGTCGAGGGTGATCTACTTTTGATAGACGATGGGGTTGAGTGCGTCGTCGCAGAGCTCGTCACCGACTTCGAGTTGGTCGAGGTGATCTTCGGTGAGGATGTTCTGGATTCCGTTGAAGGTGGATCCGACGGGCATAAAGATGGCGACGAAGGCGCGTCGTAGGCCGGTGGTCATGTTGGGTCCGGCGGCGTGGGCGAGCAAGCCGTTGTGGAAAGTGCAAGAGCCGGCTTTGAGTTCGACGGGCTCGGGTTTGATTGTGGCCCAGTCGGGGAAGGTCTTGAACAGGCCGTTCATGCTGCGGGGGATGCCGGAGCCTTTGAATCCCTCAAGGCGATGGGTGCAGGGCAGAAAATAGAGGCAGCCGTTCTGGATGGTGGCGTCGTCGAGGGCGATCCAGATGGAGATGGAGTGCTCGGAGTAGAAGGACCAGTTGGGATTGTCGCGGTGCCAGGAGGTGGGGTTGTCCCACGGGCGTTTGATGAGGCAGTGGTCGTGCCAGATGCGGTAGGCGTCGACGCCTTCGAGCTGTGAGCAGATTTTTCCGATGCGGGGATCGAGGATGAGTTCCTTGATGGCCGGGCAGGAGGTCCAGAGGTTGACGCGCTGGAGGAAGACGGGGTCGTCGTCTTCGTCGAAATCTTCCTGGTCCTGTCCTGGGATGCGGAGACTGCCGCGCTCGGCGAGGGCTTCGTCGAGGACGGTGCGGAACGCTTCGAGTTCGTCGCGGTTGAGAAAGTCCTCGACGATGGTGTAGCCGTCGGTGCGGTGGTGTTTGATTTGCTCGGAGGAGAGTTCGGTTTTCATGCCGTCGCCTTGCAAGATGGGAACGCGAGATTTGCGGCAGCTCATCGGCCGCATTGATGGGTTATAGTAGCTTGTCCAGCGTGGAGTGTGCAGATGAAGGCGAATCGATTCAAGGCGGTGCGGGATGCGGGGGGTACGCCGCTGGGGCACATGATTGGCGAGTTCGTCACACGGGGGATAGCGCAGATCGTGGATGCGGCGGGGGTGGATTTCGTGGTGATCGACATGGAGCATGCGTCGACTTCGATCTCGGAGGCGGCGGATCTGATCGCGTGGCTGAAGGCAACGACGATCGCGCCGTTCGTGCGGATTCCGGAGGTGCAGTATCACCACACATCCAGGGTGATGGATGCGGGGGCGCTGGGGGTGGTGGCGCCGAACGTGCGGACGGCGGAGCAGGCGCGAGCGCTGGTGGATGCGGCGAAGTATCTGCCGGTGGGCCGGCGCGGGTTTTGTCACGGCGGGGCGAACTCAGACTTTCGCACGGCGGAGCCACAGGCGTTCCGTGAATACATGGATTATGCGATTGAGAACACGACGGTGATGTGTCTGATCGAGAGCCCGGAGGGGGTGGAAAATCTGGACGCGATCGCGGGGACTGCGGGGGTGGACGCGCTGTGGGCGGGGTTCGCGGATCTGGCGCAATACATGGGGATATCGGGTCAGTTCGAGGACGCGCGATTCATCGATGCGCTGAAACGGATCGCGGACGCGGCGCATCGGCACGGGCTGGCGGCGATCATTCAACCGAGCAGCGTCGAGCAGCTTCTCGCGTGGCGGACGATGGGGTATGACACGTTTTCGTACGCGACGGATTACACCATGTATGGGAACGCGCTGGCGGGGGCGATCGCGGAGGCGGCGGAGGCGGTGAGAAATTAGGATGTGGGTGTGAATTGCGAGATTGAGATCGGGACGCCACTGTTGAAGGACCAGCGCATGAATAACCAGGTGAGTGTGGATCGAGAGCAGTTTGAGCGCGACGGTTACACGATCGTGGCGGACATTCTGACCGAAGAGGAGATGGCGGCGGCGCGGCCGCTGTTTGATGAGCTGCTTCCGCCGGATGTCCAGCCGCCGATCTGCACGGGTGACGAGCCAAGTCTCAACGGGCGTAAGCAGTTGGTGGCGTTCTGCGGTCCACGCATGGCGAGCTTTGCGACGCACCGACGGATGGTTGCGGCGGCGGAGGCATTGTTAGGACCGTTGTTCCTGTTGAATGGTTCGCCGATCCCTGCGGTGACGTACAAGAGCCCGCCGGGCCAGGAACATTTCGAGCTGGGATATCACGTGGATTGGCCGCACAACCCGCCGGAGCCGACGGACGAGCGGGGCATGAACGGATGCCTGCATTTTCACACGATGGAGCCGGGGGGGGTGGCGCGCTGATGGTTCGACCGGGCAGTCATCGTTTTGTGGCGGAGCATCTGGACGACCCGGCGTTTCGGCAGCGCATGCTGGATCAGGATTTCAACGACATGCCGGGGATTGCGGAGCCGGTGGAGGCGCTGGTGCCGGCGGGGGGCGTGGTGTTCTTTCATTCGTTCCTGGTGCACGATCGCTCGGAGAACATGCTGGAGTTGCCGCGGCGGGTGCTGTTTGTGCACTTCAAGGGCTATGATGATCCGGATCAGATGAAGGCGGCGAAGGCAACGGCGGCAAAGCGATTCAGGGATGGACATATCGAAGTGATGGACGCGCGCACGAAACAGATTTGCGGGCTTGACTGACATGATTAACGGAGTGATGCACGATGTTGGAAGACATTCAGGGCAAGAAGGTATTGGTCAGCGGCGCGGGCACGGGGATCGGTCGCGGGATCGCGCTGGGATTCGCGGAGGCGGGGGCGTCGGTGGCGCTGCATTATTCGCACAGCGGGGACGGCGCGGCATCGGCGGCAAAGGAGATCAACGATGCGGGGGGGAAGGCCAAGACATTCCAAGCGGACTTCAGTGATGCGCAGGAAGTGCTGGATCTGGGGAAGGAGGCGTTGGCGTGGCTGGGGGGGATGGACGCGCTGGTGAACAATGCGGGGATCACGTTCAACCGGGCGATCGAGGAAACGACGGTGGAGCAATACGATCGGTTGTATTCCGTGAACGTGCGGGCGCCATATTTTTTGTCGCAGGCGGTGGTGCCCACGATGTCCAAGCAGGGCAGCGGGTCGATCATCAATCTCAGTTCGGTGCACGCGTTCGAGGGGATGACGCACCATTCGGTTTACGCCGGCACGCGCGGCGCGATCAAGGCGTTCACACGGCAACTGGCGATTGAGTTGGCGCCGCGCGGGATACGGGTGAACGCGATCGCGCCGGGAGCGATCTTCGTGGAGAACTATTTGAAGGCGATGCCGGATTTCGAAGAGGCGTCGTTAGGGTCTTCAATTCCGGCGGGCTTTGTGGGCGCGCCGCGTGACATTGCGAACATGGCGATCTACCTGGCGTCGGATGCGGCGCGGTTCATTCTGGGGCAGACGATTCTGGTGGACGGCGGGACGACGTCGTGGATGCCGTTCAGCGAAGATTTCAAGGAGGCCTTCGGCGGACAGTTCGGACAGGGATACGTGCCGGGCACGTAGCGGTGGTGATGTTGGCCGTTACTTTCGCAGTTGGATGGTGATGGGGCCTTGCAGGCCGGAGATCATCTGGCCGGTGAGGATGTGCTTGGTGGGGTAGCTGCTCATGTGGTTGGCGAGGGTGTTGACGACCTTGACGGCGATGTGGTTGTCGCCCGGTTTGGCGTGTTTGGTGATGTCGAATCGGTAGGGACGGGCGATGCGGACGCCGACGGGTGATCCGTTGACGGTGAGATCGGCGATCATGCCGACGTGGCCGAGGTCGAGTTCGACCTGCGCGGTGAGTTGATTAGCGGACAGGGCGATTGTGTTTTCGTAGACGACGGCGCCGGAGAAAGTGGCGAGGCCCTGGTCGGTCCAGTCGCCCAGCGTGGTGCGGCCGGCATCGCAAGTGAGGGCGACCGGGGAGGCGAAAGCGGCGCCGCCGTATCGGCCGGGTGCTGATTCGATGCGGATCGCGAGCTGGGATTGGCTGGTCTTGGGTGTGGGCAATGACACGGTGATCCGGCCGGGCCGGTCGCTGCGCGGGTCGCAATCGACGGATTGGTCGCAGACGGAGTCGCCGTCGATCCAGATCTGAACGCGGCGGGCGTAGACATCAAAGGACATGGCGGACAGACCGGCGGGCGCGGCGGCGCGATACCAGCCGACGCGATCGGAGCCGGGGTCGAGATCGTACAGCAGATCGTCGGTGTCGCGGAACCAGCGGAGCAGGGGCACTTGGGGATCGCTTTTGGGTCGTTGGCCGGGGTCGGCGAGCGCGGCGTACGCGGGGACGGTGTTGCCTTCTGGTTGGACGATGCGGAGCAGGATCTGGTTGGCGCCGGCGTTGAGGGCGACATCATGCGGCTCGGCAGTGTTGCCGGCGATGTCGTTGAAGATCTGTTCGCCGTTGAGCCAGGCGGAGACGGTGAATGGGTCGCGGCCACCGATGTGGAGTTGCTTGTCGCACTTTGCGGGGGCGTCGGCGTGGGTCAGGAAATAGCGGACGACATCGCTGGACTCGGGAACTTCCTGCGCGTGGCGGGGGGCGTCGCGGCCGCCGGGAACGTCGAGGCAGATGAGGAACTCATCCTGGACGCCGACGAGTCCGCCCCATTCGTCGGGCATGGCGACGGCGCCGAACTGCTGGGAGAACGCGTATTGAGACCACCGGCAAGGCTGTTGTGCCACGGTGAGGGATTGACCGGCGTCGAACTGGCCGGCGTTGATCTGATCGATCAGTCCGGCGGGTTCGTGACCGACGTTGAACGGGCCGAGGGTCCACCAATAGGGGCCGTAGCTGTAGGTGACGGTGGGCCAGTCGGCGTCGTTGAATTGCGGTTCGTGCCAGCTGGCTTGTTCGCCGTCGCCGGACTGTTCTTCACGATGTTGAAAGGTGCGGGCCTCGGGGCCGATGAGGGTATCGGAGGCGGGGTAGCGGAAATCGCCCCACTTGTTGTTGAGGACGGGCTGGATCGTCGCGTCCCATTGACCATCGATGGTGATGGTATCGACGACGGACGTGCCGATTTCACTTCGTTGCGTTTGATCGGCGTTGCGATCGATGACGACGACGAGGCCCTCGTAGATGTCCATCTCGCGCTCGATGATGGTGCGCCCGTCGCGCTGCTGGAAATTGAGGGGGGTGATCTCGCCGGTAAAGGGATCCCAGCGTTCGGGGTTGCCGGTGGCGCGCAGATCGAATTGGGCCCGGCGTTTTTCATCACGGGGGTTGAACAGCAGGTAGATGTCAAGGTCGTCGGTGCGCTGGTGGGTGTGGAACCAATCGGGATCGGAGGTGAGCACGTCGAGATCGATGTGATTTTCGAGGTGCTCGATGACTTGCGGTCGGCCACCGGGTTCGAACACGCCTATGCCGCCGGAGGGATGTCCGTGGACGGAGGCGGCGAGGCCGTTTGCCCCGGCCTCGGGGCCGAAGATGTCGGCGATCATGGATTTGGTTTCGGGGTCATGGCGCCCGCCCTGGGGGGACGCGTCGGGCAAGCGCCCCATGGCGACAATGACGCCGCCGGCCTGATGGAACGCGTGTAGTTTGGCCAGCGTATCGCGACAGATCGTGGTGAGGGGGGGCAGGACGACGCAGCGGAATCCAATGTCGGCGACGGTCAACTGCGCATCGGTACAGTCGGCGCGGCAGATGGATTCATCATCGATGAAGTCGAAGTCGATTCCGGCCTGGAAGATGTCCTCGGCCAGACGCATGCAAGACTCGGAGGCGGCGCGGGCTTCATCGCTAAAGTCGAATTCACCGCGCCAGCCGGCGTGCATGGTGGTCAATGGATACAGCAGCGCAACGTCGGCGACGTGGGTGCCCTGGCTCATGATGCAACTGAGGCGGCGGACCCAGTCAGTGAAGTGATGCCAATACGGCCAGTGCGGCTGGTGGAAATGAATCGCGGGGGGAACCCATTCATACCATCCGCCCATCAGCGCGTGCAGGCCGCCGTGGCGGTTGTAGTGGTTGATGCCCCAGGTGTAGTTGGCGTAGGTGAAGGCGAGGTTGTCCTGATGGGTGTGGCCCCAGCCGGAATCCCAATAGCCGCAGACAGCGACGCGCTGCCTGCCGTAGAGATGCGCGACGGAACTGGAGAACTTTGAATCCAGGATGCGGCGGCTGTGGACCTCATTGCTGAACGGATCTTCATTGCCAGGCACGTCGAAGTGCTTCATCATGCGGAAGAAGCTGCCGTAGTTAAATGTCTGGTCGAGTGGATCCTGGCGTCCCCACGTGGCGATCGTGACGTACTCCATGCCCTGATCGTGGACACGGTCGGCGAAGGGCTGGTAGAAATTGACATCGAGCATCTCGGCGGCGACGCCGTGGTAGTCGCAGCGGATTCGGTCGGTGTCGTTGCCGATGTCGAAGAACAGTCCGGGCAGATAGTCGAGGGGGTCGTAGCCTTTTTGGGTGAGGAACTGGTCGCGGAGTTGGGGTGAATAGAGGATATTGCCGTTGAGTACGAACATTTCATCGGGGCCGTAGGCGATGAGGGCTTTGCCGACGTGTTCCGGCACGCGCTTGGTGTACTCTCCAAGCAACAGATCCATCCAACGGTCAGCCAGGGCGGGGTGTAGGTAGTTCAGGTCGTGCGCCTGGGCGGTGACGATGACAATGACCCATTCTTCGTTGGGCGGAGGCGTCCACTCGAAGTGGTTGGCGGTGATCTGATCATCGAGGGGCCGCTTGGATTCGAGAACGATGCCGTGTTCGGTCGGGCGGTACGCGGCGGCGTGGAGGATCTGATCGCCAACGGGGACATCGATGACGATGGGGCCGGCGGGGACGGAGCCGTTGATGAGTTCGTGCTCCAGCAATCGACGCCGGGGCGGTCCGAAGATGGTGGTGCGTTCTTCGTAGACGGCGAGGCGCGTGCCCTGAAGTTCGGGGCGCTGGGGGATCTCCTGTTTCAGCAGGCGTTGGAACCTGCCGTTGGCGGTCCAGTCGCCGGCCCACTGGATGAGGCCGAGGCGTTCGTGTTCTTCGAGAGCGAACTTGGTGAGCTCCCACCAATCGTCGAACCAATACTCGGGGTCGCATCGCAGGGGCTGATTGCCGGCCCAACGGGGGTAATACCAAGTGCCGTGGACGCCCTGGGCTTTGAGTTGCTCGAGCTGCTCGGTGATCTTCTCGCGGGTGACGGGGGCGGCTTCCCACCACCAGGTATCGACGGGGCCGAAGCTGTCGGAGGGGTTCTGGAACTGGCGTTTGAGTTCGGCGTGATTCTCGTTGGACACGGGGCACCTCCATTGGCTCGGGGCGGACATCCTATCAATCTGCGTGGGGATGTGCGCGGCGGCGCGGGGATGGACTTGGCGGCGACGGGTGATCAGAATGATTACGTGATTTCACATAAGAAAAGGACCGCGGCGCTGATTGCCGCGCAAGGAGCGTCTGATGGAACTGACGACACCACAACGCGCGCACATTGAGGCGTTCGGGTATCTGGTATTCCCTGGATTGTTGCGGGATCGGATTGACCGGACCACGGAGGAGTTCGAGGCGCTATTCGCGCGTCACGGGGGCGGGCATGACGGCAAGCCGCACGACGGGACGGCGCGGTCGTGCATCCTGCCGTTTATTGACCAGAGCGTTTATCTATCGTCGCTGGTGGACGACCCGCGGGTGGACGGGATTTTCAGAAGCCTGCTGGGCGATGACTACAACTACCTGGGCAGTGACGGCAACTATTACGTCGGTGATACGGGATGGCATTCGGACGGGGATTGGAGCGGAAAGATGCGCGGCGATCCGCCGCGTGACTTCTACAAGATGGCGCTGTATCTGGATCCGGTGGACGGGAACAGCGGCGCGCTGCGGGTGATTCCGGGCAGCCATCGGCACGGGGAACCTTATGCGGAGATGATCGACGCATCGGTCCGGGCTTCGGTTGATGCGTGGGGGATCGAGGGCCACGAAGTACCGGCGGTGGCGTTGAGATCCGAGCCGGGCGACGTGGTGGTGTTCAATCAACTGACCAAGCACAGCGCGTGGGGCGGCAGCAATCGGCGGCGAATGTTCACGATCAATTGCACACCGCGTTATGAAGAGGCGGACCTTCAATACCTGCGCCGTGAGATCAGCGCATTCGCGCGGTTCTGGGTGGATTCGGTGTATGGTGAAGCGATGCTGGAGACGGCGGGGCCGCAGCGCATGGTGCACTTGGAGCAGGCGCTGGCGCATCAATCGCATCTGCCGGAGGAGGCAGCGCGGGCACGGGAAGCGATGGCGGAACCGTCGCGGGGCTGAGGCGCGGCGCGATCAGAGACTGGACGGGGTGAGGGCCATGCCGCCGGTGTGTTTGGCGATACCGTCGGCGTTCCATTGGAAGCCGAGGCCGGGGGCGTCGGGGATGGCGAGCAGGCCGTCGTCGTCCATGGTGAGGGGATCGACGAAGAGGTCTTCAACGTAGGGGGCGGGCGTGATGTATTCAACCCATCGGGCATTGGCGGCGGCGGCGACGAGTTGGAGGTCGGCGGCGAGCCCGACGCCGGTGTTCCACCCGTGCGGGACCATCATGATCGCGTGGTCGTCGGCATACTGGCCGATGCGGTGTTGCTCGGTGAGGCCGCCGACTTTGGTGACGTCGGGTTGGATGTAGTCGACGGCGCCGCGCTCGATCCATTCGATGAATGACTGGCGACGTGTGAGGACCTCGCAGGCGGCGATGGGAACAGGGGCGTGTTCGCGGAGCTTGATGTAGCCATCGATGTCGTCGGGTCGGAGGGCTTCTTCAAACCAGGTGATGTCGTAGTCGGCGAGCATCCGGGCGGTGTTGACGGCCCACTTGTAACCGTGAGGCCAATAGGCATCGGCCCCGCCGGCGTCGACCATGATTTCGACGTCGGGTCCGACCGCGTCGCGCGCGGCGACGACGATGGATTCATCGGTCCGACGGTCGACTCGACCGAACGGACCCCAGCCGATCTTGAAAGCGCGGAAGCCGCGCGCGAGTCCGGCCTGGAGGCGTTCGGCCATGACGGGCGGCTCGTCCATGAGCATGGAGCCGTACGGTTTGATGCGGTCGCGATGGCGGCCGCCGAGCAGTCGGCTGATGGGCTGGCCGGTGACCTTACCGAGAATGTCCCACAAGGCGATGTCGATTCCGGAGATGGCGTGGGTGATCGCCCCGCCGCGACCCTGCCAGAACGTGTGCTGGTGGAGGGTTTCGGACACGGCGGCGGGATCGAGGGCGAATGCGCCGATGAGGAATGGTTCGACGACGGCGACGGAGCCGGCGACGAGCGTTTCGGAGGTGAAGACGCTGCCGAGACCGGTCACGCCCTGATCGGTGATGATCTCGACGAGGGTCATCAGATTGCGGTTGCGATCGCTGAACGCGGGGTCCCAGCCGCCATCAGGCGTTTGGCCGAACAGGGGCAATAGTCGTACGGATTGAATCTTCATGGTGGTCCCATGATAGTCTCAAATCGCGGGGACGGGGCGGGCAGCGGCGTGCATTGATGCGGTATGATGGTGGATATTCATCGGCGAGTGCGAGACGTTCATGGCCAGAACACTTTTTGACACGATCGACCGGAAGATTTTTGCGCTGGAGGAACTGCATGAGCTCGATCGTGAGTTGCGATTTGTCCCAGCGTCGGCGGATCGTGCGACGACGCTGACCGCGGAGCAGATCGAGACGTACAACCGTGATGGGTGTCTGCTGCCTCTGCCGGCGTTTGACGCGGGCGAGATCGCGGGGATTCGGCGGCACGTGGATGGTCTGCTGGACGGGGTGATGGCGGCGGGGGGCGACAGCTTGTCGGTGGTGGACCCGCACGTGCAAAGTCGGCGGATGTACGATCTGATGTTCCAGCCGCGGCTTGTGGGTTACGTGAGGGATCTGATCGGCAACGACATTGTGTGCTGGGGTCTGCACTGTTTCTGCAAGTTGCCGCATGATGACAAGCAAGTGGCGTGGCACCAGGATGCATACTACTGGCCGTTTGAGAAGTCGCGGACGGTGACGATCTGGCTGGCGCTGGATGATGCGGATACGGACAACGGCTGCATGCAGTACGTGGCGGGATCGCATTTGCACGGCGGGATCGAGCATCGTGTGACACGCGAAGAAGAGAAGAACGCGCTGCGGTTCACGGTGGACGGGGTGGACGCGCACGGTCGAATCGTGGACGTAGCGCTGAATGCGGGTCAGGTGTCGGTGCACTCGGACATGCTGTTGCATGGGTCGGGGCCGAACCCGTCGGATCGGCGGCGGTGCGGACTGACGATGCGCTACGCTGATGCGAACGTGCGCAATCTGGCGGACTGGCATAAGCATGCGGTGATGATCTGTGGTGAGGATCGCCACGGTCATTGGGCGGACCCGCCGCGGCCTGAGGCGGATTGACACGGGAATCGCGGGATCCAATCGTGGGTGACCAAACATGAGCCAAGGCAGGTTGGACGGACAGGTCGCGTGGATTTCGGGGGCGGCGCGCGGGATGGGACTGGGGATTTGCGAGGCGTTCGCGGCGGAGGGGGCGCGGATTTGCGTCGCAGACGTGGATGAGGAACTGGGTCGGGCGGTCGCTACGCGTCTGGAAAAGCGCGGTGTGGAGGCGATGTTCAGCCGCTGTGACGTGGGGGTGGGTGAAGACGTCCGCGATTCAATCGCGGCAACGGTGGAGCGATTTGGGGGATTGCAGAACATCGTGAACTGCGCGGCGGTCGGCGCGACCGGCTATCTGCATGAGATGACCGAAGCACAGTGGGATCGGCTGATGGCGATCAACGTGAAGTCGATCTTCTTTTCGATCAAGTATGGCGTGGAGCATCTGACGAAGCACGCGCATAGCTACGTGGTGAACATCGGATCGATCAGCAGTTTCGTGGCGCAGGTGGACACGCCGGCGTACACGACGTCGAAGGGGGCGGTGTTGCTGTTGAGTCAGTCGATCGCGGTGGACTATGCGCATCTGGGGCTGCGGTGCAATTGCGTGTGCCCGGGGATATCCGACACGCCGGGGCTGCAGAGCTATTACAGCCGCGTGCCGGAGGGGGATCGGATTCTGGGTGAGCGGATCAAGCGGGTCCCGTTGAATCGGTTGATCCAGCCGGCCGAGGTGGGCAAGTCGGTGGTGTTCCTGTCGTGTGAGGAATCGTCCGGGATCACGGGGACGTCACTGACGGTGGACGGCGGGTACACCAGCGTGGCGGAATGGAATGCCGATGCGGTGACGCAGAACCCGCGTCAGGACTCACGTGAGGATGTGTCATGCGACTGAAACTTTCATGTGCTGATTTTACGTTTCCGCTACTGAAGCACGATGACGCGCTAAGCGTGATCGCGATGCTCGGGGTGAAGGGCGTGGATGTGGGGTTGATGGAGGAGCGGTCGCACTTGCAGCCGTCGGACCAGTTTAGGAATCCGAGTCGGTCGGGGAAGGCGCTGAAGAGGCGACTTGACGACAAGGGGTTGAAGGCGGCGGATGTGTTTTTGATTCCGTTGCGGAACGGCGAGCTGATGGCGATCAATGATCCGCGTGCAGCGAGGCGGGGCAAAGTGCGGCACTGGTTTGAACAGACATTGGAGTACGCCGCGGCGTGTGGGGCGAAGCACGTGACTTCGTGCGCGGGGGTTTATCTGAAGGGGCAGACGCGGAGCCGGGCGTGGGGGATGTCCTGTGAGGCGTTGGCGTGGCAGGTGGAGCGGGCGAAGGCGTATCGGATTGGGTTTGGCGTGGAGCCGGCGATCGGGAATATCATTTCTCGGCCGAAGACGGCGCTGAAACTGATCGAGGACGTGCCGGGGTTGAAATACACGCTGGACTACTCGCACTTCACGCGGGTGGGCATCGCGGATCGTGAGGTGGAACCGTTGCTGAAACACACAAATCACTTCCATGTGCGCGGCGGATGCAAGGGGGCGCTGCAGGCGTCGTTTGCGAATAACACGATCGACTTCAAATGCATTTTGAAGGTGATGGACCGAATTGGCTATCGCGGGTATCTCTGTCTGGAGTATGTCTGGACGGTCTGGGAGAACTGCAATCAGGTGGATAATCTGTGTGAGACGATCTTGTTTCGGGATTATCTGCGATCGATCAAGGTGTGATTGAGTATGTCGCTAACAGAACGCTGGCAGAAGGAGCCCGGGCCTCGGGTGGCTGGATCGCGGGCACTGGATCAGAGCAAGGTGCAGGCGCCGGGTGTGGTGCGGCTGCCGGACGGGGGGTATCGGTTGTTCTACACAGCGGTGGGACCGGGCAAGCCGTATCCGGCGTGTCAGGGGTACGTGTTGAGTGCTGTGTCAGAGGATGGCGTGACCTTTGAGAAGGAGCCGGGCATACGATTCGCTCCGCGCCCCGACGTTCGGCACGTTTCGTTGCGGGTGTTGGCGCCAAGTGTCACACCGACGGACGACGGGGGCTGGCGGATGTATGTCGAGGCGCGGGGGCCGGCAAGTGTGCCGACGGTGATTTGCAGTGCAATCTCATCGGACATGCTGACGTGGGAGTTGGAGGCCGGCGTGCGACTCGAGAGTCCCGGCGGGGTGGGTGCGCCACGGTATCTGCGGCTGCCGGATGGGCGAGGACGGTTGTATTGCTTTGACAAGGCCCCCGAAGGCGCAGAGACCGAAGGCGAGGCGGCGGAGCCGATCGGCGTGGTCAGCGCGGTGACGGCCAATGGGTTGGATTTTGAGATGGAGCCGGGCGTGCGCGTGCACGAGTGCCAAGAGGAGATGGACAGCGGCGGGATCACAGCGGCGGAGGTGATCCCCCCCACTGCCGCGGGCGCACCGTGGACGATGTTTTATTCGGCGTGGCAGGATGTGGCGCCGGGGACGGACGTGCCGGTGCATCCGAGTGCGAATGTGAATGCGGAGACGGACGGGGCGAGTGAGGATTTCGCGGCGGCGTCGATCGCGGTGGACATGGCGGGGTTTCGATCGCGGATCTTCGTCAGCGAATCACCGGACGGATTGGCGTGGGGGCCGGGGCGGTGCGTGATTGAGGGCGGCGGGTATGACGCGGACGGCTTGGACGCGGTGCACGCCGAGGACATGTCGCTTACGCGCCTGGATGATGGGCGGTACCGGATGTATTACGCGGCTTGCGATCGCCATGGCAACTGGCGGGTGGCGAGCGCGATCAGTTCGGCGGAGTGATCGGACGCGTCGCGCTGCCGATCACACTTCGGGCAGCGACCACTTGGAATACAGCAGCGAACACTTCTGATCGTCGGCGTGTTTCTGGTAATACAACGTGAAGAGCCGGCCGTCGGGCAGTTCGACGGTTGAAGGGTAACCGAGATCGACGTCGGGGCCGTCGTCGCGAAGGATCAGGTCGTGCGTCCAGGTGACGCCATCGTCATGGCTGATGGCGACGCGCTCGCCGTAGGGTTCGAGGCGATAGCCGTAGGTGAGCACAAGCGCACCGGAGGAGTGGCGGAGCAGATGCGGGGGCGAGCCGTGGAAGTTCAGCGGCTTGGGGGTACTCCATGTGTGTCCGCCGTCATCGGATTCGGTCTGCACGATGTTGAAATGCGTGAGGCCGGAGTCATCGAGCGAATGGCCTTCGGCATTCTCGATGCGGATGGTGCCGATCAGTTTGCCGGATGGCAGTTCAACGACGTGTGGTTCGTGGTAATTGGAGCCGACCGTGCGGGGCTGCAGAGGGACTGCGCCGCGCTCGGTCCAAGTGCGGCCGCCGTCGGCGCTGTGGGCGGCAACGATCGTGCCGTGGTGGAGCTCATCCGGGCCATCGACGGTCCGTTTGCCGAAGTAAAGCAGCTTGCCGTTCTGCAATTGGATTGGACCGTGCGGCGTCGACGCGGGAACGCGAATGCGATCCGACCATGTATCGCCGCCATCGGCGCTTAGCATGACGTACGACCCGACATGTTGTGCTGCGATTTCGTCGTCGATCTTGTCAAGCGTATCGCGCCAGCGATCGAGCTCCTGCTTGCTGTAGTTCTCGAGGGCGTACGGTTCGTTTAACTGATACCGGTTATCGGTCACGAACCAGCTGACCAGCAGCTTGCCGTCGCCGAGATTGACGATGCCGGCGTCGCGGTCGTCGAGCGGGCAGTCGTTGATCACGCGCGGATCGGACCAGGTTTGGCCTTCGTCATCACTGAAGTTGATGACCGTCTTGCCGAAGGGGCAGATGTGCTCGGACCGCAGGCCGGAGCTGGCGACGACGAGCCGGCCATCATCGAGCGCGGCGACGGTCGGCCAACCGAAATAGCCCAGCGGATCACCGGGGATGCGGGCGACGATGCCATGTTCGGCGGGAATGTGTTGGGTGGGCATGGCGGATTCCCTTGTTCAGATGGGCGCGTGGACGGGCGTCCGGTGCGGACGGGACGTGATGGGTCGAGTGTGCTAGAGAATCTCAAGCACGTCTTCGGGCGGGCGGCCGAGGCGGGCTTGTTGGCCGCGGACGACGATGGGGCGCTCGATGAGGATGGGGTGCTTGACCATTGCGTTGATCAGAGCGTCATCGTCGTCGGCTTTGTCGGCGAGGTTGAGTTCCTTGAACGGCAATTCCTTCTTGCGGATCAGATCGATCGGGCGGATGCCGAGCATCTTGATGATGCTCTTGAGGGTCGCAGCGTCGGGCGGGGTGTCGAGATACTCGACAATGGTGGGCTCGACGCCCTGATCGCTGAGCAGCGCGAGGGTCTGACGGCTCTTGGAACAGCGCGGGTTGTGATAGATGGTGACGTCGGGCATGGCGCGGGGTCCGGGATCGGCGGATTAGATTTCCACGTATTGCATGTCGGCGGTGCGCTGGAGCTCGGGGCCGGGCTGGTGGACGTCGGTGACGAACACGCCGCCGAGCTTGGCGCGGATCTGGGCGGCGTCGAATCGGCCGGGGTCGGCCAAACCGGCCAGGACCATGAGGTCGGTGGCGATGCGGCCCTCGGCGCGGGCGAGTTCCAGAACGGTGATGGCCGGCTCAAAGGTCTGGAGGCGTCCCTGAATACTCTCGAAGGTGCCGGACTTCTCGGCCCAGGTGGCGCCGGGGAGGGTGACGTCGGCGGTGCCGGCGAGCGCGGCGGGCCAGATGTCGATCGACACGGTGAATTTGCCGGACGCCGCGGCGGTGAGTTTTTCATCAATGCAAGATTGGGGATAGTTGCCGGTGAGCAGGACCGCGCCGACTTCATCGCTGTTGAGACGGCCAAGGAGCGAGGCGTAGTCGGGCACGTTGCCCTGGCCGGCGATCTGTTCGAGGACGCGACGGACACCGCGGGCGTTGGGGGCTTTCTCGGCGTAGATGGTATAGCCGCCGGGGAAGGTCTGATCCTGTCCATCGGCGGGGATGGGGCCGACGCCGAGGACGGCCCGATCATCGACGCCACGCACGAACTGGGCGAGGGCGAAGGCCTCCTCACAGCTGAGCATGGGGGAGATCATCGCGGCGAGTCGCTTGCCGTTGTCGGCGGCGTCGCGGAGGCCGGCGAGAGCCCTTTCATAGGCGACGGACCATTCGCTTTCGGTGGGTTGGCCGTCTTGTTGGATCAGCGGGTTGAGCAGGCGATCTTCGTGGTGGACAGATTTCCACGAGTAGCGAATCTCGTCGCTGATCCACCATTGGTTGACGTCGGCGTTCGCGCGAGGCTTGATGCGGTAGACCCGCCCTTCGTTGTGTTCGATGAAGATGTTATCGCCGGAGGCGGTGAGGCCGTCGATGCTGGGCGTGGAGGTCAGGAACCAGACGCGCTGGGAGAACAGGAAGTCCTTATCGAGCAGCGCACCGACGGGGCAGATGTCCACGACGTTGGCCGACAGCGGGTTGTCGAGGGCCTTGCCGGGGAAGACGTCGATCTCTTCGGTGTTGCCGCGACCGTTGACGCAGATCTCCGAGGTGCCGGTGACCTCGCGGGTGAACCGGACGCAACGGGTGCACATGATGCAGCGGTCGGAATAGAGCCAGACGTTGGGGCCGATGTCTTTTTTGGGCTGTTTGATCTTGGCTTCTTCGAAGCGGGAGTGGCCGCGGCCGTACTCGTAGCTGTAATCCTGGAGGTGGCATTCGCCGGCCTGATCGCACACGGGGCAATCCAGGGGGTGGTTGATCAGCAGATATTCCATGACGGCCTGCTGGTTGGCGCGCGACTTGTCGGATTGCAGATAGACCTCGGCCCCGTCGACGGCGGGGGTCTGACAGGTGGGCACGAGCTTGGGGATGAGGGAAAGTTCGTTGTCCTTGCGCGGGTCGGGCTGGGCCACTTCGGCCAGGCAGATGCGGCAACTGGCCACGACACTGAGGCCGGGATGGTAGCAGTAGTGCGGGATCGCCACACCGTTGTCGAGCGCGACCTGAAGGATGGTCTGGCGACCGTCGAACTCACACGTTTTGCCGTCGATGGTGATGCTGGGCATGGGCGGTGACGTCATCCAAATCGGTGAACGGGTCCATGGTGGGGTGGTCCGGCACGCAGCGCCGATCCATCCAAGCGGAATGGTAGCAGGCCGACGCGGGACATCCAAACCGGCGGCGTGCCGGGATCTGCGTCGGTCGGTACAATGCCGACCATGAGCGACTCATCAAGTAAAAAAGGATCGGTCACCGTCGCGATTGCCGGGGCGGGAGGCCGGATGGGTCAGCGGCTGTGTGTGCTGGCGGGGGAAACCGACGGCGTGACGCTGAGCGAGGCGTTTGAAGCGCCGGGCCACGCGGCGCTGGGGCAATCGGCCGACGCGACGGGGGACGTGATCGTCACCGATGGATTTACCGGGAAGGCTCGTGTGTTGATTGATTTCACAACGCCCGAGGCGACGCGGGCGCACGTGGCGGTATGCGGCCGACTCGGCGTGGCGGCGGTGATCGGGACGACGGGGCTGAGCGACGCGGATCACGCGGCGATCGACGCGACGGCGGAAAACGTCGCGATCATACAGGCGCCGAACATGGCGCTGGGCGTGAATCTGCTTTTCACGCTGGCGGCTCGCGCGGCGAAGCAACTCGGCGAGGACTATGACATTGAGATCGTCGAGACGCATCATCGGTTCAAGGCCGACGCGCCATCGGGGACGGCTTTGGGCATTGCCGAGGCGATCTGCGACGCGACGGGCCGGGACATCAAGACCGATCTGAAGCACGGTCGGGCCGGTGACGATCCGCGGCAGCCGGGCCAGATTGGCATGCATGCGGTGCGGATCGGCGACTGCGTGGGTGAGCACACGGCTTACTTTGCGGGGTTGGGTGAGCGACTGGAACTGAAACACGTCGCGACGAACCGTGACACCTTTGCCCGCGGCGCGTTGCGTGCGGCGTTGTGGCTGGCGGATCGGGGGCCGGGGCGATACACGATGGCCGACGTGTTGGGACTCAATCAGTAGTGCAACGATTGCGGGCGAGCGGTCCGCGATTCGGAGGGTTGGCGTTGAGACATTTGCTTACTGGAATGGTGTTCAGTTTCGCTGTTCTGCCGTGCGTAAGTGTGGCGCAGGATGCCGAGACCGCCCCACCGCCACCGGTGCTCGCGGATCAGAAGCCGTCGGATTATGCACGGGAGGCGATGGCTTATATCACGGCGAATCCGCGTTCGCCGCATGCCTCGCGGATGGTGCTGGATCTTTACACACTCGCGGTGGTGTCTGAGAATCCGACTGCGGCCGACCAGATGAAGACGCGGCTGATCTTTCAGTATCCGGCGTCTCTTCAGACGTTGTACGTGGTCACGCTGTTTGAAGATGCCGCGACGTATCGCGCGTTTGTCGATCGATACATCGCTGAGTCGGACAATCGGGACGCGGCGGTAGGCGCGCCGTTCTACAACGCGATGAAGTTGGGGCTGG
This sequence comes from Planctomycetaceae bacterium, assembly GCA_002685935.1. Lineage (GTDB taxonomy): Bacteria > Planctomycetota > Phycisphaerae > Phycisphaerales > Zrk34. The sequence goes on along the minus strand of NYZD01000034.1, from coordinate 5,492 downwards.
GGCAGTTCGGGCTTTCGATTTTTCAGGATCATAGTTTTTTGATTCGCAGCGCTTTGGCGGCCCGCGAGGTGGACGACAAGCCGTTGGCCTCGCATTTGATCGAAACGTTGCGGCAGATCGAGAACATGCGCTCAGATCACGTTCAGATCGTGGAGGTGATGTTCAACCAGGATCTCGGTGCTCGCGATCTGTTGGTGGCGTTGCACGAGATCCCGGATAGCCGCGATGCTCAGTTCCTGGAGACAGTCTTCACGCCACGATTGAGTGCGGAGGATCGCACCGATCCGACGATCATGCGGGTGCTGATTGACAACCATCTGCGAGCCGATGAATTCGTTGATGCATTGGCGCTCATTGAGATGATGAGCGGTGACGATGCGTCGAAGCCGCAGACGGATTTTCAACGGGGGTGGTGCAATCTGGCGATGGGTCGACATGATCAGGCGCGGCATCACTTCGAGCAATTGATCGCGGCGCATCCGGATGATTCATGGTCGGCGATCGCGCGAACGCTAGGCGAGCAGATCGCCGACATGGAGCCGCGGATCGATCAGACAACCGATGCGGTGTTCGGCGTGCTGGAGACAGTGCGAGCGGGAATCGGCGCGCTGGAGGCGCACGTTGAGGTGCTGCGTGCCGATGGCGGCCCGCCGGTGACGATGTACCTCTGCACGCGGCCGGCGCAGAATCAATTCGAGTTGGTCACATCTGCCGATGGCGTGACCTCGGCGTATCGATGTGACGACGACGGCATGACGATCTACGCGAAGGATCAGCCGGCGATTTATGTGTCGTCGGCCGATCCGTTGTGGCCGGCGCCTTATCTGAATGTGTTTCCCACGGCTAACGGTGGCTTCAATTTCCGTGTCGGGGCACGGATCGGCACGGGGCCGGATGATGTGCGGGCGTCGAATGAGGCGCTGCTCAGTTCACCGTTGACGGCGAGCGCCGAGGGGGTCGGGCAGTTGGTGGCGTATCACGTGCGGCGCGGCTGGGTGCCGGGGCCGATCACGGACCATGCGGACGGCCGCCGGACGTTCATGTGGCTGCGACCGGAGTTGGATGCACCCGAGTTGAAGCGGGTGGCGTTCACGATCGGCGCTGACCGGACGCTCCACGCGCTTGAGACCGGGAACATACACGTGCGGCGATTGCGCTATGCGCAGGATGAGACGATGGCATTGGACCCACCGGCCTGGCCTGAAGTGGAAGTCCTGCCGCTGGACGACAACGCGCGACTGACGCAACTGTTCATGAACTGGTTCATTGAAACGGTGGGCCTGTTCGGCGGCTGATCGCGCCGGGACCGACACTGAATGCGGAGGATTGAATGATGCGGAATCTCTATGGATTGGTGTTGATCGCTCTGTGTTGCGCCACTTCGGGCGTTGCGGCGTTTGACGCAACGGATGTGCCGACGTTTGAATTACGGGCGCGCATTGTCAGCGTCGGCGGCGCGGCGCCGGGCACGGATCAGACATTTCGCATTGCGCTGGGCAACGCCGAGGCGCAGGAGGCGGTGGGTTCGGCGTTCAGCGGCTGGCTGACGGCGGATCGCGACGTGATTACATCGATCGTGGGCCAATACCCCAACAGCTATCTAAAGCGCTATCCGGTGGTCACGCATCTATCAATCGGCGGCGTGGTGGATCCGACGCACGTCGAACTGGAGTTACGATTCGATGGGGACGATCAGGTCATTGCGATGGCGGCAGAGCTCTGGGGCGGCAACCTGGGGGTATTGGTGTGGCGTGAGGCGGGAAAGGCGCGGGCGGGCACAATGGCCGACTACAACCGCAAGTATTGGGCGGCGATGGGGACGGCCGCGGTGCCGTCCGCGGAGCGGGCGAAGCACTTCCCGATCATCGATCGTTTTATCGGCGGTGACGGCGACCGCACGAACTGGCGAGAGGGGATCACGCAGCTTTCTCGCGCGGGGTTCAACGCCATCATGGCGCCGCCGAGCCGAAATGTGCGCCAACTGCTGCGGGAAGCGGGTCAGGAGCGCACAGCGTGGGCCATCTACAACCCGCCGGGGTATGCGTTTGATTTCTCGGAAGACATCACGCTGGAGTCGATTGACGCTTGGGCGGCGAATCTGGCGAAGCCGTATCTGGACATCGGATACGAGCGGACGGACATGGCGGCGTATGCGATGTCGGACGAGCCGGGGTGGTACTTCCCCGGGCGGTTTGAGGTGTTGCTCGCTTCGCCGGAGGGGATGGCGCGCTATCACGGATATTTGAGGGCTCAGGGATTCACGCCGGCTGACCTGGGGGCGACGGACTGGGACGTGGTGAGACCGATCGGGCAGACGGCGGCGACTGATCTGCCAAGCAAGCGGTTGTTCTATTGGACGATGCGGTTTTTCTCGTGGGATTCCGCCGGACATTTTGCCGATTCGACGCGCGCGATGGAGAAAGCGTTTTACCCGGGGGTCCCGGTGCTGGTGAATTGGAATTTCTTCGCCGGGCGTTTCTATCTGCCCGGGCCGGTCGGCAACAACAGCGCGAAGCAGGATCCTGACGCAGCGATGGGCTGCCACGACTGGCATGAGTTCGGCCGCATGCGCGGCTGCACGATGCTGTGGACCGAAGACTGGTTCGGCGACGAGAAGGCCTATCAGTGGTCGTATTACTGTTCACGGTTGCGTGTGGCGGCGCGCTTGGGCGGTGTCGATTTCGGGGGGTACGTGATTCCACGCACGGCTGGCGGTCGCCAGGACGGGGTGCTGCAAAAGATTCTGACGATCGCGGGGTCTGAAGGCAAGGCGCTGAAGTATTTCGTGTTCGGTCCGGAATACAATTTCCCGGGCAATTGCTACTCGCACAAATCGTTCCTGCTGCCAAAGATGGCTGAGGCGCACCACATGATCGGCCAGGCGGAGGACGTGTTGTGGCCGGGACGCATGCCGCAGCCGCAGGTGGCGATGTTGCATCCGCGTTCATCTCAGTTGTGGGATACGCCCGAGGGGGCGGTGCACCGGCCGCTGCTGGACGTGACCAACACGAACCTGAACGGGCGCACGACGGACTATTTCGCGGAGACGTTTAATCTGTATCTGGCCCTGCAGCACGCGAACATACCGACGGAACAGATCGACGAAGACATGTTGAACGCCGATGATCTGGCGGTATACAGGGTGTTGTACGTGACGGGGCCGAACATTCCGGCCGAAGGGCAGGAGGCGATCGCGGCGTGGATGAAGGCGGGCGGGACGTTGGTGACCGTTTCCGGGGCCGGACAGTTCGATCGGTACAACGAGCCGTGTGATGTGCTGGGGTCGGCGGGCGCGGCGCGGCCGCGTGCACTGGTGAAAGACTCCGATGCGCTGGCCCAATCCGGCCGGATACGAATCGGTGATGAAGAGGTATTGGCGTACGGCCCGCGCGGCCGGTTGCGTCGGGACGATGACACGAGACTGGTTTTCACGGATGGGAAACCGGCACTGCACATCACGCGGATCGGGCAGGGGCGTGAGGTCCACTTCACGTTCATGCCGGGCATTTCGTATTGGCGATCGCGAAGTGGGACGACGGACAAGCTGCCGACGGGCTTTTCCCAGACGCTGCGCGATTTGATCACGGACCCGGTGCACGATGCGGGCGTGGTGGCTCCGGTGAGCGCCAACGTGCCGCTGGTCGAGACGCCGATGCTCGTATCTGAAGCCGGCGCGGCGATCACGGTGTTGAACTGGACGGGCGCGCCGGTGGATGCGTTGACGGTGACGGCCCGGCCGGGGTTCGCGGTGGCGCGGGCTGAGAGTATCAAGCAAGGCCCGCTGGCAATCCGCAAGATTGCGGGGGGCGTGGTGGTGACACTGCCGCTTGGCGCGGCGGACATCGTTAAGCTGTACCCGGAGCGTTAAGGGCGCGTGAGCGGCCTGCGCGGTGGCGGAATCCCGATCCATCCGTACAATGCCGACACGATATACCAGCGACGTGAGCGGAATGAGCACGATTCAACAACATACCTATGACAACGGCCTGACGTTGTTGGTCGAGCCGATGCCCGGCGTGCAGAGCGTGGGGATGGCGATGCTGCTGCCCGGAGGCACGGCGGACGAGCCGGCGGATCAATTGGGGCTGTATTCGGTGTTGTGTGAGATGCTCCACCGCGGGGCGGGTGATCGAGATGCCCGGGCCCACAGCGAGGCGCTCGATCAGCTTGGTGTGAAGCGAGGCACGGACGTGCGGACGCAACATGTGCGGCTGGATGCGTCGATTCTCAGTGAGCGTCTGCCGACCGCCCTACCGCTTCTGTTTGACATGATTCGCCGCCCGCATCTTTCTGATGAGGGGTTTGGCCCGGCACGGGAGCTGGCGCTACAGGCCATTGAGGCGCTGGAGGACGAGCCGCAGCAGAAGGTGATGATCGAGTTGAAACAGCGGCATCTGCCCGAGCCGTTCGGCCGGTCTTCTCTGGGCAGGCGGAAGGATCTGCAGCAACTGACCGCGGCGCAGGTACGGGCCGGCTTCGCGGAGCGCAGCGTCTCGCAGGGGGCGATCCTGTCGCTGGCCGGGGCGGTGGATTTCGAGACGACGCGCGATCAGGTCGGTGAATTGCTGGGCGACTGGTCGGGGTCGGCAAGCGAGGCCGTGGAATCGGCGTCGGCGGAGCGCGGCACGCATCACGTGCCGGCCGAATCCGCGCAGCAGCACATCGGCGTGGCGTACGACGCATTGCCTGAGAATGATCCGATGAGCATGACACAGCGCGTGGGCATCGCGGTGCTCAGCGGCGGCATGAGCGGACGACTGTTCACCGAGGTGCGCGAGAAGCGCGGGCTGTGTTACGCGGTGGCCGCTCAATACGCGGCGACGCGCGATCGCGGCAGCGTGTTTGGCTATGCGGGCACGACCACGCAGCGGGCGGCGGAGACGCTGGAAGTCATGGTCGCGGAGCTGAAGCGCGTCTGTGACGGCGTGGACGAAGATGAGTTTCAAAGAGCGATCGTGGGGCTGAAGTCCCGTGTGGTAATGCAGGGCGAATCGACGTCGGCACGGGCGAACGCGCTGGCGAATGATTTTTACGTATTTGGCCGACCGCGCGCCCTGGAAGAGGTCGCCGCAGAGATTGACGCGGTGTCGCTCGACGGGTTGAATCAGTTTCTCGATCGCAACCGCCCTGATTCCATGACCGTATTGAACATCGGCTCCGAGCCGCTATCGATCCCGACGACGTGAGTTTGCTTTAAACCATGGCGATTAACTTCCGAGAAACAACGCTCGACAACGGCTTGCGGGTCACCGCGGAGATCAACGACGCAGCGCACACCGCGGCCGGCGGTTTTTACGTCAAGGCCGGCACGCGCGATGAAGACAAGGCGCTGATGGGGGTGAGCCACTTCCTCGAACACATGATGTTCAAGGGCACGGAGCGCCGGACGGCGGATGATGTGAATCGCGCATTCGACGGCATCGGCGCGGTGCATAATGCATCGACATCGCAGGAAGTGACCAACTACTGGGCGCACATGCTGCCTGAGTATC
>NYZD01000033.1 GCA_002685935.1 Planctomycetaceae bacterium | reverse complement strand
TGCGGTCGGCCATGACCGCCCTACAATTGGCCGGCCTTGCTTGGAGCGCTGAATGCCCGCACGACAGCAACTGTTGGTTCTTTACTTGTCCACGCCCGATCTGAACAGTGGCGTGACCGCGTGGTCGATGTTTGACGGCACCGGACGCACGAAGCCCAAGAGCGGCGATGCCCAGGAGCCGCCCTACGATTCAGTCGTGGCCGCGATGCGGGATGGGTGGCGCGTGATTCAGTTTCCGCAGCAGTTGCCGCCGTATCCGGGGATGGAATACACCACGTCGTTCTTGAAGCACGAGTACATCCTCGAACGAATGGTGGAGGACGACCAACCGACCCAAGGAGATACGCCATGACCGTGGACCGCAAATACCTGCTGAACTCGAAACAGATGGCGGAGTTCGCCGCACGCGGCCTGTTGACGTTTGAGCAGTTGGTGCCCGCGGAACTGAACGCGGCGTTCTGTGATGAGATGGAGGACGGGGGTTTACCGATTGACGGACGTGACGGAGGCCTGTACGCCACGGCGGGCACGCCGCTTTACGATCTGTGGACCGACTCGCCGGGGTTCGGCAAGATCATCCGGATGCCCCAGGTGCGGGGAATCATCCAAAGCCTCGTCGGACCCAATCCCGATTATGACCATCACTTTGTCCACAAGGTGGGTCCGAAGCACCATGACGCCCAGATTTGGCATGCCGATGCGATCATTGACACCCGGCGTGAGGCGTTTGATGTCCAGTTGTTCTATTTCGCCCATGACACGCCCCGTGAGATGGGCGGCACGATGTTCCTGCCCGGATCGCAATTCCGATATATCAGCGAATCGGACATCGCACGCTATCAGAACTTCCGCGATCAGTTGCCCGTCGTATGCAAAGCCGGCACGCTGCTCGTGGGTCACATGAATCTGTGGCACTGCGCGCAACCGAACCACACCGACGAGATGCGATACATGTGCAAGCTGCGCTTGAACCCCACCGTCAGGCAGGTGCGGCTGTGGAATACCGATGATCTGGACGATCCGGAAGTGATCCGAAATCTCAAATCACCGGTCGGCTGGCACGGCAACGAGAGCCGCATCGAGATGGTCAATCGCGTGCGATTCTGGCGATACCTGACCGATGATGCGCGATTTGACAGCGATTTCTGGCTGACCCGGATCGAGAATGAGCCGCAGGACGTGGCCGCGTCACGCTGAAATCAGCGCATCCGCGAAAAATATTGCGGGTATCTGAGCGGACCGCAATCCGGGCAACGTTCCAAGACATTCTCATGAGTGATGCAAAAGCTGATATTCGTATCGATTCCTGTTTGCTGCGCCATGTGGGCCGCTGTCCCGGCCGTCGACGCGGCCGAAATATGGGATTTCGACGACGGTGTGCTGACGTTCGTCAAAGAACCCTTCGCCGATTGGCAGGACCCGGCCAATCAGGACCGTATCACCGACAATGTCTGGCTGACGCGGGGTGATCTTTTCCCCTTATTGAATGCGAAGACCCAGACGCCTCAATTCGACCAGGATCCTGCCGACACGGAGTGGGCGTTTTCGTTGCAGAACGGCAATCCGTTCTTCGTGGTCGGCGGCGGGGCCGAGCAGTATCAGAATCTGAATTTCAGCGGGTTCATCGAGGCGAACCGTTTTCAGATTGGTAACGTCGTCGAATACTTCCCCGCTGTCTTGCACCTGATCACGGACGACATCTACATCGACGTGCGATTCCACATGCTCGCGTGGTCTCTGGGGTCGAATGGCGGCGGCGCGTTTGCCTACGATCGCGCGATTAACCCGAATCCTGTTCCGGCGCCGGTCGCGGCGGGGATTGCCTTGCCCGCCATCGCGATCGGCGCGATGCGCCGGCCGCGACGCCGCGCCTGATCAGATCTTCCCGGCCTCCTGCCACTGCTTGAACACGTCCTCGCGGTACGCCGTCACCTTCGCCTCGTCCACCTTGGCCCGGGCGGCGTAATACACAATGCCCAGCGCCCGACGCGAGCGCCGGCTCGTGTTGCGATCCGCGCGGTGAATCGTCAACGTGTGGTGCACGAGCAAATCCCCCGCCGCAAGCGCGGTCGGTTTCATCGCCGCTTCGTCAGCATCACCATAATCCGCGATCGCTTGCGAAAAACCGATGAGCGTCCCCTGCACATGCGGCCGCAATCCGCGGCGGTGCGACCCGGGGATATAGCGCACACATCCATTGGATTCATCCACGTCGTCGAGTGCCAGCCAGAAGTGAATGCCCTCATTCGGCTCGATCATGTAGTAATACCCATCCTGGTGTGGCGGCGTCTCACGCCCGATCTCGGCGCATTTGTTGAACCACTCGACGTTCTGGTGCGAAGCGCCGTCTCCCATCAGACCCTCGGCCAGTTGAACGCAGCGTGCGCTCCTCTGCAGGTCGTCGAAGAACGGGTCGTAATCCGTCAGGTGAGCGAGGTATTTCACCGTATCCCGGCGATCCTTGTCTTCCAGGAATCGATTCTCGGCCGGAACCGCCGGCGGGTCCGTGTTCAGCAATGCGTCAATGTGTGCCTGCACATCGGCGACCTCGTCGGCATTCAGGAAGCCGGGAATGATCGCGTTGCCGGCGCGATCCCATTCGGATTTGTATTGGGCGGCGAGTTGGGTCGAGTCGATCATCGAGCGTTCCTGTAGCGATTGCGGCGCGGTTCGGCGGCCGGGGTTAACGATTACAGTATAGTGCGAGATATCGATTCGCGGCTGATTGACCTGACCATGGAGGCGGCCCACTCGCGCGGCCGAAACGACAATGTCACGCATGTTCTGCACCGATCGAGGCCGGGCGCTGAAGACCCACCACGAAGAGATCACAAGATGGCGCTGGGCACGCAAACGGATCGACGTGACAGCCGCAGCAGTGGGGCATCCGGCCGACCTGTGGCTGTACCTCCACCCCTATGCGGCGCGGGGCGGCGTGCAGCTGGAAGTGCGCGTCTGCGGCAAGCGCGCGGCCATGCTCAAGCCACTGGCCGCACGCGGCAACGATTGGGGATGGTACCGCGTGCCCATAGGCCGCGTGACCGGAAAGCGACTGGACGTGCAACTGCGGGCCGACACGCCCGCGATGAACGCGTGGATGTTGGGAATCGATCCCACCTCGCCCCCGCGTTTCAGCACGCTGAGCTTCGATCGCGGAGCCACGTGGCAAAACGATTCGATGGGGGCCCATCAGGGATTCCGCGGCGAATACATGGTTCGGCTGCGCAGCGCGAGCCCGACCGTGCGAGAGGTGACGCCGCCGGCCATTCGGTATGACGACCCGGTGCATCCGAAATTGCGCGAGCTTGCCGCTGCGTTGCCGCCCGCGATCCGCCGGCAGCGTGACCCGTGGCGACAGATTCGCGCCCTGCGGACGTGGGTCGCGACGCGCTGGTCGCACGATCCGTCTGGTCCGGCCTACGCCCCCTGGGATCCCGCCACGATTCTCGATTGGGTCAATCGCGATGATCATCACGGTCAGCACGGCAAGGTGACGATGTGCGTCCACTACGCCGTCGTGATGGTCGGCTGTGCCGCCGCGCTCGGCCATCGGGCCCGGTGCATCGTCATCACCCGTGATGTCAACAGCATGGACGGGCACTTCATCACCGAAGTGTTTGACCGGAAACTTTCAAAATGGGTGTTGCACGATCCGAATTACGACGTGCACTATGAGGACGGCGAACCGCTGGGCGCGGTGCAGCTCGCGCATCGGGCGCTGGCCGACCGGCGCCTCAATCAGTGGGTCGTGGCCGGACGCGGGATGCCCACGCGCCCCGGCCGCGTCGTGCGCAGCTTCCGTTCGCTATTTGCAACCGGAGTGAGCTATCGTCAATTGGCCGTGTGGTTACGCAATGATCTGGTGAGCGATCCGGCCGCCGGACCGCCCAATCACGGATCGATCGCCTACTGCGAGACCGACATGTGCTGGTATAACCCCGATCCGCACGACATTGGGCCGATGTTTCCCTATCGCACGGCAAACGCCGATCGCCTCACCGCGCCGCCGGCGTGATAAAACAGCATGGGCGTCTTACGCCTCGCCTGAGGCGTTGGGGTCCGCCGCTTCGGATAGGTGTTGCTGCAGATATCGCGTGATGCGCCGGATACCAATCATGCCGACCAGCTTCCCATCGATGTCGGTCACCGGGATGTGACGGATGCCGCCGCTCGCCATCGCGTTCAGGGCACGCGCCGGCGTGTCACTGTCATGCAGCGTGACCGGGTCGCGCGTCATCACACCGCTCACCGGTTTGTCTTTGACATCATCCCAACCGGCCGCGGCGTAGTTCAGCACATCACGTTCGGTCAGGATGCCAACCGGGCGACCGTCGTCCACGATGATCACACACGCGACGGCACGATCGTGCAACGTGTTGACCACTTCGCGCGTGGCGGTATCCGGCGTCGCGGTGATCGCGGGATGGGACATGATGTCGCGCAGATCGTCCTCGCACAGCGACCGTTCGAGCGCATCGTCGTAATCCGTCGGATCGTAATTGCTCAGCGGATCCTGCGGTGCATCCGATTGCACGGGTCGGCGTTGTCGCTTGGCCATCTAAGCGCCCTCCCGCTGATCGGTGGCCAATTTCGTGCCGATGGGCTCAACTTTTACCTGCCGGGGGAAGTGATCGACGATGTACTCAACCGCACCGCGCAGCCCCGTGATGGCGACCGCCTTGCCATCGTCGTCGACCACAATGATCCACCGCTGCCGACGCGTCTGCATCATGCCGATCACCTGAGCCACCGTATCGTGACCGGTGACCATGCAGAATTCGGCCGACATGTGCTTCTCGACCGGATCATCGAGCGATCCGTTGCCCGTCCCGAGCATGGCAACCAGATGTTTCTCCGTGAATTGGGCACGCGGTTTGCCGGCGTCATCCGTGATCACGGCGCAGCCGATCTTGGCATCTCGCAGCATCGACAGCGCCCGATGCACGGGGATGTCGGCATCGATCGTCAAGAGCGACCGATACGCCAGATCCGACACCGGATCCCGCAGAATGTTCTCACGCAACCCCATCAAGACACTCCCATCGAATCCATGCATTATAGCGGACGGCACGCTCCATGAGAAACGCCGGCGTCTCACGCGTGGCGCGCCGCGCAAATGGCGGTAAACTAGACCACCATGACCCATGCGGTGCAGCAACTTGGTGCCGGCGTCCTGACCGCCCTCGAACATTTTGGCCGCGCCGCAGTGTTCTGCACGCAAGTGGGGCGATGGATGGTCGCCGATCTTCCGAATCTGCGCCGCTGGCGATTGGCGTTGCCTCAACTCTATGACGTCGGCACGCGCAGCATTCCCGTCATCATCGTGATCGGGGCGTTCATCGGCATGATGCTGGCCGTCGAGCTGTACGAGCAGTTCCGCGCCGTCGGGCAGGAAGCCTGGCTCGGCGGCGTAATCGGCGTCTCCGTCGTCGGACACCTGGGGCCGGTCATGGCCGCGATGATTCTCGCCGGGCGTGTCGGCGGCGCGTTCACCGCCGAACTCGGCACGATGAACGTCACCGAGCAGATCGACGCGCTGCGCGTCATGGCCGCGGAACCCATCAGCTACCTGGCCGTCCCGCGCGTCGTGGCCTGTGTGATCATGGTCCCGGTGTTGACCATATTCTCCGACGTGCTCGGCGTGTTCGGCGGCTGGCTCATCACCGTCGTCGTCCACGGCGTCAATAGTCACGATTACTGGGCCTTCGCCGCGTCGTTCGTCACCCTGTGGGATATCGGCGTGGGCCTCGTCAAGGCGCTGTTCTTTGGCCTGGCGATCGGTTTGGTCAGCTGCTACAAAGGGTTCCACTGCGGCCGAGGCGCGCGGGGCGTCGGACGAGCGACCACCGAAGCCTTCGTCGTCAGCTTCATTGCAATCATTGTGCTCAACTTTTTCCTGGCGAAGTTCGCCACGGACCTCCACGCCCTGTTCGGCGCCAGCAGCTTGCGCGTCCCCATGGGATGAGACGACGTCATGATTCGATCCGTGACCAATGCCCGGGTGAAGGACGTGGTCCGCCTGCGCCAACAGCCGGCCTATCGGCGGGAGTCCGGATCGTTCTGCGTCGAGCGCCCGCGCGAGTTGCGACGAGCGCTCGACGCCGCATTCGACCTCGCTGAGATCTTTGTCTGTCCGCCCTTGATTGATGACCCGACGCTGATCGAACGTGCGGCCGTGGGCGGCGCGCCGGTGACCGAAGTCACCGAGCCGGTGCTCAACAAGATGTCTTACCGTGATCAGCTAAGCGGGTTCGTCGCTGTGCTCAAGGCGCGGATCAGTGCGCCTGCGGACGTGACGCTGGAACCGCCGGCCCTCGTCGTCGTGGCCGGCGGCGTGGAAAAACCCGGCAACATCGGGGCCATCCTCAGGTCCGCTGATGCCGCGGGAGCTTCGGCGGTGTGCCTCGATGCGCCCGACGCCGACGTCTTCAATCCCAACGCCGTACGCGCCAGCACCGGCGCGGTGTTCAGCACCACGATCGTGTGCGATACGCCTGAAGCATTGGTCGCCTGGCTCAGAACAAACGCGATCCACATCGCCGCCGCCGCGCCCGATGCCCAGCGGGACTATGCCTCGGTCGATCTGCGTCGACCGTGCGCGATCGTCCTGGGCGCCGAAGATGTGGGGCTCGGCCAGTTCTGGCACAACGCGGCGGATGTGACGCTGCGCGTGCCGATGCGCGGGGCGGTGGATTCGCTCAATGTCTCGGTGACCGCCGCGCTGCTCTTGTTCGAGGCCGTCCGCCAACGCGCCGATCACCGCTCATCATGATCGATGCTGTCGGCGTTGAACGGTGGCACACGCTTGCCCTGCGGATCGACCTCCGGCCCGTCGGTGTGGGCGGCCAGCTCACGCTGCATGGCCGGGTCGGTCACGTGCTCCAACTGCTCGGCGGGGAAGTGCAACTCGTCGACCGGGACGTCCAGTTGCTGATCGAGGTACGTCTCCCACAGCCGATGCGAGCGCACCAGCCGGCGCGCGACCTGGTGCCCGCGGTCGGTCAATTGGTATTGCCCACGCCGCAATTCGATCTGTCTCCGCCATCGCAAGCCCGGCAGGGCCAGCCACCCGGCAAGCGGCCTCAGGTGCAGCGTCCGGCACAAATCGCGGGCGCCCGTTTGCCGATCGGCGTCCATCTGTTCATTGGCGCGGTACAGCAGGCCCAGCATATCCTCCCGCGCGATCCGCAGGTGCAGGGCCACGCGGATGACGAACTTGCTGATCAGTCCGTGCCGAGGACTGATCAGCCACACGATCGCGAACAGCACACCCGAGACGACCGCGATCATGCTCGCGGTCGTCGTATCCACGAAGCCCACGCCGAACCATGTTTCGGGGATGACCTGCGGCACCGTGATGGCCGCCAACTGTCCGCCCACCGCCGCGACCGCCGCGATCACCATGCTCAACACCAGCATGACCGACAGCCGATCGGTCAGCAGATACGCCCCGGCGGCCGGAACGATCAGCATCGCCAGCACGAGAATGCTGCCGACCGCCTCGAACGCGGCGACGACCGTCATCGCCACCAGCGCCACCAGCAGATAGTGCATCACCGACGCGCGAATCCCCAACGTCGTCGCGAGGTCCGGGTCGAACGTCGCAATCTTCAGTTCCTTGTAAAACAGCGTGATGAGCAACACGTTCAACCCGAACACCGCGACCAGCGTCAGCGTCATGTGCGGCAGGCCGAAGTTCAGCACCGCCGCGAGATGACCGAACAGCCCGAACGCGCCGGGTTCGATCGGACTCTGAACCAGCGTGACCGCGTGATCGAGTGCCACCATATCCAATGAGCCATACAGCACGCAGTCAGGATCAAGATCGATGTGATCGGCCATCATCCGAAGCATGATGATGCCCACCGCGAACAGCGTGCTGAACACGATCCCCAGCGCCGCGCTGGCCTCGACACGACCGAGGCGGCGCACCCATTCGCTGAGCATGGCCGTCAACACGCCGGCCGCCGCCGCGCCGATGAGCATCGGCCCCGTGCGGCGGGAACTGGTGAGCACAAATGCCACCACAATGCCCGGCAATAGCGTGTGACTGATTGCATCCCCGAGCATGCTCTGCTTGCGCAACAGCAGGAAACTGCCGCACAGCGCGCACGCCACCGCCGCCAGTACGGCGGTCGCAGCGGTCCAGGTGTCGGCGGCGGTCCAGATCATGGTGCCTCGTCGCTACCGTCAGTTCGCGGGACTTGATTGACCCAGATCGTGCGGGCTCGGCGGCACCCGATATGGCTGCCGGCCCGCCGCGATGGATTCCAATTGCATCACCAGTTCACGCCCGAGCACGTGTTCGATGCGGTCCGCCTCGTGGTCCACTTGGCTGGCGGCGACGTCGGCATGCGTGATCAGATACGTTTCCCAAAGGCGATGGTTGCGCACGATGCGTTGAGCCTCCATCACGCCCGTGTCGGTCAGCGAGATCGTTCGATCCAGATGATCGGTGACCAGGTCCGCGCGCCGGGCATGGCGGACCGAGCGGCGCAGATCGCCGCTCGACCACGACCGCAGATTCAGAAGATGATCGAGAGACACCCGAGGCGTCGGCCGGTGATCGTCCGGTTCGGTTGTCGCGGCATCTCCATGTTGTTCAGCCCACTCAAACAGATCGCGCAGCAGATGATGCCTGCGGGTCCGCGCGCGAAATCTCGCTTGATGTGCTGCGTGCGCGATCACACCGCGCTTCGTGCCCATCACCATCGAGATGACGAAGACCACCGCCGCGACGATCACGATAATCGGCCCGGTCGGCATGCGCCCCACCAGCGCACTGATGGTCGCGCCGAAGTAACCGCTCAACAGTCCCGTGATCGCCGACAGAATCGTCATCGTCAGCAAACGATCCGACCAGAACCGCGCCGCGGCCGGCGGAATAATCAATAGCGCGACAACCAGCAGCAGTCCGACCGACTGCAGCCCGAGCACCGTCACCGCCACGACCAGACCCATCAGCGCTAGGTCCAGCCGAACGATCGGCCAGCCCTGCGCCGCGGCGTATTGCGCGTCGAAACAGATCAGGCTCAGCTCCTTGAACAGCAGGATGCTCATGATCGCCACCCCGAGTACCGCCCAGAACATCAGCATCGCGTCCGAAGCCAGCATCGTCGCCGCCTTGCCGAAGATGAATGTCTGCAGCCCCGCCGCGCTCCCGACGGGCATGTTCTGGATCAGCCCGATCATCGCGGCACCCAGACCGAAGAACACGCTCAGCACGATCGCCATCGCGGCGTCATCTTTGAGCCGCGTCGTGTTCCGGATCAACAAAATGCACAGCATGCCGATGACCCCGAACACCGTGGCCCCGATCAGCAGCGTGAGCATCGACTTGCCGCTCGCACCGATCGCAACCGTCATCATGAATGCCAGCGTCACGCCCGGAAACGTCGCGTGGGCCAGCACGTCCGCCGTCAAGGCGCGCTTGCGCAGCAACAGAAAGGTGCCCACGATCCCCGCCGCGAGCCCCAGCATCGTCACACCACCGACCACCCAGCGCGTGTTCGCGTCGCTGAGCCGAACCACCCGGCCGATTTCCTGCCACGTGGGCATCTCGAGACGTGTGTCGTTGATCGACCGCCCCGCACGCTTCTCTTGATCGGCGGACGCAAAGACCGGCGCGGGGCAAACCAACATGACGATCAGCGCAAGCGCGCCGCTCAGGCAGGATCGTCCGCCCCGTCTCGGCGATCGGGTGGCGCCCCACAAGGCGATCACCGCTGACCTCCGCGCGCGAACGCCTCGGCCGCCTGACTCAAGAGCGTCAACCGCCCGCCGTACGTCTTGTGCAAGTTCTCCGGCGTGAAGATCTCCGCCGTCGGGCCGTGCGCGACCACACGCATGTTCAGCAACAGCACGTGATCGAAATACTCCGGCACCGTCTGCAGATCGTGATGCACGACCATCACCGTCTTCCCCGCCGAACGCAGGTCCCGAAGGATCTGAACGATCGCACGCTCCGTCGCCGCATCAACCCCCGAGAACGGCTCGTCCATCAGATAAAGCTGGGCATCCTGCACCAGGGCGCGGGCAAGAAAAACTCGCTGTTGCTGACCGCCGGACAGTTGTGCGATCTGGCGCCGGGCGTAGTCGGCCATGCCCACGCGCTGCAGCGCGTCCATCGCCGCCGTCCGGTGCTGGCCGGTGACCGGCAGGCACCAGCCGATCTTCCGGTACCGGCCCATCGTCACCACGTCCAGCGCGTTGATCGGGAAATCCCAGTCCACCGTTTCGCGCTGCGGGACGTATCCAACCAGGTGCCGCACGCGCCGGTAGGGTCTGCCGAATACGTTGACGCTGCCGCTGGCCCGCCGCACCAGATCGAGCGCGGTCCGGATCAGTGTGCTCTTGCCCGCCCCGTTCGGCCCCACGATCCCGACCAACTTGCCCGCCGGCGCGTCGTAATCCACATCCCACAGCACCGGCTTGCGGTGATAGGCGACGGTCAGGTCGTGGATCGACAGCGGCGCTGCGCCGGACGCAGGGTCGCCGGTGACGACCGGTCCGCCGTCGGCCGCCGTCGAATGTTTTACCTCGGTGGTGCTCATGATGACGGTCCTGGATAGTCAGTGGGCTTGACCGACAAGCGTGAGTTCGCCATTGAGCCCCTTCTTGGGTGCCTCGCCGCCCAGAGCGCGGGCGATGGTCGTCGCGTTGTGGTCGAGCATCCCGATGTATGTGCCCTCGTACGTGCCCGTCGCGCCCATCGCATCGGAAAACAGCTCCCCGCCGTAAGCGACCGTGTGCCCGCGGCTGCGGGCGCCGTCGATCAGCGCGTCGACGTGCTTGGCCGAGACGCTCGATTCGCGGAACACCGCGCTGATCTTGCGATCGACCAGCAGATCCACCAGTCCATTGATGCGCTTGAGCCCGGCTTCCGATTCCGTTGAGATGCCTTGGACGCCTTCCACCTGCATGCCGTAAGCGCGGGCGAAGTAGTTAAACGCGTCGTGCGCCGTGACAAGAATGCGCTTCGATTCAGGAATCGAGCCGATCACCCGCCGCACGTAGTCGTCGAGTTCCGCGAGCTGTGCCTGATACGCCGCGGCATGCTTCTGGTAATCAACCTGATGATCCGGGTCATATTCGCCAAGCGCGTTTGCCACGACGGTGACTGCCCTCGACCAAGCCGACACGTCCATCCACACGTGTGGATCCCAATGGCCCGCCATAGCCGCCGGCTCAAGCAGAAACTGCTCGTCGAGCTCCTCGGTCACCGCGTACACGTCCACGCCCTTGCGCCCCGCCTTGGTCATCGCGTCGCCCATGCGGCCCTCCAGCATCAGCCCGTTGTAAAACACCATGTCCGCGCCGAGCACCGCTCTGCTGTCCTTATTCGTGGGCTTGTAGAGATGTGGGTCAACCCCCTCGCCCATCAGCCCCGTCACCTGCGCATGATCGCCCGCCACTTCACGCACGATGTCGGCCACCATCCCGGTCGTGGCGACAATGTTGATCTTGCCGCTGGGCGCGCTG
>NYZD01000032.1 GCA_002685935.1 Planctomycetaceae bacterium | reverse complement strand
TCCGTGCGGGAAAGATCAGAACCTTCCCATCATCGGATGCATCCACAATATGACCGAAAAATCAACGAGGACGAGGCACTAACCGCCAGAGGCATCCCGCGGCCCGCCCCGGCCCCATATGCCCACGCTGCCCCCCAATCCCACGCCTCACCCAATTACCGCCCCCGATCCACTTGCTCAGCCCCACGCTTCGGCACCATCAACGCCATCCCGATCTGAATCATCGCCGGATCGTCAATCACCTCACGATTCGCCTCGTATATCTCCCGCCACCGCCCGCCATCCCCGTACGCCCGCTCCGCAATGCGATACAGCGAGTCACCCGAGCGCACCACAACCCGCCGCTGAACCCCCGCCCCACCGCGCGGACCATCCGTCTTCAACCGATCCGCCGCGCCCGGTGCGCCCGGCGCCGCCGCACGCTTCACGACGTCCGCCGTCATCCGCCGAGGCAGGCGAATCACCTGCCCCACCTGCAACCGCAGCGGATCGATCCCCGGGTTCGCCTTCACGATCGCCGCATGCTCGCGCGCCCGACCGTAGAACCGCTGCGCAATGTGACCCAGCGTATCCCCCGCCTTGATCCGGTATTCCCTGGGAATCGGCGGCCGCATCTTCTCTCGAAGTCCCGGCTTCCCTTCCCCCGGCCCCGACAACCCACCCGCCGACGGCGCCGGCTTCTGAGTCATCACCACCGCCCGCACCGGCTTCGCCGCCGGCGACCGACCCAGATCAATCGGCACAACCACCTCCGGCACATCCGTCGCCGGCCCGTGCGTCGATGTCGGTTCAGCCGTAACCCCTTACGCCCCCTTCAACCCCGGCGCGACTGCGCCCTCGCCCGGCACGCCCTCAGCTCCCGCCTTCGGACCATCCTCCGACCGCTCCGCCGCCGCCGATTCATCCTCCGACTCGATACCCGCCAGCGCGCGGTTCACCATCGCATTCAGATCCATCTTCTTCGACGACGCATCATTCGCACGCGCCGCCTCAACCGGCGACACGCAGGCAAGCATCACGGATATCAACAGCCCCACCCCGATCACCGCACCAATGTCTCGACGTGCCATCCCGATCGCTCCCTCGCCTGATTGATGACGTCCGTGTCAATCCCAACAACAACGCCGTCGCCCAACGCCGCGGACCTCACGCCGTCGCCGGCTCGCCGTCCGCCGCGCCCCGCTCACGTTGAGTCGTCACCGTACGCTTCGTTCCGATCAACAGAATCGGCGCCGCGATCGCGATCGAACTGTACGTCCCGACCACCACGCCGCACAACACCGCGAACGCAAAGTCACGAATGCCCGACCCGCCCCAGGTGTACATCACACCCACCGCCAGAAACGTCGTGAAACTCGTCAACAACGTGCGGCTGATGCACTGATTGATGCCCGTATTGATAATCTCCGGACTCACGTGCGCCAGCTTGCCTCGCACCTCACGAATCCGGTCGAACACGACGATCGTGTCGTTCAGCGAATACCCGATGATCGTCAATAGCGCCGCGATCACGTTCATGTTGATCCGGAAAGGCTCGATCAGCAGCGGCGACTGATCTCCCATCGCGCGATAGATCAACCCGCTCACCGCCACCAGACCGATCACGATGACCACGTCGTGCAACAACGCCGCAATCGCCGCCAGACCGTAACGCAGCGAACCAAACCGGAACCAGATGTACGCCACGATCGCGAAGCAACTCAGCACCAGCGCCACAATCGCCTTCTGCTGAATCGACCTCGCCACCGTCGGCGTGTAATTCGAAACCTTGTCCAGACTCGTCGGGCGCGTCAGCGCATCACGCAACAGATTCCATTCCACCGCCGCGAACTCAGCCCCCCATACAGACGCATCATCGATGTAATGGTATGAACGATGCTTGCCCACCACCGCCAGCGACGTATACGTCGGCTCTTCGCTCGACGCCGACCCCGCCGCCATGCCCAACCCGATCACCTCCACCGCCACGTAGGGATGCCGCGCATAGTCCGGCATCCGACGCATCGCCTTGATCCGCTCCTCGACATCCTCAACCGTCACCGCCGGGCTGATCTGGTCGATCACGATCGCCACGCCGCCCATCCGGTCCGACACATCCAGCCGCAAGCCCGGGCGGCCGATCACGTCGCCCAGCCACGTCTTGTCAATCCCGTGCACGTTCGGCGGCAGGCTGTCCTGATCCATCACGCCCGCCACATCATCATGCTCGAACCCAAGGCTCGACTGCGCCTTGATCACGTCGCCGAACGCCGCGCGAACCGCCGCCGCCGCCACCTTCTGCTGCTCCACCGTCGACACCACCGAGAATGCGCTATACGTCAGATCCTCGTTCTTCTCGCCCACCCCCACCACCGACGCATCCGCCAGCACCGCCAGATCTTCGACCGTCACGCCCGCCGACTCCATCTCCTTCCGCAGACGCGCCAGACCGTCGCGCTGACCGTCGCTCAGCGTCGTTTCGTCGAACCCCTCCGCCAGCCACGTCGGCACACTGTCGATCCGCGACCGCGCATCGGCCACCGGCATCTGCACCTCGGCCTCCACCTCCACTTCCGTCCCCGCACGAAACTGAATGTCCAGCATGTCCACGCCGCGCTGCGCCGTCAGCACGATGCCCCCGACGATCGCAATGAAACTCAACACAAAGAACCCGCCACGAAGATTCACCCACTTCACGTTCGGGCTCAAGAGACCCCGCACCGCCGGGATCAGCGTCGGCACCATCGACAGCTGCTTCAGGCCCACCGCCCGGGACCACAGCGTGAAAATCACGCGCGTCATGAACAGCGAACTGAACAGCGTCGCACAAATGCCGAAACCGAACACCTTCGCGAAACCAACGACCTCCGGCGACGCCGTGTACGCCAGAATCACGCACACGATCAGGTTCGTCACGTTCCCGTCGATAATCGCGCTCAACGCCTTGCCGTAACCCAGTCGCAGCGCCGTCGACATGTCCGCGCCGCGTTCGCGCTCCTCACGAATCCGCTCGAAAATCAGCACGTTCGCGTCCACACACATGCCGATCGTCAACACAATCCCCGCGATCCCCGGCAGCGTGAACGTCGCGTCAAGCGTCGCCATCACCCCCAGCACGATCACGATGTTCGCCAGCAGCGCCATATTCGCCACCGCCCCCGCGAACAGGTAGTACAACATCATGAACACCGCCACCGCGATCAACGCATACAACGCCGCATTCATCCCGCTGTTCAATTCCCGCGCGCCCAGTGACGGCGAGATCGTCCGCTCGCTGATCGGCTCTTCGCTCAAGCCCGCCTTCAGTCGCCCCGCCTGCAACGTCCGCTTCAGATACGTCAACTCCTCACTGCTGAAACCCGCCCGGCCGCCCGTGATGATCCCGCTGTCCGAGATCCGATCGTTCAACACCGGCGCCGAGTAAACCTCGTCATCCAGCACGATCGCCATCTGCTCGCCCACGTGCTTACCCGTCAGAGCGCCCAGATACGATGCCCCGCGCGGATTCATGTTAAACGCCAACGCCGGATACCCCGTGTTCTGATCCACCGACTGAAACACGCGCGTCAACTCCCAACGCGGCTTCGAGCGCGTCAGGGT
This sequence comes from Planctomycetaceae bacterium, assembly GCA_002685935.1. Taxonomy (GTDB): domain Bacteria; phylum Planctomycetota; class Phycisphaerae; order Phycisphaerales; family Zrk34. The sequence continues at coordinate 4,846 of NYZD01000032.1, read as the reverse complement.
CTTGTCCTCGCGGTCCCACAGCAGCAGGTAGTATTGCCCGCCGTATTCGCCCGCGAGCACGCCCCGGTTCTCCTCGAAAAACTCCAGCGGCTTCTCGCGGAACTTCGTCCGGTCGCGCGCATCCTCGATCCACGCTTCGGTGTTGTTCACCGGATACCACTTGAACTCATCACTGCCGACCGGACCGCTCGCCGCCAGCACGTCGCGCAGCCGCCCCAGCTCAGCCGGGTTCACGTCATCAGTGGTCACCGCCATCCGGAACGCCAACACCCCCGAGCCCCGCAGCAGGCGCTTCAGATCGTTCACGTCATCGAGCGTGCCCCGGTTCGCGCTGTACTCGTCGTACACCACGACCAGTGCATCGATCTCCGCCGATCGATCCGGGTGCGCCATCTTGATCCGAGCCAGCTCCATCTCACGCGGGCTCGTCAAATCATCCTTCTTCTTGTCCGTCGATAACCCCAGCGCACGATTCAGAACCGCCTCGTCGATGTTCGTCGCGAACAGCGCTTCCAGCGCCGCGTCATATCGGTCCTCCGCATCAATCCGACGCGTGTCTTCAAGCGATGTGTCCTCAGGCAGTTGCCCCAACTCGTCGTAGGCCCCCTGCGCCGCGGCCAGCAGCGCGCCGCGACCCGTCACCCCGCGCTCGAATCCTTCCAGCGGAGACCCCGCCTCGATCGCCTGCACCACCGCGAATCGGCGCAGGTTCCGATCCGTGATCTCCTTGAACGCATCGTCGAACTTCGCCCGCCGCTCCTGCGCCGCCTTGTCCGGCGTCGGCATCCGAATCTCAATCCGATTGCCCGATTCAACCCGCCATTCCAGGTTCAGCGTCCCCCCCGGGTCCACCCGCTTGCGAAGAATCTCCAACACTTCCCGCATCGCCGCGGCCTTGTTCTGCACACCCTCCAGATCGACCTCGTACAAAAGGCTCGCACCGCCGTCCAGATCGATGCCCGGCCGCAACTGCTCCGCAGGCGGATACAGCTCGGCGCAGAACAGACTGATCACCGCGATGATCAGCGTCGATCGCCAGCCCAGCGGACGCCCGATCATCCCCAGCACCGCCGTCGCAGCCAGAGACGCGATGAAAACGCCGTAGAGCACGTAGGTAACCAATGTCGCTTCCATGAATATCCCAAATCAACTTAAGGGTGATCGCAGCGCCGCCTCAATCCGACCGGCCCCGCAAAGTTATTTTTCCTCAGTATCTGACAACACCTGCTGGATCGCGCCCTTCGCAAAACGCATCCGCGTGTTCGACGCCTCATCCACCTTCACAAGTACGTCCTTCTCATTGACCTCGACCACCGTCCCGATGATCCCCCCGATCGTCTGCACCTGCACGTTCTTGCTCAACTGTTCGATCAGCGCCGCCCGCTTCTTCTTTTCCCGACCCTTGCCCGAGAAGATCAGCACCCAGAACACCACCAGCACCAACATCACGATCACGATCGGATCGAACGGCAGGCCCGAACCTTCGCCCTTCTGATCTGCCTGCTCGTCCTGCTGCTGCTCGGTCACTTCGCCGTTCCCGCCGCCCTGATCCCCCGTCACCGCATCCGGCGTCGAATCCGGCGCAGGCGGATTGCCCGCCGGCGCGCCGCCGCCGCCGTCGTCCGCCGGTGCGATCGAGTCTGCCTGACCGAGCGTTAACGTCCATGGTTCAAACATGCTGACTCCTAACCAAACACGACGCGCACCGCGCGCCGTAGTCGCTCTGAACGCCACCCCACCTCTGGACTCACCACCACGCCGATCCTCATCAGCTATCCGGTGACGCGACCGTTACGAATCGGATGACACCGGCGGACTCACCGTAACCGGCCAGTTCCGCTCGACCAAAGACCACGAATCATCGCGGATTGCCCGACGAATGTCCAGCATCAGCCTTTGAAAGTGACGGATGTTGTGCAAACTCACCAGGATCGGTCCCAGCATCTCGTCGGCCATGAATAAATGACGCAGATACGCACGGCTGAACCGCTCGCACGTCAAACAGTCGCAACCCGCGTCAATCGGACCCCCGTCCCGCGCATACCCCGCGTTCCGCACCCGAATCTGACCCGTCGGCGTGAACGCGTTGGCATTGCGACCGTTACGCGTCGGCAACACGCAATCAAACATGTCCACCCCCGCCTTCACCGCCGCCAGAAGATCACGCTCGTAGCCCACCCCCATCAGATAACGCGGCCGATCCGCCGGCAACATCCCCGCCGTGTGCGACACAATCTCCATCATCGTCCGATAATCCTCACCCACCGCGCAGCCCCCGATCGCATACCCCGCCAGATCGAGCGCCGCGACCTCCGCCGCACACCGCGCCCGCAGCTCCAGATCCACCCCGCCCTGCACGATCCCAAATAGCGCCTGTTCATCGCCGCGCCCGTGCGCCGCCACGCAACGCTCCAGCCACCGCCGCGTTCGCGCCGCCGCCGCCAGATTCCGCGCATCGTATTCCGCCGCCGCCACCCCATGCCGCGCCCGGCCCGAGCCATCCACCGCCGCCGCGTCACCATCCCCCGCCACCGGCGCCGGCGGACAATCATCAAACGCCATAATGATGTCCGCCCCCAACTCGTTCTGGATCCCCACCGACCGCTCCGGCGTCAGCCGCTCCTCCGCACCATCCACATGACTGCGAAACGTCACCCCGTCCTCATCGATGTGCCGCGCATCACTCAGACTGTAAACCTGAAACCCCCCCGAGTCCGTCAGGATCGGCCCGTCCCATCCCATAAATCGATGCACGCCGCCCATTTCCGCGATCAACCCACTGCCCGGACGAAGCATCAGGTGATACGTGTTGTTCAACAACCCCTCACTCCCCGTCCCCGCCACCACGTCCGGCAGCAGCCCCTTCACCGTCGCCTTCGTCCCCACCGGCATGAACGCCGGCGTGTCAAAACCCCCATGCAACGTCTCCACCCGCCCCACACGAGCCCCCGTCACCGCACTCCGACCCAATATCTCAAACCGTATCGCCGCCATGCCCGGATAATACCGCCATTCGCTCGACCCGCGGCAAACCCACTTCCCGCACCGCTTGCCGTATCAGCACGCCGTGGTAACGCGCCGCCGCGCCCGTCGCCCGTCCGTTCCCATAGGAACCCGGCTCCGCGATGACCGGGGGCATCCGATTTGCTCTGCCGCCCCACCGTGGCTACCATCGTGCTTTCCCGAATGGCGAATGGCGCCATTCACCCCGACGTTTCGCTTGGACCGCAAGACGTCAATCCCGGCCTGTGCACCGTGCCCGGGCCTTCGCAATCGTGACGCGTCCACGGGTCCGCTCCCTCTTGATTAAATCCGAGCAGGTTCTGCTGATCCTCCGACTGTCACCATGTCAGGAGTATCGTGATGAAAATCTATGTTGGAAATCTATCGTTCGACACGAGCGAGCAATCACTGCAGGAACTGTTCGCCAGCCATGGCCAGGTCGATGAAGTCGCGCTCATCACCGATCGCGACACCGGACGCCCACGCGGCTTCGGCTTCGTCACCATGGCCAGCGACGACGATGCCAAGAACGCCATTGAAGCGATCAACGGCACCGAAGTCGACGGCCGTACCCTCAACGTCAACGAAGCCCGCCCGAAGAACACCGGCGGCGGTGGCGGTGGTGGCGGCAATCGCTCAGGTGGCGATCGCTGGTAAATCAACCGATCACGGAGCATCGGGATAACTCCCGGTGCCCCGCTTTGTCAGTGAAATGCCGCACGCGCTCATCCCCGGCGCGTGTTCCGCCATCTTCCATGCTGGTCCTCCCAATAGCCGCCGGAGGCATCCCGCGGTCCGATCCCCCTCACCCCCCCCGCTTCGACTCCGTCGCCTCCGACAGCACGCGCTTTTCCTTCTCACTCAAACTCGCCAGTCCCTCCTCGTGCACCTTCGCCAGGATCCGATCCACCTCCGCCTCACGCTGCTCCCGTTGCTCGCGCAGACGCTGACCGCGCGCCGCCGCCCGACGATCCCGCCAACGCTCGAACCATCCCGTCCGGTCCGCCGACCCCTGTGCGTCGAACGACTGACCCCACGCCGGTTCATCCGCCCCCTCAAACCGCATCTGCTTCCGCTGCTGATAACACGTGATAAACCCGAACACCCCGATGAACACCAGCAGCAGCTCATCCCACGCCAGCCCCACCAGCGCCACCACCACCGCCCCCGCCAGCCCCACCAGCGTCGCGATCCGCATGCTCCTGCCATACCCCAGCCGCCACCACAGCGCCTCCTGCACCAGCCGCCCCCCGTCAAACGGATAAAACACCAGCGCCAGGTTAAACAGCAGCAGCGCGTAATTCACCACGAACAGATCCGTCAACAGCGCAAGACCCGTCGGCCGCCCAGGGAGCCACATATGGAACGGATCCAGACTCACCGGCATCGCCTCAAACCCGAACCGCAGCCACAAAACCAGGAAACAAACCCCCGCAATAATCACGTTCACCAAAGGCCCCCACACCGTCGTAACAAAGTGCGCCCACACCCGGTGCGGCGGCGCGCACGCCGCCAGCCCCCCCAAAGGCCAGATCAAGATCCGATCCGCCGTCCCCCCCACCTGCCGACACGCCAGCGCATGACCAAACTCGTGCAGCACCACACTCAAAAATAAAAGCGACAGCCAACGAAACGTCCACGCGAAATGCCCTTCGCCCAGCGCCGTGATCAGATACAAACCGAACACCAACGGAAATGTGATGTGCACCGACACCGCGATGTCCAGGTACCGCCCCACCGGAAACGCATAGTTCAATAGCCGCAGTAACCCCCCCCCCCCCCCCCCCACCCCCCCCCCACCATGCCTTTCCGGAATAAGTCTGAACTTTAGGATTTGGGGCTT
>NYZD01000031.1 GCA_002685935.1 Planctomycetaceae bacterium | reverse complement strand
TGGCTCGTCGTTTCAGGTCGGCGCGGCGATCACCGGTCGCATCGTGGAGACGCGCAAGGCGACCGGCGCGGATCCAACTGAAGCGTTGGACACCACCGAAGGCCTGGCAGACGACCGGGCGTGACGTCGGGACAACAACAAGAAACAACCCGACGCGCGGGCGTCGGGTTGCATGTCGATGTTGTGATCGTGGCGACGGCTTAGGCGTAATACTCAGCGTTCTTCTCGATGTAGTCCTGCCATTCTTCGGGGAGGTCTTCTTCGGGGAAGATGGCTTTGACCGGGCACTCGTCGATGCACAGGCCGCAATCGATGCAGGTGTCGGGATCGATGTAGAGCATCTCAGCGGGTTCGTATTCCTGTTCGTCTTTGGTCGGATGGATGCAGTCGACGGGGCAGACGTCGACACAGGAGGTGTCTTTGGTTCCGATGCACGGCTCGGCGATGATGTGTGGCATGTGAGTAGTTCCTTGGCCCATGCGGGCGCTGCGCGATGATTCACTGGGGGGACTGAGGCACCCAGCCGATTTGGGATCAGTATAGTGTGGGCCGGACGCCGGGCAAGGCGGCAGGGGCGGGGTATGGGGCGCTGATTCGGGCGGGCGCCGGACGGGCGCAGCTTGTTGAGATGGGGGTGACGGCATGGCGACATGGCGCGGTCCGGCCACGGTGCGACGGGCGCAAAAAAAGGTGCCGGCCTGGGCCGGCACCTTTTTGACTTCTAGCTCCGTCGGCGTGCGGTTGCGAGATTGGGCGTTCGGTTTGGTTCGGAGCGAACGCCCGGGCTTAGTTCAAGCCCCGATCGGTACGGGGCGGAAGATCAACTCACCAACACGTGACCTTTAGCGGCGCTTGGCGCGCTTCTTGGTCGCTTTCTTCTTCGTGGCCTTCTTCTTGGTCACCTTCTTCTTAGCGGCCTTTTTCTTCTTGGTGGCCTTCTTACGGGTCACCTTCTTCTTGGCGGCCTTTCGCTTCTTGGTCGCCTTCTTCTTGGTGGCCTTCTTACGGGTCACCTTCTTCTTGGTGGCCTTTCGTTTCTTGGTCGCCTTCTTACGGGTGGCTTTCTTCTTAGCCATGGCTACGTCTCCTTTCCGCAACGTGAACCGATAGGAGCTTGTGACCTACTGTATCGTCGCAACATTTTTGCTGTCAACACCTCTAGCGCGTTGTTGAAGAATTTTATCGACAGACACTTCGGCGTCACTTGAGCGATTTTTTGGCCAGACGGCCCTCACGGCGCGCGGTTTTCAGTGTTGATAACGACGAATCGGCGATCGAAATGGGGTCCCATCGGAGGCGCGGCCGCAGCCGTGGACGGCACGCCACACGCGCGGCGCATGGGCCTGCGGCGGGCGTTGTGACGCACCACGCGCAGCGGGTACAATCATCGCGGTGACGGGTCCCGGCGCGTCGGGCGGGCGTCTGGGCATTATCGATGGAGCATGGAACGTGGCAGGCACATTGAACACACCGATGGTCGTGATCGTGCGTGATGGTTGGGGCGTGAATCCGCATCCTGAGCACGATGGATTCAACGCGGTGAAGCTGGCGCGCACGCCGCGCTGCGATGCGCTGCTCGCGGCGTATCCGTGGACGCTGATTCACACATCGGGCGAGGACGTCGGCCTGCCCGACGGCACGATGGGCAACAGCGAAGTGGGCCATCAGAACATCGGCGCCGGTCGAGTGGTGGATCAGGAATCCGTGCGCATCTCCAGGGCCATGCGCGATGGCGAGTTCAACGATAACCCCAGTATTATCAAGGGGATCGAGCGATCGCTGAAGACGGGCGGGGCGGTGCATCTGTTGGGGTTGGTGTCGGATGCGGGCGTGCATTCGCGACTGGAACATCTATATGGTTGTCTGGCGGCGTGCGCGCGCATGGGTCAGGACCGAGTGGTGATTCACGCGCTGACCGACGGGCGTGACAGCGGTCCGTTTTCGGGGGTGGATTTCGTTGATCAGATTGACTCGCAGTGCCGCGCGATCGGCGTGGGACGGGTGGTGAGTTTGTGCGGCCGATACTTCGCGATGGACCGGGACAATCGGTGGGAGCGCGTCGAGCGCGCGTACGATCTGATGACCGGTCGCGGGGAGGCGGCGCCCAGTTTTGCTGATGCCCGGGAGGCGATGCGGGACTACTACGATCGGCCCACGAATGACTCTCAGACAGGTGATGAATTTGTCACGCCTCGGACGGTGGGTGAGGACTGGCGCGACACGCGGATCGGGGATGGGGACACGGTGGTTTCTTTCAATTATCGGGGCGACCGGCCGCGTGAAATTTCCCGCGCATTTGTGATGAAAAATTTTTTTAATTTTGTGCCGCCCAGCCCCGATTCTGGGGTCCGAGGCTTCGATCGGGGGCCGCGGCTGGACCTGTGCTACATCACGATGACGGCCTACGAGGAGGAGCTGAGCGCGTGGGTAGACGTCGCTTTTCCACGCCGTCCACCCATGCAGCATATCGCCGGCGCGTGGTTGGAGGCGCTTTCGTTACGACAGTTTCGCTGTGCGGAGACCGAAAAGTTCCCGCACGTGACGTTCTTTTTTAATGATTACCGCGACGAGCCGTTCGGCGGCGAGGATCGGCACATTATTCAGTCGCCGCAGGTTGCGACGTATGATCTGCAGCCCCAGATGAGCGCCCCGGGCGTCCGGGATGCGGTTTTGGAGGCCCTGGACGGCGATTATGCGCTGATCGTGGTGAATTTTGCCAACGGAGACATGGTCGGGCACACCGGCAAGGTCGATGCGGCGGTTGCGGCGATCGAAATGGTGGATCAGTGCGTGGGGGCGATTGTGGATAAAACATTGGAGCGGGGGGGGCAGTTGATCGTCACCCCCGATCATGGCAACGCCGAGCAGATGTGGTCGCCGGAGATCGATTCACCGCACACGGCTCACACGACGTACGACGTGGAACTGATCGTGGTGGACCCGCGACATGCGGGCGGGAAGGTGGCATTGCGGCCCGGCGGGCGGTTGGCGGACGTGTTGCCGACGGCGCTGGCGCTGATGGGGCTGGATCAGCCGGCGGAGATGACGGGCGAATCGCTGCTGGGGTGAGCAAAGGGGATGGATCGGTATCCGCAATTGATCTGGTGCGGCCCGCGGGACGGGTGGGAACGGCCTTGGCGGGCGTCAGAGCGTGGTTCAGCGGCGACATGCCGCGCCATTCGGTCGGGCGTACCTGCGCCGATGACGTTGGGGCGGGCCAGATTGCCGTGATCGGTCGCGATACGTGGGCTATGATTTCCGAACGACATGGGTATGGATGCTGTCACGGGTCGGGTACACCTCTGACGCAGCACCGCCACCGGGAATCCTGGGAAAGGAGCCACCTCGTGAAGAGCTATCGCTATGGTGTTACATCATTGCTATCTGTTGCCTTGTCCTTAGCCGGTCTGACCTCGGTCGCCGACGCCGCGGTCGACATCATCGCCCAGGAGGGTGACGCAGCGCCGGATGGCAATGGGACGTTCTCAGCGTTCACATCCAACAGCGCCGTCCTCAACGATGCCGGTCAGGTGGGGTTCGAGGGTTTTTTCATCGGCACCAGCGGCGGCAGCCTGGATAACGGCGGCATCTTCCGCGGCGACGGCGTGACGCTGACGCAGATCGCGCGCAAGGCCGCCGCGCCGCCTGGTGGCAATGGGACATTCAGCGGTTTTGACAACCCCGCGATCAACGACGCCGGTCAGTTGGCTTTCGAGGGCTTCCTTACCGGCACGAGTGGCGGCAGCCTGGATGACGGCGGCATCTATCGCGGGTCGGGCGGATCATTGATACAGATTGCCCGCGAGGGCGCGGCGCCGCCTGAGGGCAACGGCACGTTTTCATCCAGTGCCTTCTACACGCCCATCTTCAATGATCTGGGTCAGATCGCGTTCCGTGCCAATTTAACCGGTACCAGCGGCGGCTCGTTGGATGATCACGGCGTGTACGTTTACACCAGTGGCGTTTTGACCAGGATCGCGCGCGACGGCGATCCCGCCCATGACGGCGATGGCGTGTTCGGGTTGAGCGGCATCCAATCCAATCCGGCGATCAATAATCTCGGGCAAGTGACGTTCGCCGCCGACTACAGCGGCAATAGCGGCGGCACCGGCGAAGATGGAATTGTCTTGCGCGGCACCAACAGCAGCGACCTGATCGAGATCGCCCGTGAAGGGGACTCAACACCCGGTGGCAACGGCACGTTGGGAGGAAGCTTCACCGGAACCGGCATTAACGACTTCGGACGCGTCACTTTCAGGAGCTCGTTGATTCAAGGTTCCAGCGGCGGCACCCTCGATGATGACGGCGTCTTTACCAGTACCGGGGGCACGTTGACCGAGATACTACGTGAAGGAGAACCGACGCCCGATGGCAACGGGGTCTTCAGTTCAATCACCGCGAGCGTTTTTCCGATCAACAATTCCAACCGAGTCGGGATTAGAAACAGCCTCCGTGACACGATCGGTGGGAGTAGTGACAACAGCGGTTACTTCTCGAGTTCCGGTGGCTCGATCACGCAGATTGCTCGCGAAGGTCAAAGTGCCCCGGACGGCAACGGTGTGTTTGGACACATCAGCAGCAACATGGCCCTGAATAACTTGAACCATGTGGCATTTGTCGAAGACTTGACCGGGACAAGTGGCGGCGCCGCTGATAACCTCGGCGTGTTCATAAGCGATGGCGTGGAGATCGTTCGGGTGGTTCGTGAAGGTCAGGCGCTGGCCGGAAGTACGGTCTCCTCAGTCGGGTTCGCTGCGGGCGTCGATGAGGAACGCTCCGGCCTCAATGATTTTGGGCAGGTGGCGTTCTACGCATCGCTGGTCAATGGCAACTCCCTGATCGGCCTGTGGACCCCCGACCTGCACTGGCGCGAGGACGGCAGCGGGTTCTGGAGTACCGACGGCAACTGGACCCTCGGCATCGAGCCCGATCCGCTCTACGACACGTTCATCGATCCCAACGGCAGCGCCACGGTGACCGGCAACATTACCGATACCGTCAAATCCCTGACCGTGGGCTCGACGGGAACGGGCCTGGGCACGCTCGATATGACCAGCGGTGACGTTCACTCACTTGGTGACATTACGATCAATGCCGCGGGCAAGATCGAAGTCGGCACCGGTCGCATGTTGTCCGGCAACACGCTGACCAATCGCGGCATCCTCACCGGCGACGGCATCGTGGATGCCACGTTGGACAACCGGCTCGGCGGAGAAGTGCGCGTGGAGGGCGGCGACACGCTGCACTTCGTGGACGCCGGCACGACGCACGGGAATGTCGAAGGCACGGTGGAAGTGATCGGCGGCGAAATTGAATTTGACGGCGCCCTGACCAACTCATCGGAGTTCAATGTCATCGGCGGCACCGCTCGTTTCGCGGGAGTGTTTGCCAACGTGAACAGCGTTGGTTCGCTCACCGGACGCGACGCGCTGCTGCGCTTCGACGGCGGACTGTCGAACTTCGGGGGCATTGGCTTCACGACAGGCATATCCGATGTCTTCGGCGACATCACCAACGGCCCCACGGGTAACATCGTGATCTCCGGCGCCTCCACGGCAACGTTCTATGATGATCTCTTTAACGACGGCAACATCACCACAAGTACCGGCTCCACGTCAGTGTTCTTCGGCAGTGTCTCCGGGGGCGGCAACTTTCCCGGCGGCGGCACGACGTTCTTTGAATGTGATCTCGCCCCCGGCGCCAGCCCCGCGACCGTCAGCTTCGGCGGCGATGTGGTACTGGGGCCGTTCTCGAAGACACTGATCGAACTGGGCTGCACCGCCCCCGGAAGTGAGCATGATCAGTTGGACGTGACCGGCGACCTTAGCGCCGGCGGCACGCTGAATGTGGTCCTGATCGACGCCGGCGGCGGCGTGCATGATCCGCAGGCGGGCAACATCTTCGACATCTTCAATTTCAGTTCGTTCACCGGCGACTTCAGCACGATCAACCTGCCGTCGCTGGCGGGCAGCAACCCGGACCTCCGCTGGCACCTGAACAAACTCAAGACGACCGGCGAATTGATCACTACCTTCATCGCCGACCTGAATGCCGACTTCACCGTGGACATTGCTGACCTTGGCCTCGTCGGCGGCCAGTGGGGCACCGACGGCACGGGCTTTCCTTCGGGTTTCAACGCCGACATCAACGGCGACGGCGTCGTGGACGTGGCCGACCTCGGTCAGATGGGCGGCCAATGAGGATTGACCGCGAACACATCGCTCAGCAGCGGATCAACCGTCCCGGTGCCGGGTGCGGGGCTCACGGGTTTGGCGTTGATCGGCGCGCTGGGCACGATACGCAGCCGCCGCACGCGCACGTAAGCGGCCGTGATCTGGAGGCGGCGCGTGCAGACACATGATCCATGGCCCATGCGCCTGTCGACGTCGAGCGTTCAGTTCGGGTCGCTGCCGATCGAGCGCGTCTGCGAAAGGATCGCCGCCCTCGGATTCGACGCTATCGACATCTGGGCGGAGTTCTACGCATGTCGTCACCTGGATGACGCGGCCGAACGGCTGGGCGCCGATGGATTGCGCGACCTGCTCGCCAAGCACAATCTGCAACTTAGCGCCATCACCGTCTACCTGAGTAGCTACGAACCGTTCGCGAAACTGCTGGGCCGGCTCGGCGGGGGCATCGCCATCCGCAGCGCCCCCGAAGGCGAGGTCGTCCCCGAGGACCTGACGCGCCACATGAAATCGTTCTTCGAGCAGCTCAAGCCGCTGATCGATCTGGCGGAGCAATACGATTCGTACCTGGCGATCGAGAACTACGCGTCCGGTTTCCTGCTGACCACGCTGGATTCGTTCAAGGCCTTTATGGATCTCAATCCCAGCCCGCGTGTCGGCGTGGCGCTCGCCCCGTATCACCTGCAGGCGAACGGCACTTCGGTGACCGAGGCGATCCGGCTGCTCGACGATCAGTTACTGTTCTTCTACGCTTGGCAACGTCAACCGGAATTGAATCAACTGCCCGGCTATGGCACGACGGACGTGGTGCCCTGGCTCAAGGCCTTGGCCGAGATCGGTTACGCCGGCTACGTGAATCCCTTCATGCGCGGTGAGCCGGAGCCGGACGCGATGTGCGCCGCGCTCAGCACATCGCGCGACCACCTGTTGACGCGCCACCAGCGGGCCTTGGCGGATTAGCATGACGAGCATCGGCCCCGGAAAAGCGTTGAAAGAACGCTGCAGGGACAACATGCGCGCCTGATTCGCCCGTGCCCAATTCCCGCCCTACCATGGCGGGACGTCATTGGGACCCAGTCGAAATAACGGAGAATTCTTGATGCCCTATCCCGAAGAAATGTGTGCCCCGATGCGGGCCGAGCTGACGCAGATCGGCTTTGAAGAACTGCGCGCCGCCGATGATGTGGCCCAATTCATGGATGGCGCGACCGGCAGCGCGATGATCCTGTTCAATTCCGTGTGCGGTTGCGCCGCCGGCAACGCCCGTCCCGCTGTTGCGCTGGCGATTGGAAACGAGCAGAAGCCCGATCGCGTTGCGACCGTCTTCGCCGGACAGGATGTGGAAGCCACCGAAAAGGTCCGCTCGTATTTCCCCGACGTCCCGCCGTCGAGCCCGTCGATTGTGCTGATGAAGGACGGACAGATCACCCACTACGTGCCGCGCCACATGATCGAAGGTCGCGACCCGCAAACGATCGCCAACGCGCTGGTCGGCGCGTTCGCCGAACTCGCCGGCACCGGTGAAGCCGCCGCAGAAAAGTGACCCCGACGTGCGCGACCTCATCCCCACGCGAGCTGCAACCATGAACGATAAGGCGATCGCGCACGCGACACTCACCGGGCACGCGCCGATCCTGCTCGTGAGCGATGTCGTGGCCGCCGCGAATCATTACCGCGACACGCTTGGCTTTACCTACGACCGATTCTGGGGCGACCCGCCCGGCTTCTGCATCCTCGTGCGCGACAAGCTGCATCTGATGCTCAAGCAGGCGCCCGACGATCACACGATTGTCCCGCACTGGCAGGTCTGCGAGAGTTTGTGGGATGTCTACTTCTGGGTCGATGATGTCGAAGCGCTCTATCAGGAATTCAAGGACGCCGGCGCGAAGATCGACTACGATCTATGCGAACAGCCGTGGGGCTGCCGCGAGTTCGGCATTCAGGATCTCGACGCACACGACATCGCCTTCGGTCAATCGATCGACGACACATAGGAACACCATGGGCACATTCCACGATAACCTCGGCGCACTGCACGGCATCACGGTCGTGGTCGAACTGACCGACGGCGGCGTCATCGTCGGGCGCTGTCATGAGGCCACCGACGAACAGGTCCTGCTGCACGATGCGGACGTGCATCACGAAGCCGACGGTGAGCTGAGCCGCGCCGACTACCTGAAGCGCGCCGCGCAATGGGGCGTGTTCGCCAAGCACAAATCCCTGCGCGTGGCCGGCGATCAGGTCACGCAGATCACACCATTGGGGCAGATTGAAGCGAATTGATCCGGAGGCGTCATGCGCGCGGTTATGCTTCTGATCGTGATCGTCAGTGCCGGGGGATGCGCCGCGTCGCCGTTACCCGAACCCGCCGAAAGCGTCGCCATCTTCATTTCGGGCTATGACGTGCCCCAGCCGGACTCGATCCCCTTCACCAAAGCTTCCGAACGCCACGAATATCTACGTCACTATCACATTGCGTACCTCACGGTGATGTGGTCGCATTACTGGGGCTCGTCCACGATCACACCGGAGTCGGATCACTGGGACGCCGCGATCGCCGGTCACCGCGATGGCGAGGACGATGCGCTCAACGCAAAGGCGAAGTATTGGCAGCAGCGCGGTCGCAACGTGCATTGGCGCCCGGGCCCGGTCGAAGTCAAAGAGGACTAATCGCCATCCTTATCCTTACCCGAGCCCATGAACACGTAGTACAGCACGCCGGCGACCACGACGACCGCTCCGACCAAGAGCAGGATGCCCACGGGACCGATGGCAAAACCCATGATTTCCTCCCGTTGAAATGAAGCTCGACCCTCACGCGATCCGATTTGCCGACTCGCAGATTACGTCACCCGATATGCCCGGCGCTCGCTCGAACGGCGTGACCGCAGCACTTAGATCGTTGCTGATCACACTCACGCTATCACATCCGTCTACCAGCGACAAGAAGACGACCGCACGGCTCTGCGCCGACAGTCCATTCCATCTTAGGCCGCGTACCTCATCGAAAACCAGTGCGTGCCGCTGATCGGGCTTGGCACACTGGAAATCCAGATCGCGCAGTGTGATCGCCAGACCAAGGCCGACCGGGCCATCCATCGCCATGCGGTGATTGCCGATTCAATCGCGTGTCGATCTGTTCAGCGTCAGCGCCATATGAGCCCTGGCCGGCGCATCGCACTTAGATCATCGCATAGATCCGATTCCTCGCCGTCAGCCGCACCCGCTTGATGTAATGCCGCGTCTGTGCCGGCGCCCTGCCGGTGTGCTCCGCTTCTCGGATCGCCGTCGGCGCTTCGATGATGAACTCCGCGGCGTGCGGCGAGTTGAACCCCACAAACGCCAGCGACAGACGCTCCGCGTGACAATCAGATCGCTGTGACAGATCCGCAAACGCGATCGGTCCGGTGTCGATCTGGTACAACGACCCTTCGCCGGACATTGTCATCGGGTTGTCCACCTGCGCGGTCAGATGCGAATACTCCGCGGCCGTCACCGTGTTCATCGTCTTGATCGGATACTCGATCACCGCGCGCAGTTGCTGATCAGCGTTCCAGATTTCGGTCTGCGCCACGAGCGGCCGAAAATCCAGCGTCGCGCGATACGCCGCGTCCTCGCCGATCAGTTCCTCATAGGCCGGTTCCGGCAGATGAACTTTCGTTGGCCCAAGCGCCTCGTCCGAGCCGACAATCTCCCGGTAATTCGGATTCAGCCACGCATGGCGCCGAAACACCACCCACCGCGTCGGCCCCCTGATGGGCAGAAAGTCATAGTTGTCCTCACGGAAAATCCCGCTTTCGACAAATGAGTCTTCACACTTACACGACGCCGCCTGCAGATAATCCTCGCTCTCGCCCGTCTGGTCATCGATGATGCGCGTGCGCGATTCGACGGCAAACCGAATCTCGTCGGCCGGGGGCAACGTGACATAATACGAACGTCCATAGTCGATCGGTTTCATCATGATGCGTCACCATTTACAGCATAGAAGACGTCCAACACACCCGCCCAGATTCCCAGTATCACCCCAGTCCCGCCAGCGCCCGCTGCAGCACCCGCGCCGAATCGCGCAGCCGATCCGCGCCCGACATGTTTGGCGTGAAATCCTCAATGATCAGCGGCGCGCCCAACTGCGCATCATTCAACGCCTTCAGCCATGGCGGCAGGTACAGATCGCTCTGATTCAGCGGCGCCATCTGGTTCTCGATCACGTTGCAGCCGAATTCATCGACGCCTGTGACCAGTCGCCGCCCGCCGCCGATGTGCACGCAGTCGATGTAATCCCGCAACACCGACACCGCCAAGTGCGGCGTGATCTCGCCTTCGCGCGTGAAGTTCGCCATGTCGAAAATGACCCCCACCTGCGCCGGATCAAAATGGCGGCAGATGTTCCACGCCAGCGCCGGCGACGTCGCGAACGACAAACAATGCGTTTCAACGATCAGCTTGATCCCGAATGGCTTGGCCAGCTCGACCGTCCGCTCATACCCGGCAACGATCTTCTTCAGGAAGTCCTCATAATCAAACGGCCCGTCGGGATACCGCGGCATCCCGCACCGCGCCGCGCCCGCCTCCGCCGCCGCCGCGCCTTCCATGTGCATCTTCACCTCATCGGCGTCGGTCTCGATGCTCAAGTGCGGCAGCGTGCCCCACAGCTCCAGCCCCGCGTCACGCACCTGCTTCGTGATTGCCTTGCCTTCCTTGACCAGCCGCTGGGGTGTGAGGTCGAACTTGTGATTGCCCCACGGGTTCCACGGCTTGCCCGCCTGCTCGGCCGGAATCACACGCGGCCGAATCTGATAATACTTCACACCGCACTCGCGCATGAGCGCCAGTTGTTCATCGAAATCCAGATCCGGCAACATCACCGCCGTCACACCCAGTTCCATGGCTAGCTCCTTGAGAATCGCGCTTGCGTTTCGAGAACCCAAACTGTGCGTTCGTCGCGCAGCCGTCCGCGCGGACCGGACACCGGATGGAATCATAGATTGATTCGCTTTGTCACAGAGCGCCCGCCGACACCTAATCGCCCGTCGCGACCTCATCAATCACGTCGACGCGCGTGTACGGGTCGAGATGCAGGATGATCAGTTCGCCGTCGTCGGCCCGGATATGCAGACGGTCGAGCCAGAGCTTGTCGTGCTTGGCGTGGGCATACCAAGAGCCGGTCTTGGTCTGTTCGACCTTCTCGACCGTGCCCGTCACGCTGGTGGTCCACACCTCATCGCGCTGCGGAATCTGATGTGTGATCCGCACGCGTGTGCCGGGTTGCAGTTGATCGCTGGTCGTGCCCATCGTCGGGCTCCCGTCGGTTAACGCCGCATAGTTTACCCGCGCGCGCCCCTTTCGTCATATCCGGTGCGAGACACGCATCCTATGCCTCCGCGGCATCCTCTCGGCCCTCGATGATTACATCGTGCGGCCCCTTGATGCGATACGTCGTGCCCGACCACTTCATCTTTCGTCCCACCCCCGCCGACAGCACAAAGATCCAGTGGAACATCATCCACACCCACGTGCTCCACTTGTCCAACGTGACCATATCGTGCAATCGATCCGCCATCTTCCGCCCCCACAACTCCACGACAATCTGCTCGCGGGTTTCCCCGCGCAGATACTCGAACAGCGCCACCGGCATGTAGGGGACGAGCGTCCATAGATTGAGCAACACACCCTCGTACATCACCGTGCCGAACGCCGCCATGTAAAGCGTCGTGCTGAAAAACGCGAACAGCCACAAGTGCGGATGATTGATGCGCGTGACCAGATACTGCCGCCGCCCGAATTCCATCATGCTCTTAAACGTGTAATGCGCCGGTGACGGCACGATCACGCGCGCCACGAAATACATCCGCTTGCCCGATGCCTTCACCTTGCGCGTCAATTCATAATCATCCGACAGCGCCACGTGCCACTGATCCATCAGCCCGATCTCTTCCATGAAGTCGCGGCGGATCGCCATCGAGCCGCCCCACGCGAAGTTGCGCCGATCGCTGCCCAATAGCGTCGCGATCGAGACGTTGATCATGCTCACCAGCCGCGAGGAAAGCGTCGGCAGGTAGTAGTCCGGCGTGTCCGACGGGATCAGCCATCGGTATCCCGTCGTCGCGCCCACATCCAGCTTGCGCAACGGGAAGATCAGCCGCTTCAGCCACAGCGGATCCGGCGCCGCGTCCGCATCGGCGAACACCACCGCCCCGTCGTCATCGCGCAACTGCTTGATCGCCGCCAGTTGATTGTGCAGTTTCGGCACGCCGTAATCCGCCCGGCCGGACACGTGCACTTCGACATCCACCAGCCCGGCGCTGCGGGTCAGCGGCGGCGGAGCCGGCGGGGCCTCGCCCTCCTTGGGCATCCTGCGAATGCCCATCTTCATCAAGCGCTTCACGTCCAGGTCCGGCAGTTCCTCGATGGGCACGACGTCCAGCGACGCCAGACTCTCAGCCACCGCCTTGAGCTGCGCGTACGCCGGATCGTCCTCAGCCTCCACCGCGAAGGCGATGCGGTATTTCGGATACTTTTGATTGAACAGGCCGAACAGATGCTCGTGCAGCTGATCGTCCGCCCCCTTCATCGGCACCACGATCACCGCGGGCGGCTCGAACACTAGGTCCAGATCATCCTTGCGCTGCATCTGCATGCGCAGTCGCCGCAGGAACTGCCGCGCGTTCAGCCACGACCACAGCACCTGCAACACCCACACCCCCCACAGGATCACCATCCACATCGCGGGGGTCTCTAAATGAAATCGCCAACCCAATGTCAGAATCATGGCGGCCGATTGTAGTGGAAATCACCGGCGAAGCGCGAGTGTGATTGGGCGCTGAGCAATGACGTTCACGACCGCCGTTGTCGCCGCGCTGTCAGCACGACGCCCGCAATGACGCCGCCGACCCACGACCCGACCACCGGCACCAACACGCCGCCCGCGAACCCCGTCGAACCGGCGCCGTCCCAGTGGCCGCCGACCAGCGCCAGGTCCGCGATATCAACCGCGCCGTCCTTGTTCACATCCCCGATACCCGGCAGCGCGTACACCGCCAACGTGCTCTGGTGCGGCGCCGTGACGTATATGTGTTTGCGGTCGGGTGAAATCACGATGCTGCGCGGGCCGTCCATCCCAGTCACGCCATTGATCCCATCACGAAACACCTGCTCAAAGGTAAGCAGTCCCGTCGTGTCGTCGCGCGTCATGACCGTCAGCGCATCCTCATGCACGGCCGTGGCCAGCATCAGGTCCGTCATCGGCACGAACACCTCATCCCACACATGATTGAAGTGATTGAACCCGTCGACGTTGTCGGGGTAATCGGCGATGAAGGCCAACTGGCGCGTCACCGGATCACGCGAGAACACCGAGATCGAATCGCCGATCTGGGACGACACATAAACGAACTGACCATCCGGGGTGGCCTTGGCGTAGATCGGTCCATCGTAAGGTCCGGTGAGAATCTGAATCTGAGTCAACTGTCCCGACACCGCGTGACGATCGAACACCGTGACAAAGTCCCCGTCCCGCGCCGCGGCGAACGCACTTTGCCCATCGGGCGACAGGTTTAGATTGAATAGCCTGGCAAGGTTCGGCGCGAAAATCGAGTTGTTCCAATTCAACTGCCCCGTCGCGATGTCGCGATCGAACACCGCCACGGAGCCATCAGCCGATGCGTACAGGTATTGACCGTCGGCGCTGATCTGAACGGCTGCCGGAGAATCGATGCCCACCACGCCGCCCACCTGATCGGTCACCATGCCCACCTGCGACAGCAATCCCGTCGCGGTGTCGCGATTGAATATCGCGATCGAATCGTCGTTGATGCTCGGTACGTACAGGTAGTTGCCGTCGGGCGACAGCGCGATCGGATGATCGCTATTGTTGATGCCGTCGATTCCGCCCACACCGTCGGTCAACCCCTGTATCCATGTCAGCGACCCATCGCCCGCATCGCGATCGAATGCCGCGACGTGCACTCCGCCCGCCGTGTACACGTGCCGCCCATCCGGGCTGATCGCGACGGCGAACACATCGGCCATCTCTGTGACACCACCAGTGCCATTCTGGTATGACGTGACGAAACTGATGTCGCCAGCGGTGACCTGCCCCCACGCCGACGGCAGCGCACAGAGACCCACCGCGCAGCCCGCCAGGATGATCGCGATTCTCTGTTGCATGCCGGTCTCTCCTGCTTTGCCGGGGCCAGGCCCACGCCGCGGATCACGCCGCTCCGGACTTCCGCGCCATTGCCCATCGGAACTGATTCGCCCACCGAGTCGCCATCATTTTACGCACGCCGGCACCCGGGAGCGAAGGCACCGACGCGGCCAACCAGAAAAATCCGCTCGCCACCGGCAGGCGACGAGCGGATGTGATGATTGATTCGATCTCGACCAATACCCCCAATCGATCATGTCACCATCCTGTCCCCGCGGCCGCGCCGACGTATCAGCGCCAGCCCCGCCACCCCCAGCGGCAGTGCCCCGGGCGTCGGAATGACGGCCACGGTGAACGAGAAGTTATCCACCGGATCCTTCTCGCCCAGTGTCGAGGCGACCTGTCCGTGGACAGACACCGTCGCGCCGTTGGGCACCACGATATGGGCCACGTCCATCGTGTCGCCCACCGCGCCGGTCAGCGTGAACGTGCCGGTCAACTGATTGCCGAAACTGGTTTCGGCAAACGCGGCCAGGGCGCCGCCCGTCGCCGGGGCCTCGGCACTGTTGGTCAGGTAATTCTCCTGCGGAGCGCCGGTCCCACTGTCGAACGCATGCGGAACGCCGCCCAACAGGAAATGCGTATCGATCACCGACGCGATGCCCGTGTTGTTCACCGGCGTGCTGATCGCCGCGCCCGGCGAGTACTCCTGATGCAATGCCGCGGCGGTGATCCCGCCGAAGCCCGAAGCCTTCGAGTCGAACGCCTGCGGGTTGTTCGCCGGATCGCCGGTGGTGTTCACCACCGATAGCACGAACGCGATCAGGCCCTCTGATCCGTCGCCCACGGAGTACGGATTGGATATCACCCATGAAAAGATGCCGC
This sequence comes from Planctomycetaceae bacterium, assembly GCA_002685935.1. Lineage (GTDB taxonomy): Bacteria > Planctomycetota > Phycisphaerae > Phycisphaerales > Zrk34. The sequence continues at coordinate 2,243 of NYZD01000031.1, read as the reverse complement.
TATTGATCACCGTCGTTTGCGCGCCGGCACTGACCGTCATGCCCAACACCGCCGCGACCACAAGACACTTCCCGTACTTCATAATGATTCTCCTTTCACCGATCGAAGCGGAACGCTCCGCTTCTGTATCCCTTGTCTTGACATCTCGGACGCAATCAATCACGCCGACGTCCCGTTGCCGACGCGCAACGTTCGGTCCACTGAATCAGGTTCGCCTGATGAACAATGCCTCTTGCCCTGGCGCCCAGCCCAAACCACTCGGCGGCGCGCCCAAATGCACAAGGGGCGAACCTGATGTCACCATCGATTCGCCCCTTCCCTCAATCGCCATGCGTCGCCGCTTGGCAACGTAGTATTTCTAAGAATTTTATCCGATTTCAGCCGACAAATCAAGGCTTTTCTTGACTTTCAGTCGCCTGATTCGCGCGCATCCATTCACAGAATCTATCACGTTAACCCACACGCCGCCGTCGCGCCAGGCCCACCGCGCCGATCAGCGCGATGCCCATCAGCCCCGCTCCTGGCACGGGCACGGTTGAGCCGCTGCCCAGTGATGTGTTGGCGGTCAATCCCCACTGACCGCCCATTTGGCCGAGGTCGGCGACGTCGACGACACCGTCGCCGTTGATGTCGGCGTTGAAGCCGGACGGGAAGCCGGTGCCGTCGGTGCCCCATTGGCCCCCGACTAAGCCGAGGTCGGCGATGTCGACGGTGAAGTCGCCGTTGAGGTCAGCGATGAACGTTGTGAGCAGTTCGCCGGTGGTCTTGAGTTTGTTCAGATGCCAGCGCAGATCAGGATCGGTGCTCGCCAGCGACGGCAAGTTGATCGTCGCAAAGTCGCTGGTGAACGTATTGAAGTCGAACAGGTCGAACACGTGACCGGCCTGCGGCACGAGCACGCCGCCGCCGGCGTCAATGTAAACAACATTAAGCGTGCCGGGGGCCGTGCCGCCCAGTTCGATCAGTGTTTTGGAGAACGGGCCGAGGACGACGTTGCCGCCGAAGGATACGGTCGCGGGGCTGGAGCCGGGGGCGAGGTCGCCTTCAAAGAATATCGTGCCGCCGCCGGGGAAATTGCCCGTGCCTGACACAGCGCCGAAGAACACGGAGGTGGAGCCGGTGGAGGTAGTGATGTTGCCGTCGTTGATCACGTCATCCCAGAACGTGGCGTTGGAGTTGCCGGACACGGCAATCTGGCCGGTGGCGGTATTGTCCACATCACCGAACACATCGGTCGTGCCGAACGACAGGCCCATCGCTCCGTTGTTCGTCAGGCCGCCGTTGAACTGAAGGATCGCATCGCGTGCGGCAATCAATCCGGTGGAGACGGCATTGTATGTTATTCCGTTAAATAGAATATCCGCATCAATCACGTTAATCCGGCCTGCGTTGTTGTGTGTCCCATTGTTGACGATGTGCAGTGAATCACCTGCACTGACAAGCACTTCGCCGCCGAGCTGATTGTCGAGCGTTGCCGCCACCGTGCCGTCGCCGGTCAGGACACCCGTGTTGGTTAGCGTGGTCGCGTCGACCGTGCCGACCGTGCCGTCGGTATCAAGTGTGCCGGCATTGGTGAGATCCGCGTCCGACGACAGGACGCGTAGGGAACTGACCTCGATCCTGCCATCGGCGTTGATCGTGATGTCACCCAGCGCATGAAGATCGCCGTTGCTGGTGAGCTTCAGCGTGGCCAATCCATCGCCCGTGGAGCCGACGGTGAGCGATTTTACGGTTTCGTTGATCGAGTGTCCCGTGACGTTCACGCTGCCGACCGGATCGATGAACGTGTCGTAGAGCGCATCGGGTTCGATGCCCAGCGTCCAGTTGGAATCAGTCGTCCAGAACCCGCTGCCGGCGGTGCGCCAGTGCAGGTCGGGGGTCCACAGGCCGATCAGGGAGTTGCCGTTGGCCAGAGATGCCCAATAGGCCACCTGCCCGAAATCATTGAGGCCTGTACGCTCCTCGCCTTCGTCGGCGCCAGTGCCGGGCGTGAAATGGACATCCATGACCGTGCTGCCGGCTAACGCCTGCCCTCTGCGGACAACACGCACCACCTCCACGCCGTCACCGATGAAAACACCTTCATAGTCGCTGGTGCCGCCGCTTGTGCCGGTGAGCGTTTCCAGGAACGCCACGTGGTGCAGGTTATTCAGCGCGGCGTGTGAGTTCATGCTGGCAAACACACCGTTGCCGTCAGGGACGGCGCCGCCTTCGCGGGCGATCTGCGTGATCGTGCCGCCTGA
>NYZD01000030.1 GCA_002685935.1 Planctomycetaceae bacterium | reverse complement strand
GGACGGCAGCACGTATTTCATGCGTGAGGCGGATCGGGTGCGGATCGCGCGGGACTATCGCGGGGACGTGGACACGCATGCACCGGTGGTCTGTTTGAACCGCGCCGACGGGAGCACGGTGGCGGCGATCGTGCAGTTCACGGCACATCCGGTGACGGCATTCCACCCGGAGAAGTCGGTGGCGCACGGTGATTATCCGCAGGTGGCGTGCGATGTGTTGGCGGATCATCTGGCGCGCGGGGGTGTGCGGCCGGCGGTGGTGTTCATACAGGGATGCGCCGGTGATGTGAACAGCAAGGAGATGTTCACGGGCGGGCCGAAGGCGGCGGAGCGATACGGGAAGTATCTGGGTGAGACGTACGCGAAGGCATCGCGACGGCTGACGGCGTCGGCGCGTGATGGGTTGGATTACGCGGTGGAGAGGGCGCGCGTGCCGTATGCGGGGCTGCCGAGCGTGCGCACGCTGGAGCGTGAGGTGCGGGAGATGGAGGATTTTGTGAGGCGAGCGGAAGCGGGGGATGAGGATACGCTGTCGTGCGTGGGGTTGAACTTTCCGACGGATCTGTCGCCGACGTATCGGGGGAAGCTGGTGTCCATGCCGCTGAATTGGAATCGGTGGGCGCTGAAGCAGCACCGGGCGGGACGGGCGGATCGGCAGGCGGCATCTCTTCCGATGGAGATGCCGGTGCTGCGGATCGGGGATGTGGGGATCGTGGGGATGCCGTGCGAGCCGTTTCAGGGGATCGGTCGGCAGATCCGCGCGGGGTCGCGGCTGGGACTGACGATTCCGGCGGGTTATGTGAATTCATCGTTCGGGTATGTGCCGGACGCGGCGAATCTTGGGGACCGTGAATACATGAGCACGTTTTATCGCTATTCGCGATATCAGTTGCCGTTTCGCAGGCCGGCGGGGGATGCGCTGGCGCGGGTGGGAGTGGGGGTGCTGCGTGGATTTGCGGAGTGATTGGCGCGGCGGGGGCGGCGCGCGGGCGGGCGAGGCATCGATTCATGCTTGTGTGGTTTTGGTTCGATAACACGGGATGTCGGAGCAAACCATGATGAAGCTGGACGAATTGCTGCGGCGCCTGTGGGATGATTTTGTGATCCTGAATCCGCATGCGCTGCGTGTGCATGAGTTGGTGCTGGCACGGGGCGAGAGGATTCATAACGACCACATTGCGTTTCGCACGTTCGATGATCCGCGGCTGGGGATCGACGTGCTGGCGCGGGCGTTCGTGGAGGCGGGATATGAGGCGAAGGATGAGTATGACTTCGCGGCGAAGAAGTTGCTCGCGCGGCATTACGAGCATGCGGAATCGGCGCTGCCGAAGGTGTTCGTCAGTGAACTGAAGGTGGGGGAGTTTGGCGCGGCGTTCGGGCAGCGCGTGGCGGCGCTGGTGGATCAGATTCCCGCGGGGACGACGGGGCGGGATGATTTCCCGGTGACGGGTCGGCCGTGGGATGTGTCTTACGACGACTATGAAGCGCTGCGCGTTGAGAGCGAGTACGGAGCGTGGCTGGCGGCGTTTGGGTTCAGGGCGAATCATTTCACGATCGACGTGGGGCAACTGTCGACGTTTGACGGCCTGGCGGCGTTCAATGGGTTCCTCAATGACAATGGGATGATGTTGAACGGCGACGGGGGTGAGATCAAGGGTTCGGCGGAGGACTTTCTGGAACAGTCTTCGACGCTGGCCGAGCCGATCGAGGTGGAGTTCACGGACGGGGCGCACGCGATCCCGGGTTGCTATTACGAGTTCGCTCAGCGGTACACGCTACCGGACGGTAGTTTGTTCACCGGGTTTGTGGCGCGGTCGGCGGATCGGATTTTTCAGAGCACGGATCAGCGGTAGGGCGGGGGCGGCGTGTCACGCCAACTGGAACCGATAGATTGATCCCAGTTGAAGAAGCTGCGTCAGCTCGTCGAGGGCGGCGCGGCATTCAACCAATAGTCGCGGGTCGGCCAGATCATCGGGTCCGAGCTGGTCGCGGTAGTGTTTGTTTACCCAGGTCAGAAGTTGTTCGTAGAGTCCGTTGGTGAACAGGATGCCGGGGTGCATCGCGGCGCGCTGGGATTCGGTGAGGACGACGCGGAGGCGGAGGCAGGCGGGGCCGCCACCGTTGCGCATGCTCTGGCGGACGTTGACGAAGTGGACGTCGTCGATTGGATTGTGTGAGGCGACGATGTGCTCGAGCGCGGCGCGGGCGCGAGGGTGTTGCTCGCAATCGTCGGCGACGACCATGGCCATGCGGCCGGACGGCAGGGAGAGCAGCTGACTGTTGAACAAATAGGTCGAGACCGCCTCGTCGAGGGTGAGTTGTCCGGATGTGATCTCGATGGGGATCAGATCGTCGTCGCAGCAGGCGGCGAATGTGCGACGGAGTTGGTCGATGGTGCTTGACGTGTCGGCGAATGCCCGCTCGCGATAGAGGAAGACGTTCAGATTGCCGACGGCAATGACGTCGAGGTGGAAGACGCCGGCATCGATGGCGTTGGGGTGGACGCGCGCCGTGAGGGTGGCGGTGGAGCGAAGGGCGTGGAGGCGGGCGACGGCCTGCGAGGCGGCGTGAGTCTGGCGCGGCGTGAAGCGTTGGGGCGCCGGGGCGTGAGGACTGTCGTCGTCGCTGCCGCAAGCGAACAGTTCGATCCCGGGTGAGCCATGGGCGGCGCAGAGTCGTGTGTGGTTGGCGGCGCCTTCGTCGCCGAACTGGCGTGTGGCGGGGAGGGGGGCGTGATGGATGAAGGTGTTTTGGTCATGGAAGATCGCGCGGAGGATTTTGGCGGTGGTTTGTGTTTCTAGTGCGCGGTGGAGCTGGCTGGTGAGGTTGGCGGGGGTGATGTGAACGCGGCGGTCGGTGGTGTCGGGGGAGGGGGAGACGGTGGCGCTGTTGGCGGCCCACATAGCCGAGGCGCTGGCGGCGGCGGCGAGCAGGTTCGGGGCGTGTCGATGGGCGGTGGCGAGGACGTTTGCATCGTCTCCGTGAAAACCGAGCCGGCGGAGGGCATCGACATCGGGCCGAGGGTGGGGAGGCAGGACGGCCTGATGGACGCCGAGGTCGGCGACCAGTTTCATTTTGGCGAGGCCCTCGAGGGCGGCCCGTTTGGGGTGTGAGATGTTGCCGCCGTGTCGTTGCGAGGCAAGGTTGCCGGCGCCGAGCCCGCCGTAGTGATGGGTGGGGCCGACAATGGAATCGAAATTGATTTCGGTGGCGGGGTCGGTCATGGGTGCACGCCGATCAGGGGGGCACCGTCGGCGGTGAGGTGATCGAGTTCGAGCGACGCGACGGGGTAGGCACAGTAGTCGATGGCGAACGCGCCGCTCGGGCGATGGTTGCCGCTGTGTCCGACGCCGCCGAAGGGGAGTTTGCTGCTGGCGCCGGTGGTGGGGCGGTTCCAGTTGACCAGTCCGGCGCGGGCGTGGCGGAGGAATTGTTGATACTGATCGGGCGAATCACTGAGCAGCGCCGCGACGAGACCGTAGCGGGTGTCATTGGCTTCGCGGATGGCGTGGTCGAAATCGTTGACGCGAATCAGTTGGAGCATGGGGCCGAAGGTTTCGGTGTCGTGTCGGCGGGAGGGGGCGGTGACATCGATCAGTCCGGGCGTGAGGAATGCGGGACTGCGATCGAGGCGGTGCATTGTGACGATCGGCGTGGCGCCCTGATCGATGAGGGACTGGCGAACGTGGAGCACCTGCTCGGCGGCGGCGCGGTGAATCAGCGGGCCCATGAAGGGTTCGGGATCATCGGTGTAGGCGCCGGTGGTGATGCCGTGTGTCCATTTGACCAGGCGATCGATGAACGCGTCGCCGGTTTGGCCGGCGGGGACGATCAGTCGTCTGGCGCAGGTGCAGCGCTGGCCGGTGGTGATGTAGGCGGACTGGACGGTGAGCGCGGCGGCGGCGTCGAGATCAGACACGTCGGCGACGACGAGGGGATTGTTGCCGCCGAGTTCGAGGGCGAGAATCTTGTTCGGCTGATCGGCGAGGAGTCGGCGCAGGGCGATGCCGGTGTCGGCGCTGCCGGTGAAGAGGATGCCATCGTGATCGGGATGGGCGGCGAGCAGTTCGCCGGTTTCGCGTCGGCCCTGCACAAGGTTGATGACACCGTCGGGCAGGCTGGCGGCGTGCCAGAGGTCGATCATCAGTTGCCCGACAAGCGGCGTGTGTTCGCTGGGTTTGAACACGATGGTGTTGCCGGCGAGGAGGGCGGGGACGATGTGGCCGTTGGGGACGTGGCCGGGGAAGTTGAACGGTCCGAGCACCGCGAGCACGCCGTGGGGTCGGAATCGCGTGACGGCGGTGACGTGATTCATGTCAAACGATGATTCTGATTGGCGCTGCTGGTGGATGTCGATGGTGATGGGGATCTTGCCGACCATGGCGCCGACTTCGCCGAGGGCATCCCAGCGGGGCTTGCCGGTCTCGCGGCTGATCGTGTCGGCGAGATCGGTTTTGTGCTGTTCGAGTTGGGCGGCGAAGCGTTGGAGGACATCGGTGCGGGTATCGAGCGGCGCGGCGCTCCATTCGGGCAGAGCGGCGCGAGCGGCGCGGACGGCGGCGTCAACATGGGAGGCGCCGGCGACGGGGCATTCATGCACGACGTGACCGGTCGCGGGATCGGTCGAAACGAGCGTATGTTGGTCTGATGCAATCATTTGAGTGGCTATCAAGTTTGACTGAGGCGCAGGGGGATATGCGTGATCGTGTCGTCGACGTTGATCATCAGGTGTTCGGCGACGTCGGGCGAAAGGGTGACGGACTCATTGCCGTTGAGTTGGATCGGCGCGGCGCAGATGCGCACATCACGCTGACCGTTACTGAGCAGGTGGATCGGGTCGTCGTCGGAGGGAGCGGAGAGTTTGCTGACGGGGCAACGCATGGCGTGTTTGACGCATCGGATTTCATCGCGCGGGCACATGACGACGGGGCCGGCCTCGAAGATGTCGACCATACCGGTGCGTTGGAAGCCTTCGGATTCGAGCAGGGCAAGGGCAGGCGCGGTGTTGGGATGTACCTGGCCGATCACGGCCTGGGCATCGTCTGGGAGCATGGTGACGTAGATGGGATGTCGGGGCATGAGGTCGGCGATGAACTGTTTGTTGACGACGCTGAGGTAATCGGCGAAGGGGAAGTCGATGTCGAAGAATTTGTGGCCAAGCGCGTCCCAGAAGGGGCTGTGCCCGTTGGGATCGATGACGCCGCGCATCTCGGCGATGATTTCATCGTCGAAGTAGGGGCGATGGTCGGTGATGAACAGGAATCGGGAGAGGGACAGAGCGCGGCCGTTGCCGGCGCCGCGGTGATCAGGGTGGAGGTAGAGACTGCCGATTTCGCTGGGGCCGTTGTGTTCGGCGACGAGATGCAGGGCCTGGATTTCCTTGCGGACATTGAGGACGGTGGATTCGTGGACTTTGGTCTCGATTCGGTAGGCGTAGAAGGGCTCGAACCCGCCGACCTTTGAGGCGATGCCGCTGCAGCCGACGACTTGGCCGGTGTCGGTGTCGTGCATGGCGAACAGATAGGTCTGACCGCGGGGGGCGGCGTCTTCGATATTGCCGAAGCCGGCGATGGAGGCGGTGATGCGCCCGGCGAGGTGGTCGGGATCGCGGGGGAGGGTGGACAGGCCGTAGGTTGCCTGTTCGGCGAGTTGGATCAGGCCGTCGAGATCGTTTTCGGCGATAGGTCGAATGACGAACATGCGGGGCCCTATGAAATGGTCGTGGCGGTTTGGGTGAGCACATCGCGGAGGATGCGGCAGACGTGGTCGATATCATCATCGCTGATGACGCCGATGGACGGGAGGAAGCGCACGCGCGTGGGCTGAGCGCCGGCGAGGAAGGCGATGACGCCGGCGTCGTAGAGGGCGTGGAGCACTTGTTTGGTGATGTCGGGGGTGCCGTCGAAAACCTGGAAGGCGATCATGCCGCCGAGGCCGTGGGGGCCGCGGATCCAGTTGGGGTGATCGGCGGCGATTTGATTGAAGCGATCGACGAAGCGGTGATGCACGGCGGCGATGCGACCGGCGTCGCCGAAGTAATCGCCGGATTCGAGCAGTCGCAGGATGGCGCGGCCGGCATGGATGGAGGCGGTGGCGCCGGTGAAGGTCTGACTGATGAGGCCGGGGCGGGGGCGGAACTCGTCGGTGAACAGCGTGGCGCAGACCTGACTGAGTTTGCCGATGGTGACGACGTCGACGTGTTGATCGAGGCCGAAGTGCTGGAAGCCGAACAGGGCGTGGAGTCGGCCGAAGGTCTGGACCTCGTCAATCATCACGGCGACGTTGTGTTGTTTGAGGATATCGATCAGTGCGAGAAAGAAATCGCGATCGCCGACATGGTATCCGCCTTCGCCCTGGACGACTTCGAAGCACATGGCGGCGTACCGCTGGGGGCGGCGCTGCAGATGTTCGTTGAGGGTTGCGACGGCGCGGCTTGTGCTGGCGATGGGGTCCTGTTGATCGAAGAAAGGGACGTAGTCGACGTCGATGGTGGGGGGCAGGCCGTCGCGATAGGCGGGCTTGTCGGTGACGGCGGCCATGGCGAGGGTGCGGCCCATGAAGCAGTGCTCGAAGGCGAGCAGGCGGTCGGCGGGGTGGCGGGCCTGGAAGATGAGCTTGAGTGCGTTTTCGTTGGCCATCGCGCCGCTGGTGGTGAGGAAGACGTGGTTGAGGCGGTCGCCGGCGGCGGCGATCAGTTCGTGGGCGAGTTCGGCGGAGGCGACGTCCTGTTGCAGGTTGCCCTGCATGACGACGTCGCAGAGGGCGGCATCGAGGGCGGCTTCGGTGAGCGCGGGGTGGCCGTGGCCGAAGCCGTGGACGCCGATGCCGCCGATCATGTCGTATTTGACGCTGCCGTCGGCGAGTTCGACAAGCGCGCCCCGCCCGGCACCGCTGCCGAGGTAGGGGTAGTAGAGGGCGCCGCCGCGGTCGTGGCCGAAGCGGGTGATGAGCTGGTCGTAAGCGATGCGTCGATCCGGGTCGGGTCGCTTCGGGGCAGTGAGTGTTTGCTGATGATCGCGCAGGGTATCGAGCAGCGTGCGCCGCGCATCGCGCACGCGGGGGTCATCGAGCAGTTGTTCGATCAACAGGGGATTCATTGCGCGATGCTCTTGGGGTGCATTGACTGGTCGGACGGTGACATCCACTTCAATTGTCCGGATGCGAGCTTCATCAGAAACAGGGCGGAGAGCTGGGCGCGTCCGACGAGGCTGGGCAGGATGAGAAACTCTCGGTCGCTGTGGATCGCGCCGCCGCGCGGGCCGAGGGTGTCGATGTTGGGCAAACCCCATGCGGCGAGCTTGTTGCCGTCGCACACGCCGCCGGTGTCGGCCCATTCGACGGTCTGGCCGAGCGCGTCGCCGCATGCGCGGAGGTGTCCGAACAGTTGCAGGGCGGCATCGGACATGGGTTTGGGGGGGCAGTGGAATGATCCGTGCAGCTCGGCGGTCAGGCCGTCGCGTTGGTTGATCCGGCTGGTGAGTGCGCGCAGGTGCTGTTCGAGCTCAGGGGCGTGGGCCTGGTCAGTGATGCGGATGTTGATGCGGCAGACGGCGCGGTCGGGGACGGTGTTGATCGCGGTGCCGCCGTGGATCTGCCCGACGTTGATCGTGGCGCCGTCGAACTGACCATTGAGTGCGTGAACGGATTGCACGAGATCGGCGAGGGCAACGATGGCGCTGCGGCCATCGTGGAAAGCGCGGCCGGCGTGGGCGGCCTGGCCGCAGACGACGACGGTGAAGTTGCCGGAACCCTTGCGGGCGGCGGCGAACAGGCCATCGGGGGAGATCGACGGTTCGTAGAGCAGGCCAAGATCGTTGCGCGCGGCGGCCTGGCGCAGGAGATCGATCGATCCGGGCGAGCCGATTTCCTCATCGGGATTGATCAGCACTTCCCAGGTGAGTTGATCGGCGACGTCGCTGCGTTGGAGGGCTTCGAGGGCGACGAGGATGATGGCGAGTCCGCCTTTGGCGTCGGCGACGCCGGGGCCGTTGATGGTATCAGCGTCGATTTCGCGGACGGTCTGGAACGGCTGGTCGGGGCCGTAGACGGTATCCATGTGGATATTGAGCAGGACGCGGGTGGGGCCGGCGGATTCATGATGCACGGACAGTGCCTGTCCGCTGGGCTGCCGGACCGTTTGGCCGTCGTCGGTGATGGTCGGGAAGGGAGGCAGATCGATGCGCGCGGTTTGTGCATTGAGCTGGGAAAAGGCGTGATCGAGTTCGTCGGTCATGGCGGCGAGGCCGGGGCGGTGACAGGAGCCGGAATTGATGTTCGACCAGCGTTCGACCAACGTGCGCATGCGCGGCAGCTGGTCGGCGATCCACTGCAGGGATGAGTCGAAATCAGGCATGATCCACACTCCGGCAACTACGTTATCGGGTTATCGTGGGTGAATCATTACATTGAGGTCGGCCGGGCGGGATATGGGGGATTTGCGTGTGAGCGGGTCGCGGTCCGGGCCCGGCGGGGTGATGCGGACGGTCGCCGGGCACTTATGGTGACAACCGGATAAACTCAACGACCCACGGGCGCGGGTGCTGCCCGGGGCCGGTCTTTATTGATGATGAAAGGATGCGCCGTGGCAACGATCAAGGAACTGTTTGATCTGGACGGGAAAGTGGCGGCAATCACGGGCGGGGCGCGTGATCTGGGGCTGGACATCGGCGACGTGCTGGCCGAAGCGGGGTGCGATCTGGTGATCAGCTCGCGCACGCTGGCCAGCGCGCAGAAGACGGCCGGTGAACTGAGCGAACGGCACGGTCGCGACGTGCTGCCGCTGGCGCTGAACGTGGCCGATCATGCGGAGGACAAGCAGTTCATCGAGACGGCGCACGAGTGGAAGGGGCACATTGATATTCTGGTTAATAATGCCGGCGGCAGCGAGGGGGGCGGCGAGTGCCATCTGTTTAAGCGCGATCCGAAGGATGCGGTGAACCTGATTGAGATCAATCTGATCGGGACGCTGCACTGCTGTCAGGAAGCATCGCGGCACATGGCGGATCAGGGGTACGGCAAGATCATCAACATCGCATCGATCGCGGGCGTGATGGGTCGCGACCGGCGGATGTACGAGCGGAATCGCATGAAGGGCCAGCCGATCGATTACGCGGCGGCGAAGGCGGGGGTGATCGGCATGACGATGGACCTGGCGGGTCTGCTGTCGCCGATGGGAGTGCGGGTGAACGCGATATCGCCGGGCGGGTTCGGGCCGCGGCAGCTTTCCGATGGGTTCGATCATGACTACAGCGACCGCACGCCGCTGGGGCACATGGGGCGTGACGGGCTGGACCTGAAGGGCGCTGCGCTGTTTCTGGCGGCGCCGGCGTCGGATTACGTGACGGGCCAGAATCTGATCGTCGACGGGGGATTCAGCATCTGGCACTGACATGGCGTCCCCGGGGACGCCCGGGACCCAAAATGCGGATTTCGAACATAGGTGAGACGTGGCGATGAAAGTTCTCGTGATTGGCGGAGCGGGGCACGTGGGCACGGTGGTGCGGCCGGCGTTGGAGGCGGAGCATGATTGCTGGTATCTGGATCTGGACCCGGTGCCGGATCGGGCGGATCGCACGACGGTCGCGTCGGTGTATGACCGAGACGCGATGGACGGCGCGGTGGATCAGATGGATGCGGTGATCTACTTGGCGATGGGGATCAATCGCGGTGAGGGGCGGGGGATCAATGACATCGAGCAGGCGTTTGGGGTCAACTGTGGGGGGGTGTACCAGGCTCTGCATTCAGCGGGGCAGGCGGGCGTGAAGCGCTTTGTGTTCGCGAGCACGGCGTCGGTTTACGCGACTTCCGTGCCGGGGCCCGACGTGACGGAAGATGAGGAACCAGATGGGTTTCATGGCACGTACGGGGTGAGCAAGCGTGCGGGGGAGTTTGTCTGCAAGTTGGCCGCGGCAGTATATCCGGACATGACGATCACGGCGCTGCGACTGTTCCATCCGCGCAGCGAGGAGCAATTCAGGCTTACCCAGGTGCCGCCCGGGTCGGAAAACGCGAACAGCCCATACTCAACCGGCCCGGAAGATACGCGCCGTCTGTTTCTCGCGGCTTTGGCGTTGGATCAGCCGGGCCTGCATCTGGTTAACACGAGCGGCGATATGCGGGGGGAGGGGTTTAATATGACTCGGGCGCGGGAGCTTCTGGGCTGGGCGCCTCGGGGCCAGTGAGCTGCGCGTCAACCTTGTCGTCGAGCATGCGGTAGAGCAGTGACTGGTAGAGCCCGCTGATGGGGGCGATGCGTCCGGGGGGGAAGGGGACGGGGACGGTGGAATCGCCGTAGTTCCAGTTTTGTTCGATGTGGGCGAGGGCGTAGTCGCCGTTATTTTTGGGGTGGAGGGGGTCGTGGGCGAAGCAAGTGATCACGTCGAGTTTGGAGGCGCGCAGGGGGGTGTCGTAGTCGATGAACAGTTGGCTGGGGCCGTCGTCGGGATACCACCAGATGCTCACGCCGTTGAACGCAAGCCAGAAGAACAGATCGCCGGGGCGGGTTTTGTTGTGCAGGACTTGTTCCATGTTGCGCAGGGTGTTGATTGAGGTCCACGGGGATTTGGCAGGCTCGTGGATTTCGCTGAGCATGACGTGGGTGTTGGTGGAAACGAAGACCCTGCGGCCGGGGTTGGCGACGGGGCCTGTGGGAACGCGGACGGGGGCGGCGCGGCGG
>NYZD01000029.1 GCA_002685935.1 Planctomycetaceae bacterium | reverse complement strand
GAGAAGCTGGCCACCACCGTGACCTTCCACACCGGGCAGGTGTGTTCCAACGCTTCCCGCTGGCTGATCCACGAGAATATCTACGATCAGCTGGTCGGCGAGTGTGTGGATCGGCTCAAACAGATCGAGACGGGCTATCAGCTTGACCCAGCGTCGCAGATGGGCCCGGTGGTCAGTGAGAAGCAGCTGAACCGTGTGCTCGGCTATCTCGAAAAGGGACAGCAACAGGGCGCCAAGCTCGTGCTGGGGGGCGGCAAAGCGGTCGTCCCCGGGCGGGACGGGCATTACGTCAAACCGGCACTGCTCGCGGGCACACTCGACAATGTGGCCGCCCGGGAAGAAATCTTCGGGCCGGTGGCATACCTCGCGCCGTTCACGAGTGAATCACAAGCGATCGACATGGCGAACGCGACGGATTACGGGCTGATGAACAGTGTCTGGACGCAGGATTTGGGCCGGGCGCGGCGCGTTGCCGAATCGATGCATGCGGGCAACAGCAATATTAACGGTCATTTCATCGGCGGCATGGGGCTGCCGTCATCGGGCATCAACAAGAGCGGCATGGGCGGCGGCGTGAACTCCGTCGATACGCTTTGTGACTATTGGCGCACGCTCGCGATCGGTCGGTCGCTGTAAGCAACGACGACTCGGCATCGACGGGACCGGCATTGCCCGCGGTATCGGATGAAGCTGTGTTGTGCCCCGCACGCCACGATCGGGATGGATCACTCAGTGCCGAACGTATTCCGTTGCGCGCCGGCGCCCGGAGGGACGCAGCCGGTCGTGAGCAACTGTGCGATCATAGATTCTCCGATATACTCCGCGGACCTTCGATTTCGCGAGGCCCTGCCATGGAACGATTCATTGTCAGCCGTGACGACGACTTCTACGAGGCATTCCCCGACGTCGCCAAGACGCCGTCGGATCGTCTGGTTTGCGTGTTCGCCCAGTGCACACATCACGCCGACCGCAGTTACACCTGCGCGATGGTGACCACGAGTGATGACCGGGGCCGCACGTGGTCGCCGAAGCGTGAACTCACCGAGCCGCTGCACTGTGAAGTCAACGTCGGGCCGTGGTGGAACTGCCCGCGCGTCAGCCTGCTGGGTGACGGGCGGCTCGTGGCGGTGTGCGATCGCATCGCCGGCCCCCACGAAGGCTGCGATGCATCCGGCGAGCAATCCAACTGGCTGTGGTTCAGCAGTGACGAAGGCGAGACGTGGGACGGTCCTCACCCCACGCCGGTTCGCGGCATCGTTCCCGATCAGTTGATCGAACTGCGCCACGGCCGGCACGCGGGGCGATGGATCCTGTCGGCGTCGACCGTCGAAGCGGTCACCGTCCAATCGTATTGGTTCGTCCAAGGCTGGATCTCCGATGACCAGGGCAAGAACTGGACGGGGCCCATCGTGTTCGGGTCGGACCCGGTCAATCAGCTCAGTGAAGGCACGGTGCTTGAACTACCCGACGGTACGCTCGCCTGCTTCCTGCGTGAGAACTCATTCGACGGTCGCGACTGCCACAAATCCATCAGCACGGACGGCGGTCAGACGTGGGACGGCCCGTTCCGGTTTCCCATCATGGGTTGCCACCGACCGGTCGCGGGCATGCTGAACGACGGGAACGTGCTGATCACTCACCGCATGATGCAGGGCGGGAACGGCTGGGTTGGCTGGTGGACGCAAAATTTCATGGCGGCCTACACCGATGTGCAATCGGTCCTCGCGCGTCGGCGACATGAAGCCCACACGCGCCTGATCCCCATTGATTTTGACCGCTCGTCGGAATCCGACGTCGGCTACTCGGGCTGGGTGCAGTTCGATGATGACGAAATCTACATCGTCACCTACATCATGGATGATGCGCCCAAGGCGCACATCCGCGGCTACTCGCTGCAACCTGATGATATCCTGCTGACCAAACCCGGCGCCGCGACCGAATGGGTCACGAGCTAGATGCGGATGTTTTGAGTGGGGTGTGCCGCGCTGCGGTCCGATCAAGCGTCATGCAAGTCGTGCAGCAATCCATCGAGTCCGTCAATCACGCGCTGCGCCGAACCCTTTGCCGGGGGGAGACGAAACCGTCCCTTGTTCGGCGGGCGCCAGTGATAATCAGTCTCCGCCCCGCCGCGATGGATCTCCTCATCGGCGCCGATGTACCCGAACAATCCGTTGGTGTCGCCGCAGACGAGCGTGTGCACGAAGGGCGATCGGCCGCGCACCTGGAATCCTGTAAGCGTTAGATTCTCGCCCGGCGACAGCGCCGCGGCGACGTCCCCGATGCGCACGCCACCGAGATGCATTGAATACGTCGGCGGCGGGTCGATCCCATCATCGATCATGCGCATCAGCCCGAGAAAGTAGTCGGCCGACATCCGCGCCGAGGCCGCCCGCTGCTCGGGAGTGAACAGGTCCGGGTCGGGGGCGTTGTAGGCGCCGATCCACACGGCGCGCGGATTTCGGTTCAACACCTCATCGATGAACGCCTCGCCCTCGGCGACGCCCTGCTCGCACATCTCCCGTGAGGGCATCGGCTGCCGCGCGATCTGGATCGTTTCCCACGCATAGGCAAATGGCTCGGGGCGCGCCGGGACTAACGTCGGCAGCGCCGCCACGGCCGCGGCGCCGAGCCGTTCGCCGAGGGTCGTGGCCTGCTCGGGCGTGCCGAACATGTAATAGGGGTGCACGTCTCCGCAGAAGCCCTGCAGGTACATCGCGGGCGCACCGTCCTGCCCGGCCTCAATGTGTCGTCGCGCTGAACCCACCCAATCCGACGAGAGATATTTGTCGCAAATCATGACCGCCGGGTGGCAACAGAAATTAAAGAGCGTGCCGATCGTCGTGCCCGACTTCTCGTTGAATCGCACCATCCCGATCGTCGGGTCGAAATATTTGTCGCTCTGTAACCCTTCGGCATAGTCGCGGCTGAATTTGCAGCCGCCCAGGAGCATCGGCAGCCGACTGTTGTAACTGATCGAATCACAGTGCCCGCGCCCAGCCCAAACGTCGGCTGGTCGCAGCTCATCCAGCGCCGTGCGACCGGCGTCGACCAATCGCTTCAACAACCTTTGCCGTTCGGCCTCAATGAATTCGTTGTCAACCGCCACGAGGTCCGTGTTCGTGCTGCCCGACACCGCAGAGCCCGGTATCGCCGCCGAGGAATGGGTCTGGGAGGTCGACCAGATAATCTGGCTCACGTCCATGCCCAGGGCATCGGCCACCTGCAATCGCAAGGCATCGGTCCCGTCGACGTCGGTGCCGACCAGATCCGAGCCATACCAGAGCACCCGTCGATCATCCTGCTGCAGGGCCAGACAACGTGCGTGCAGGCCCCCGGACAGCGTGTCGAGCGTCGTCACCGACGGCGTCGTGCCCCACGCGCCGTACTCCGGATGAATCCGCGGCGTGATCTCAAAGCCAATCATGGCGGCTGATAGTCTGCTCACCGGTTATTCCTGTTTAGATAGATTGACGCGTCAGACTCACGCGGACCGCTTCAGAATCCTCAGCAGGCCTCACACCAGCCTGTTACAATAAGGTCCTTTCACACGTGGAACAATCCGATGCGAATCCATTATACGTCCGTCCTTGTCCTATCCATATGCGCGGGGCTGATCAGTTGTCAGGCCGATGAGACCAGATTACCGCCCGCCCCCGGCGCCGTGGTGATCCCGGCCCAGAACTATCGCGCGCTCGATCAGGCCGTCATCGCGCAACCCGACGGCTCGATCATCGCCGAAGCTGAGGAGTTTATCATTCAAGACGCGAAGGGCTGGCAAGCCAAGTCGTGGGGAGAGAACTATTACGCCGCCACGTTCGCCAATTGCTTCCTGTCTCGCAAGGCCTTTCTCGGCGCACCGGCGACGTGCGATCGGACGGTCGCCACGATCAACGTCAACGTGCCGGCCGCCGGTAAGTATCTCGCGCTCGTCCGCTACGAGGCCGCCTACCGATTTGAAACGCAATTCACCGTGCGGATCACTCAGGATGGCGCGACGGTTCTCGATCGCAAGTACGGCGCGCGGGCCAATCCGAAGATCTGGGCGTTCGGCCAGAAGATCAAGCCGGAAGTCGCGTGGGGCTGGGGCGCCGTGGAGAACGTCGTCTGGGAAGGGCACGATGCGCATGTCGACCTGCAGCCCGGCACCGCGACGATCACGCTGATCGCGGACCGGCAGTCCGGCGACGCGGCCAACCGCAACATCGACCTGGTCATGCTGACCACGGATGAAGCCGACGTCCTGCATCGCATTGAGAATGAGAGGTACCTGCCGCTGGACGGACTGCTGACCCAGGCCGGAGACGTGCATGCCAGACTCACGAACCATAGCTCATCGCCGGTCACCTTGACGTTCAGGCCGTGCAGGCAGCACTCGCCCTATTGGGTCCACCTGCGCAGTTGGCCCGAGTCGATCCTGCTCACCGCCGATGACAATCAGACGACTGACTGGCTGGAGGTCGGCAGCCTGCTGGATTCACTGAACGACGGCCAATGGGCCCCCACTGCCGAAGGTGATGACCTTGACTACACGCTGGAGATCGGACTGCGCAACGCCGCCGGCGAGATCGAATCGATCAATCGTTTCCGATTCGATATTGCCAATCCCGAGCTGACCTATCACGCCGACACGCGCTACAGCCGCCGCGTCGGCCTGACCCAGGACGTGTTGTTCAAGTTGCTGGCGGATCTCAAAAGCAAGCCGCTGCACGGCCAGCGCCCGCGACGCACGGTCATTCACGGTTACACGTTCGGCTCAAATCGTGAGAACAGCCCCGAGGTGGCACGGGCCGTCGAAGAGTTCGTCGACCTGTTCGCCCTCGCGACGATTCTGTCGGGTGGCCACACCGTCGCCGCGGGCACGCCGCAAGCGCCACGCGGGTACACCGATGCGCTCTACTCCGGGTATGACTACACCTTCGAGGCCAAGACGACGGCGGCGACGAAGAAGCTGAAGGAGCTGACGGAGCAGGGGATCGCCGGTCTGATCCATACCGTCAGCCTCGGTGACGAGATCGGCTTGCCCACGCCCGAGGCAGATGACCACGAGGGTTTTCGCAACTGGGCGCAGTCGCGCGGGCTCACGCTGACCGATCTGATCCCCGGCGGGGACGGTGAATGGTCGGACATCCAATACAACCCCGACGATAAATCCAATCCGCGCGTTTTCTACTACTCGCGCCGCTACCGTCAGGAATTCGGCATCGCCGCGCAGAAGGGCCTGACCGATCTGATCCGCCAGTACCTGCCCAACGCCGGCATCGGCGCCAACTACTCGCCGCATCATTCATCGGCCTACGTGGGCAACGTGCACAAGTGGGTCACGTTGTTCCGCGAAGAAGGCATGACCCAGCCGTGGAGCGAAGATTACATATGGCAACTGCCCGTCGGCACGCCGCAGATGTCGGCGCTGCTGCTGGATACATTCCGCGCCGGCACTCGTCCGCACCCGCAGCAGAAGATCCACTTTTATGTCATGCCGCACACGCCGGGCAACACCCCCGCGCAGTGGCGACGCCAGTTCTACAGCGATCTGGCCCACGGGATGAAGGTCGTCAATCTCTTTGAGTTTCGTCCCGTCCAGACCGCCAACACGGAGAATCACACCAGCGATCCGGCGATGTTCCATCAGGTGCTCAAGAGCTTTTACGAAATGGGCGGCTTCGAGGACATCATCCAGGATGGCCAGGTCCGATGGGGCAACGCCGGCTTCTGGATGAGTGAGACCGGCGACGCCTGGGACAACAGCCGCAATCCTCTCGCGGCCGCGAAGCGTTCGCTTTACATCGCCATGCTGCATCAGCAGCTCGCGACCGACATCGTCGTCGAGGCCGACGCGGTCGACGGCACGCTGGACGACTATGCCGTGCTCTATCTGGCCGATCAGAACGTCTCGACCATCGCGTCGCAGAAGATTGCAGAGTGGGTTCACAGCGGCGGCAAACTTTTCGCCACGGCCGGGGCGGGCATGTACGACCAATTCAATCGCCCCAACAACATCCTCCGCGCGTTGCTCGGCGTCGAGGAATCGAGCTTTGATCTCCCGGAAGATTCTTACGTCCAGTTCATTAAACAGGACATTCGTTTTGCGAAGCCTATTGATGTCGTCACGTGGACGGCTGACCATCAGACGCACGAGATGCCCATCTTCGCGGTGCGCAGTCGCATCACGGCCACGAGCGCCGACGTTCGGGGCACATTCACCGACGGGTCGCCCGCCGTCACCCGCCGCGCCGTGGGCCAAGGCAGCGCCACGTACGTCGCGTTCGCGCCGGGTCTTTCGTACTTCTACCCCGCCATTCCTCGTCGACCCGTCGATCGCGGCAGCACCGATGACGCCATGTCGCACTTCATGCCGACCGATTTTGACTCCGGCGCGGCGGCGCTCATCGGCTCGGTTGCGGCCGGCACACCGCGTCCGGTTGAGCGCTCCCACTCGCTGGTCGACGCGCGCATGGTGGAATCCGAATCCGGTATCGTCATTCCCTTGATCAACTGGACGGATCAACCGGTCAGGAATCTCATCGTCACGATCAACACCGATAGGTCGATCAGCAAAGTCGAATCCGCGTCCGGCAGGCGGGTGAGCGTGCGTCAGGAGACCGGCCGCATCATCGTCACGTTGAACCTGAAGATCGCCGACGCACTGATCCTGCGCTGATCGCCGAGATGCGCCCGCTCAGGAGAACTCACCGTGCCGCCCGAACCACCCGTCGAAGCTATCGATTTTGAGTCGCGCTGTATCTACGATCCGCCGCGTCCGCCGCACTACGCCTGCTGGACGTGTCTATTTCCCGGTGATGACGGGCGATGGTACGTCGCTTTTGAAGAAGTCTCCTGGCCCGATCCACCCCTGCCGCCATCGTCCGTCGATCATCTATACCACATGGGGCTGCCTCGCGGTTATGACAAATCCCAGTACCTCCTCGAGGCCGTTGTTATTGAATCGACCGACAACCTTCAGACGTGGCGCGCAATCTCCCGCCAACCCTACCGTTTCCAACACACGGTCGGCCTGTACGGCGCGAGCGCCCGCACGCGTGACGGCCGTTTCCTTCGCGGCACCTGGCCGGCCTACTGTTTCGACGGCTCGCGCCAACCGAACGAGATTCTCGACGTGTCGGACGACGACGGGAAGACCTGGACCCACACCGGCCCGTTTCACGATTCGCATTTTGCTTCTCATGCCCACCGGATGCGCGTCCTGAACGATGGTACCGTCGTCCTGTGTGTCGCGTTCCGACCGCGCTGGGGCACACCGCAACACCCCATCCGACATTGCACGAATCTCGAAGCCACCGGCGAGTCGCAGATGACGTTCTGGACGTCCTTCGACCACGGCCGCACATGGAACGGACCTCAACAGATCTATCACGGCCAAACCGTCTCCGAGACGGACTTCGTTGAATTGCCATGCGGCGATCTATTGTTTATCAACAACTCGATCTTCGCTTTCCCCGGTCGGCAAATCGTCTATCGCGACGGCCAGCGCTTCACGCCGGGCCCCATGGAATGCGCCAAGGGCAACGTCCATTTCGACGACGCCCCGTTTGATTCACCCGACTGCAATGTCGTGCCCGAAGCCGTCTGCCTCACCGATGATGGCGTGCTCGTCGGGTGCATGCGGGACGGGTATTACTTCTACAGCGACGATCTGGGCCGCACGTGGCATCCTCTGCCCGGCACGCCCGCGCCTGATTCGGTGGAGGCGCATCAGGTCTATCAGCCGTCGATGTCCGTGCTTGATGACGGACGCATCGCATGCACCGGACACTGCGGCGGCGATGATCCGATCCACCACTCCGAGGGCGAAGACGTCGAGCGCGCCACGCAACGGCACCGGGTTTTCCTGCACACGTTTCGGGTCCACGTGCGACGCAAGTCCGCCGACACGGAGTTCCTCATCGATCGCGTGCGCAGCGAAGGCTACGAACGCTGGCCCAATGCCTACGACATCACGCTGCTGTGCGACGGGGAGCCGCTGGCGGACAAGCCGCTGGAATTCTGGTACGCCGAACGATATCAGCCCGGTCACGATTCGTACGGCAAGAACAGCCTCGAACATCGCATGGCCGCGGGCGGCACTTCCATCCACGTCCGCACCGATGCGAACGGGCAGGCCCGCGTAGAGCTGCCTGAATACGACCTGATCGACGATCCGCACCTGTCGTATCAGTTCGTCGTCCGTTTCAATCCCGACGGCAGCGACGGCGACTACAAGCCGGGCCAATCCCCGCAGTTCGAGTTCTACGCCAACTGGGCGCCCGACGAACCAATGTAACGCCGATGCATAGAATGCCACAGTGCCCACGCGCCGCTCCACCCATATGCGTTGTGGCCGATTACGATGGGTACGTGGTGTGATCATCGATGAAGGGAATCCCGGCGATGAGCATGGCTGATTTCGGCGACGACGAAGGGACGCTGCACCGATCGGGCTGTCCGCCTACACAGATCTCATCCCTTTGGGACACGGCGCGATGGGAACAACCGTTAAGGCGGTCGCTCGAGGGACGGCCGATCATCTGGTTTGCTGACGATGAGCATCGCAACCGAAAGTGGTTTTCCGAAAAGCACGCCGATCACTTCGCGGTATTGACACTCAGCAGCCTCGATTTCTGCCGCAGGGCATTGGACCATCGCACGCCGTGTGACGCTGTGGTGACGGACATCTTCTTCCCGGCGGCGCCGGTGAGGTCCGATGAGGATGCCGAGAGGCTGATGGCCATCTACGATCAGATCAGTGCCTCGCCGGTGAGCCAGCTGCCGTCTCTATGGGATGAGCAGAAGCACAACTGGTCTCTTGACGGTTTTTGCATTGCCAGGATCGTGGCGGATGCGGCGAAGGATCGGGCGGAGCGCATCCCGGTCCTGTTGTTCTCGCGAAAGGCCACCATGTTGTTAGGGGTGGACGATTGGCCGGGTGAGCCGTCGGACGTGGTGGCCAACACGTATTGGCTGCTGGAGAAGGTTGATCCGTCCATCGATCCTGAATCGGCGGATAAGGCGGGCCGCATCCAACGGGACCGGATCGTCGCGGCGCTCGGCCAGCCATAGGCCGGGGCGGGGTGATGGCCCACGCGCGAGCGCGCGGCAGACCTAGTCCACCGTCACGGTCGGGGGCTGGCGCAGCAATGCAGTCCAGCGCAATACACCATCGAATTGATGCGCCTCGTCGTCGCCGAGCCGAAACGTGAGGATGGCGGACCGTTCGGCGTAGATTGTGCCGCGCGAGACCATGACAGGTTGCTTGCGCATCCTGACGGGAATCGTGTATTGAAACACGACCGGCCGGCAGAAATACGCGAAGTTCATGTCAATCTTCGCTCCCGCGCCTGCCTCGCCATAATCCAGGAAATAGTAATGGGCGTCTTCGTCGCGCGGGCCCGGTGAACCGTCGGGCGCGGTGTTGTGATACTCGAGATTCACGATTCCGATGCCGTAGCGGTGATCATCGTGAAACATGCCCAGCCAGGGCACATCCGGCGGCAGCTTCCTTACCACGCCGAGGAAGTGGCGGTGGTCCTTCTTGTCGTAGATGGGTTGGGTGGCCGGCGTCGTTGCCTTGTCGGCCCAGATGGCATGCGTGTGCACGCCGCGGCTGAAAACCAGCTGGTTGTTTCGGACGGCCTTGACGCGCGCGTCTGCGGTAAAATGCATACGCGATGATTCGAGCACGAACGGCATGCCCGCGAACATCGTGTAGCTGACGGTCGCCTCCACGAATCTGGAATTGGGCATCACGCCGTGCCGAACGCTACGATACGCCAGCGTGCCGGATGATACGGTCAGCAACGGTCGCTTCCGATTCCGCCGCGCATCCCAGTCGCTGACATGCCCCCATCGCCGCGGCGGCGCCCAGACATCCGGATTCCAATGAATGGGCCGATCCTTCCGTTGATAGAAACCGCGCGGCGGCAGATCACCGTCGGTCAGCGGCAGCGCATAGCGCAACAGCTGACCGGAAAGCGGATCCAAATCGAATCTGGCGGGCCCCGTGTCGATCGTCTGGCCAAAGCCCTTGCCGGTCACCTTGATGCGCGGCCCGTCAACGGCGGGCGCCCTGGCACGATTCCCGGCCCGCAATGTGTAGACGTATTGCCGGCCGGGCTGCAACTCGACAAAGAAGCATACATCGACCTCTGATGGCGGTTTCTCCCCCGACTCACGGGCATGGATGTCGAGCACCTCGAACGCCACGGCGTCACCACGGGCGTCAGTGAGCGACGCGGATTCCGCGGCCGCACGTTCGAGCGTCACGCGGGCGACGATCGGCCAGCGCCCGCGTTCAATCTCAACGGTCTCGGTCACGGTGATTGTGGCGAGCGGCTGCGCGCCGTACGCCTGCGCCGCTGCGACCCATACCGTCAGCAGTGCGCAACACGTGTACAGACCTCGGACTCGACATGCGGACGTCGATGCGGGTTCAGTCGTCATCAATTGCCTCCCAGAGCTATTGGGATGGACGCGCGATTCACGTCCGTCCATGCGCCGCACGAAGTCCACGCGAGAGATCAACGCGGGTACGCATCCGGATCGACCCTCAACAGCGTGAACGGATAGAGATTCGTCGCATAGATTGTGCCGTCACGAGCCACGATCATCGCCAACATCGCGTGCATGGGCGTCATCGTGCCGTCGGGCAGTCTGTGAAAACCGTGGTTCGGTGTCGCGCTACCGGCGAAGCCCGGGTTCTTCACGGTGAAGACGCCCAGGTCTTCCATGGCGGCGGTCGTCGGATCGTGGCGGACCAAATGGTGCAGGAGCCCCGCGCCGAAGCCCGTCTCGTTATCGACGCGCGTCGCCGAATACACACGGCCATCCGGGGCCAGACAGATCGATCCCCGTGAGTCGGGGTTCTTGCCCTGAATTCTGTCACCGAGATTCACCGCCACGACCGGCTGACCCGCGGGTCCGCTCAGGTCGACGCGGAACATCCGCTTGTCGTCGAGCAGTTGCATATAGGCCGTCTTGCCATCCGGCGTGATCCGCCAGTCGGGATGCACACGATGCCCGCCAAGGTAATCGCCGAATCGCTTGTTACCGACCATGAGCGGGTCAACGGTCATCTTGTCCGTCGCCGGATCGTAGCGCGCGACCTTGAAGTCCGCCGTGATCGCGGTGCCCCGTCCCCGCGCATCGATCAACGTGTTGGGCTGATCGCGAAGGATCGGTCCCAGTTCACGGTATTTTTTGGTCTTCATGTTGTAGAGCAGCCAATGCTGTTCTTCACATGTGATGATATAGATCAGGCCGCGCGCTTCGTCGGCGGTCACGTCGATCACGCCCTGGCCTTCGGTCTTGCCGGCGGCAATCATCTCGTCGGTCAGTGGCATGGGCATGCCGAGGTTCTCTGTGGTGTCTGTCGCGGGGTCGTACACCATCACGTAGCCGCCGCGGTAGACGGGAATCGTCTCGCCGCGCCGCTTCGCCGCCTTCTCCGCCTCCGAGGCGTATCCCTGCTTCGTCCCGACATAGATCTTGCCGGACTTACCCACGAAGCAGCGCGTGTGGATCTTCGACTGCGACGCGTAGCCCGTGGGCGTCAGCGGCAGGCCGGCCACCTTGTGCACGTCCAGCACGATGCGCATCTTCTCGGTCCTGGGATCGAACTCGACGAGATACGCATTGCGCCCATACGCCGCCGTGCCCACGTAGATCTTGCCGTTGAGCCCCTCGCAGAGCGCGAAGTAGCCCGACTCTTCAGTGGTCGTCTCGGGTGGAATATGAAACGCCTTCGCCCGGACGTAGTTGAACGGCGCGGCGGCGGGCTGTTCCTCGACGCCGCGCACTTGGGCAGCAAGCATCAAAGCTGCACCCAGGAACGTCAGACGCATCGTGGTACTGAGTTTCTTCATGTCAGTCACCCAACCTTTCTATCGTTAGCCAGCATACAACATGTTCGGACGGTTGAATATCACTGTGATGAGTTTCGTCGCTACCGACCGGACGGACGCATGACGGCGATGGCCGCTGCGATTCGAGCAGAGCGGACCGCGTGTGGCGTGCTGTCGATCATCCTACGCGTGCCACGGCGGCCATTTGGGCCTGTCGTCACCCGGTGCGAACGTGCAGCCTTGCGGATGCGTCCCTGCCTGTGCCGCCAATACCGCGTGTTTGTGCGGCGATCCGGTCATTTGAGGCACCATTGCATTTTGGCGGGCCCCAGCGTTCACCCCGATCAAATATGACTATAATGCCTTGTAAATAGCTAAGTCCTTGGGAACAGGGCGATTCGGGGCGCTTTCATGGTCAGGCCGATTTTCCTTGCTGCAGTGGTGGGATGCTGTGCTGTTGCCACGCACGCAGCCGGGCAGGAGACCCCCACGGATCCCGCGCGACGATGGGCGCTGGTGATCGCAGCGCGCGGCGGTGATGATCCTCATCAGGCCGAGTGCCTGACATACGTGCGGTCCACGCTCCACTGCCTGTGGCGGGCCGGTTTCGATCCCAGGCGCGTGGCCACGTTCTGCGAATCACCACAATCGGCAGCCCTGCACGCTGCTCCGGTCGCGCGAGCGGCCGTGCTCGATCACCTCGCTCAACTTAAGGATCAGGTGCGCGACGGTGATGAGTTGTGGGTCTTTCTTTACGGGTACGCCAACGTCAATGCGCGGGGCATCAGCTATCTGACGATCGGCCGGCGCATGCGCGGCCCGGAACTGGTGACGGCGCTCGATGCCGTTCCCGGCCGCCAGATCGTGCTCGCGCTGCATCGCCAAAGCGCAGGGTTGATGGAACCGCTGGCCAGCGAACGTCGCGTCGTCGTGACCGCGACGAACGACGAGAAGCAGCTCAATTGGCCGAAATTGACGCGTCGGTTTGTCGATGTGCTCGCCGAAGATCCGTCACAGTCGCTGCTGCATGTCCTGCGGGAAGCCGCCCGACGCACGGAATCCTATTACCGTGATCGTCAGTTCGCGCCGGCTGAAACGGCGCAGGCTCATGATGGCGTCGCGGCACTTGTCAGCCCGTTTGATCCGGTGGACCCGAATGATGCAGCCGATTCGGTCGACGCCGTTGAACCGATCGACGCATCGCCGCTGGCATCGATCTTTCTGTCGCCGCCGGCGCCGCAAGCCCAAACAGACGACGGGCACGATCCTGCCGTGGATCAGGCCGACCGTGACGTCAGGTTCGTTCAATTCTTTGGCCGCGAGCCGATCGGCCTCGTCGCCGAAGCGTTGCAGCCCAGGCGCGTCGTGGTGCTGGCGCATGACCCGCGCCGTGCCTGGCAATGGCACACCATGCGATCACTGGTCCAATCACCTGACGTGGCGCGACAGATCGGAGTGATCTACCTGCCGCTGTCGACGTTCTCTCAGCCACTGATCGACCAGATGCTGAACTCCGGCGACGGTGATCCGGCGCCGTGATCGAGGCGCTACGGCAAACGCGATGGTCGGGCACGCCCGATCAGTCCATTCTCGACTTCATCACGACGGTTTGGCAGATCAATCTTGATCGGTCCGCGACGCCTCTGATCAGAATTGTCCTCGTGGGCCCGGATGAGGATTGGCAGAGCGTTGACCCGGCGGATGATCGGCCCGGCGATGATGCAGATGTGCCCGCCGACCCGGATCAGTTGATCGCCAAAGCGATTCTCGCTGATCTGGAAGCGCACGTCGATGATGCGCGCGCCGCGGTGTTCATCACCGATCGCCGCTACGCGCCCAAACAACTTGCCGGTGAAGACGGCCGGCCCATCCGCACGGCCGCCGATCTGATCGCCGGGGCGCTCGGGGACGACCGGATTACCACGATTCGCCTTCTCACGGCGGGTGGTGACCGGCAATCGGATCGCCACTTTGGGCAGGAGACCGAGCTGCGGATCAGCACCGCGCACCGGAGTTCAGGTCTCCCGGGGGCCGCCCTGCCGCTTCGTGGGGGTCCATTCACTGAATATGCCAAGGCCTACGGCGCGCTGATCTTCGTGGAGCCGATGCCGATCGACCCGCGTGCGGCCCTGATTGAAGAGTTTTATAACCCCTTATTTCTACATGAGATCGACCGACGCGCCCAAGCCGTCGACCCCGCGATGGGCCGGGTCGACGGGCCCGGCTCGCCGTTCGACTATGGCGCCTTCAAGCAACGGATCGAACGGGCCTATCTTGGCGATGTGGATATCTCGGCAATGGGTATCATTGGAGATGAAGAATCCGGGAAATCAGACCCGAATGATCCCACAGCCACGCAACCATCGAAGCCCCGAACTCCTCCGCCGCTGAAGCGTCCAAATGAAACTGACCTGGACCCTTGATACGTAAGGTGTGGAATCCATCATGCAGACACAAGCTGCCGATCAACATGTCGAATCACTGCAAGCCCTACCGAGCGTGTGGCGCGATCTTCACGCGGAACTGGACAAGCGCATCGTCGGCCAGGATGAAGTGATCGACCAGCTTCTCGCCGCGATGTTCTGCCGCGGACACGCCCTGCTGATCGGTGTTCCGGGGCTCGCCAAGACACTGCTGGTGCGCACGCTCGCCGATGTTGCTGAGTTGCAGTTTGCGCGCGTGCAGTTCACCCCGGACATGATGCCCTCCGACATCACCGGCACGGAGGTCGTGGAAGAAGATCCCGCCACGGGGCAACGCAACTTTCGGTTCGTGCCCGGCCCGGTGTTCACACAGCTGCTGCTCGCCGACGAGATCAATCGCACGCCGCCCAAAACACAGGCCGCGCTGCTTGAAGCGATGCAGGAACACGCCGTCACCGCCGCCGGCGAGCGCCGGGCGTTGACCGAGCCGTTCTTCGTGCTCGCGACGCAGAATCCCATCGAGCAGGAAGGCACGTACCCGCTGCCCGAGGCACAACTCGATCGATTTATGTTCTCACTGAACGTGGACTATCCGGCATTCGGCGAGGAGGTCGACGTGCTGCAGCGCACCACGACCGACGAGCAGGCAATGTTGTCGAAGGTGCTCACCGCCGATCAGATCATCGCGATTCAGGCGGCGGTGCGTCAGATATCCGTGCCCGATTCAGTCGCGCAGCGCATCGTGAAGATCGTCACCGCCACGCGTCCGGGAGACAACGGCACGGTCGGCGTGGCGCAGAAATATGTGCGCTGGGGCGCGGGTCCCCGGGCCAGTCAATACCTCGCGCTCGCGGGCAAGGCATTCGCGGCGCTCGACGGTCGTTACAACGTGTCGCACGAAGACGTGCTGCGGGCGGTTGAGCCGGTGCTGCGTCATCGGGTTCTGCTGAACTATCACGCCGAGGCAGACAACCGCACCGTCGAGAGCGTCATTGAAGAACTGGTGCAAGCCGTCAGATGAGTCCGGCCGCCGTGCCCATCACGGAGTTCCTGGACATGGACCTGCTCAGCAGGCTGCCCAATCTCGAACTGCAAGCACGGTTTCTCGTCGAGGGGTTCATGACCGGTCTGCATCGCAGTCCGTTGCGCGGCTTCAATGTTGAGTTCAAGGAATACCGAAACTATGAGCCCGGTGATGAGCCCCGCACGATCGACTGGAAAGCGTTCGCCCGCACCGATCGACTGCACGTGAAGGTGCGCGAGGAGGACACGAATCTTACGGCCTACATCGTGATCGACGCCACCGCATCGATGGATTTCAAGTCCGAGCACGCCAGCCTCACGAAGTGGATCTACGCGCGATCGCTCGCAGCGGCGATGCTGCTCCTGCTCAATCGGCAACGGGACGCGGCGGGGCTTGTGGTCTACGGCGACGGCGGATTTGATGTGATCGGCCCCAGCCGGAAGCTCTCGGAGATCAGTCGCATGTTCGGGGCGATCGACCGATCCGCCGACGGCGTCAGCGGATCACTGAGCCAGACACTGGAAGATCTGGCCGCTGTGGCGAAGCGCCGCTCGATCGTGTTCATTCTGTCCGACTTCTATGAGGATCCCGAGGCGTACGACGCGCCGTTACGGCGATTGCACTTTGGCGGCTGCGAGCCGGTGTTCATTCACATGCTCGATCCGCTGGAACTGGACTTCGACTTTCGCGATCCCGTGCGACTGCTTGATTTGGAAACCCGCAATCTGTTGCCGGTCACCCCCGACCTGATGCGTTCGCGTTACCTCAAGCAGTTCGAGGCCCATCGCCAGGCGCTGGCTCGGCTGGCGCGGACCTACAACGGCAAGTACGAAGTGATTCGCACCGATCAACCGCCCTACCAGGCCATGGGCGCCTATCTGGCCCGAAGATCGGAGGCGCTGTGATATCACTGCTCAGCGCAACTTATCTTCTGGGCGCGCTGGCGGTGTCGGCGCCGATCCTGCTGCATTTGCTGCGTCGGCGTCCGCGTCGGGATCAGCCGTTCCCGTCCTTCCGATTCCTCGAACGGGCCATGGTGCGCAAGCGGCAGTTCAACAACATTCGGCGACTGCTGGTGCTGCTGATGAGGTGTGCGTTCCTGCTGTTGTTGGCATTGGCGTTCAGTTGGCCGTACCTGCCAAAGTTCGCCGAGCAGCCCGACGAACTCACGGTCGTTCTGTGGGATCACTCGTTTTCGATGGGCGCCGAACCGTACCGAGACATGATGCAGCGCCAAGCCCAACAAATGGTGCAACCGGCGTCCTGGGAAAAGCCGGTCGCGGTCGGGCTGGTGGGGCTCGGCGTCCGATGGAGCGGCGACCTGACCCATGATGGTCCGGCCTTGGCGCGGTACCTTGACGAACACGGCGCGGGCCAGGGGACCAGCCGTCTGGATCGCGCGCTGCGGCTCGCCGACCACAAGTTGCACGCATCGCCCGGCAAGCGTCGCCGCATCGTCGTGCTGACCGATCGCCAGCTCGTGCCCTGGCAGGACATCCGGATCAATCGCCTGCTCAAGCCGGGCACGGAATTGCAGGTGCTCACGCCCACGCGGCCGGGGTTCAGGAACGTCGCGATCACCGAGGCCAAGGTCGTTGGCACTCTCACTGCCGCCGGTCAGGAATTACGGCTGCGGGCACACATACGGAACTTCCAGACCAGAACCGTCACCGGCGTCCTGGTCACGCATTGGTCCGGCCGTGAGATCAACCGACGGCCGGTCGAGCTTGGTCGCATGGCGCAGGCCACCTTCAACGTGTCTTTGCCGACGGACCGCCTCGAACCGCACTTCGGCCGCGTGTCTCTGGAACTGGACGACGATCTGCCGATCGACAACGAAGCATGGTTCACGGCCAATCCCATGACTCCGCCCACCGTGCATCTGTCGCAGCACCGCCGATCGACGGCTGATTTCGTACGCATCGCGCTGGCCCCCAATCCGAAGAGACCCGCCGCCCGCATCGAACCGTTGACCGACGACGTGTCCGCCGATGAGTTGAGCGAGTCGGGTGTGATGATCGTCCGCGACGGGCCGACCGCGCCAGCGGTTGTCGACACGCTGGACGAGTCGATGCGTCAGGGCGCGACGATCATCGCCATGTGGCGCAACACCGCCGCCATGCGCGCCTGGCTTTCGCGGCATGACATCACCGCGGCCACCGCCCCACAGCCGGGCACGCGACGGCTCGCCGCGGTTGATTTCGATCATCCGGTCATGGCGCCGTTCCTGGGCGTGCGCACCGCGGGCCTCTTCAGCATTCTGTTTTTCGATCCGCCGGAAGTGACCGTCCCCGGTCATGCCCGCATCGTCCTGAGTTATGACCACGGCCATCCCGCCATGGCTGAAGTCCCCGTGGGCAAAGGCCGACTGATTCTGCTGGCGACGGAGATGTCGCGTGACACGACCAACTGGCCCGTCGCGCCGTCGTTCCTGCCTTTGCTCCGCGAACTACTGGCCTACGCGGTGCAACATGATGTCGCCACGGACAACGTCACCGTCAGCGATCATCCCCTGCCGATCACCGGCATCAATGAGGTACAGGATATGCAGACCGGTGACACGGTTGCCCTGCAGCGCGACAGGTTCGTGCCCCGTCAGCCCGGCGCGTATCTGATTGACGCCGACGACGGACTTCGCGCGATTTCCGTGAACGTCCCCATCGAAGAATCAGACCCGCTGCTGCTCGCGGAGGACTATCCCTACGACCGGATCGTCTCAACCGAGAGGTTCAAATCAGATCCGACGCTCAAAACCGAGGAAGTCCCCGATGAGGATCGTTCCTATTGGTGGATCGTGCTCGCCGCCGCCATGGGATTTCTCCTTATGGAGTTGCTGCTATCCAATCGCACCGCGATCTAGAGACGCATGCGCCGACAGACGCTGGATCGGGAGGCATTGCCATGAACGATCAACCCACACCACCCGACGCACGACATGACCGCTGGATCAACCTGGAAAATCGGCGGCATCGGCTCACGCGACCGTTGCTGTGTGTGGTCGGCATCCTCGCCCTGACCTTCGTGATCACGTTCTATATGAATCGTTTTGTTGCTCCGCCGTATGTGTTTGTCTCCGGGTGCATCGCGGTGCTCGGGTCGTTTGCCGTGTGTCTGATCATGTTGGTCGCGTGGGGGATCATTCGATGGCCCACACGCCATCAAACCGCCCGTCGACTCGACGATGCGCTGGTCTCACACAATCGATTTGAGGCCGCCGAAGAACTGCGCGACCACGAGCACCCGTTGCGCAAGGCGCAGCTGGGCGAGACCGCCAGCTATTTCTCGGTGCGCAAGCCGCGCACCTTGTGGCCGCTGGTGCGCGATGCGTGCGTGACGATGATCTGCATGCTCGTGATCGGCCTGTTCATCCACCTGATTGGGATGTATCGCGTCACCGCCCATGACGCGAGTATTGCCCAGAGCGTGCCGGCCGGCCACACGCCGATGCCCGGCGTCGAGATGGGAACCGATTCGCAAACCGATCCGGATGATGCGGCGCCTCTGGAACCAGGTCCCGAGCCGCCTCCCGCCACGCTTCTGCTCGTCGAACCGAGACCCTTGTACAAAGCCACCGCGGTGGACGAAGTGATATGGCAGGGCTCAGGTGTTTCTCCGGCGGGCTTCGAGTCCATCGAGTTCGAGTTCAACATCAACGGGGATGACCCACAGACCAGGCCCGTCGCCGACGCCCCGCTCAGTCAGGTCGGAGAAGTGGTCCTCGAGGACGCGTTGTTGCTGGATGAATTGGAACTCGAGCCGTTCGACGTCGTCGGGTACCGCCTCCTGGGCGACGCGCCGATCGACGCGGATCAGACGTCTCACGCGGCCAGTCCGATGCACTTCATTCAGATCCGCCCGCTCGACGAGGAAACGTTCCAGGCCCTGATGTCCGGCGCGGGGGCCGGGGCCGAAGCCGTCGCCGGTGAAGGAGAGCAGTCGCCACGGCAACAACTGTTTGAGCTGACCGTCAGCCTGATGGAGATACTGCATCGTCAGATCGCACTGACCAGCGCCACGTACCAGATGATCGCCGATCAACTAACGATGGACATGCCGGGCACGCAAAAACGTGTGTCGGCCGCCGTCGTCGAGCAGAACGAACTGATCGACGCGACCGAGGCGTTCCTGGGAGAATCCGCCGGCGACCAGGGCCCGTCGACGCCGGTGGCCGAGGCCGTGACAGAGGCACAGAGCGCCATGCGCGATGCGGTCGTTGAGTTGCGCGGCGATGATGAAGGTGCTGAGCATGACCCTCGATTGCCCGAAGCCGGTGTCCACCAGCAGCGTGCCGTGGCCCATCTGGTCAAGGCGTTTCAGCAGCAGTTCGACGAATTGAGCGCAGCCGCAACCGCTGCTCCCGCCAGCGGCGAATCTCAGCCAGAACTGAAATGGCCGTTCAACGACGATCAGCAATACATCAAACCTGAGCTTGACCAGGACGAGAGCGCCGAGAGTCGCCTGGAACAGGCGCTCAAGGATCAGGCGGCCGTTCTCGACCAACTCGAAGGCCGCGAGCCGACTGAAAACCAGGGCACCCGCGGACCCCAGATGGTCGGTGACAAAGGCCAACAAACCCAGGGAAGCGATCCCGATTCGCAGGATCCCGCCTCTGGGTCAGATTCACAAGGTGATGGGAAGGAACCCGGTTCCGGTCAGGGCGAAAGCCCCGGACAGGGCAGCCAGCCCGGGCAAGGCAGCGGGTCCGGACAGGGCCAAGGCAGCGGGTCGGGGTCCGGTTCCGGCGGCGACTCCGGTCCGGGCAGTGGCCCGAGCGCCGACTCCGAGCCCCTGGTCCAACAGCAGGCCCGCGTCACCGAGGCCCTGAATGAAATCGCGGAAAACAAATCCCTGCCTCCGTCCGTCTACCAAGACATCACCGAGGCGCGGCAGTCGAGTCAGCAAGCCCAGGAAGCGCTCGCCGCTAACACGAATGACACCGCGTGCATTGCCGCACACAAGACCATGACCGACATGCAGCGCGCTCTGCAGGACATGCGGGACCAGGCCGATCGCGAAGCGCGCCTGGCGCTGCGCGTCACGGAATTGGAGCTCATGGAGGCCAAGGAGCTGGCCGAGGGCAACGAAGGGGATGAAGCGGCACAGAAGACCCAGCAGGCCATGGCGCGCCTGACAGATCAGGCCGAATACCAGAACGAATCCGGGCGCCGTGAATCAGCCGAGAAGTTCTCCGATTTGGCCCAGCAGATGGCCGAGGATGACATCCCCGCGGATCTCGCCAGCGAATTCCCCGTCAGTTACAAGCGCGGCCTCGATCATCTTGACGAGGCGGTCGGCTTGCTTGCCGCGGCGCGGACCGAAACCCAGACCCCGACCGAGCAGCTGGCCGACGCGTTGGGTCGGATGCAGGATCTGCATCGCCAGGTGAAGCACGCGACCAACCTGTCCGAGCCGCAGGAAGCAAAGCAGACCCAGTCGATGTTGAACCAGGTCCAGCAGGCGGCGCGAGACACGGTCCGTTCCACACAGCAACTCGGCGGTCCAGCCAAGTCCATGGCGACCACCGCGACGCAGATCTCCGAAGCGGTCGATGCCAGTTCCGACGCCAGCCGCGGCATCGTTATCTCATTGGAGCCCAAGCTGGCGGAGTTGATCGTTGAAGGGCGGCGTGTCCTGGCACAACTGGAAGATGCGGCGTTCGTGCGCTCATTCAATGAAGACGAAGTGCCCAAGGAATACCGCGAAGACGTGGCCGAATACTTCAAGCAGTTGTCACAAGGCGCTCACGTAGACCGTCCATAACTTCAGGACCGTCGTTGGAGGATCGCGACCCGTGCGGATCGAGGCCCTTGAGGATATTCAGTGGAGCTTTCCCGGCGGCCTGACCGGCCTGATCGCGGCGCTCATCGCGTGTTTCCTGATCGTGTGGATTTCATACGCCTTCACGCTGGTCCATCTGCGCCGATGGGCGCGCCTGCTGCTCGGCTTGTGCCGCGCCGCGGCCATGATCCTGATCCTGCTTTGTCTGACCCGGCCCACGCTCGTCACCGAAACCCATCTCGATGCCGACCCGCGGCCGAAGGTCGCCGTCGTGTTCGACGAATCCGGCTCGATGGACGTCGAAGGCATTCACGGCGCGACCCGGCGCGAACGTGCCCTGTGGTATTGGAACCAGACGCTTGCCAATCAGGACGAACACCTGGAACTCGACACGTTCGCTTTTGCCGACGAGATGAGGACCGTCGACCAACCCGCGGACGCCGCGCCACCGGTGACCGACGGCGCGGACGAGGCCGACGAGCCACCGGTGCGCGGCACCGCGCTGTACCGGAATCTGGCGGACTGGGCCCATCGCTTCAGCAGCCAGGGATACGACGCGGTGATCTGCCTGACCGACGGCGTCGACACGTCGGCCGACACGCGACAACTGGCGCTCGATGCCGTGCACCAAACCGGCTTGCGCCACGCATTTGTCCCGATGACCACCGAGCTGGTTTCAAAGCCTTTCGTTGAGATTGCCAAACTCGAATCCGCTTCCGTCGGCCTGGTGGGCACGAAAGTGCCGGTGAACATGCTGATCAGGGCGTCAGAATTGCCCGCCGATGAGCCACTGAGCATCACCGTCCGTGATGATGATCACGTCATCTACGAACAGGATATCAAGCACCACGGACAGACACTCGTGGCACGTGCGGTGATGTTTGAACTGCCGATCTCATCGGATCGGACGATGACCTATGAGGCGGCCATCCACAACCCCGTCGAAACACTCGCGTCGGTTAAGTGGACCGTCCAGGGCGTGCGCGAGGACAAGCCCTCGGTATTGCTCTACCAGGGCGCGCTCGATTGGGGCACGCGACACCTGCGCGGCGTGTTCGACCGGACCGACAATGCGGAAATGGAAACGCGCTTCGCCGCCGGCGCGATGCCGTCACCCAGCGGGAGCGCCTATGTCGAAGACCCGTTCCCCGGTCCCACTGAGATTAGGCGCTTCCACGTCGTGATGCTCATGAACCTGTCGCGTCAGCAGATGACGGCGAAGATGGAATCAA
This sequence comes from Planctomycetaceae bacterium, assembly GCA_002685935.1. Taxonomy (GTDB): domain Bacteria; phylum Planctomycetota; class Phycisphaerae; order Phycisphaerales; family Zrk34. Next base: position 23,361 of record NYZD01000029.1, on the reverse strand, counting down.
CGCTGAGGGACTACGTGTCCGAAGGCGGTGGCTTGCTGGTCATCAACGCGAATCCGGCGTCAGCGGCCGCGCTCGCCGAATCGCGCATCGAGCAATTCCTGCCTGTGATCTTCGCCGACGCGACAAGCACCAATCGGCGAGTTCCCAGCCACATGGATCGGTACCACGACATCACCGTTCAGAAAAGAGTGCAGAGCATCCGACTGCACAGCAGTTTCGCGCGTGATCCAGTCCGAACCGGACGCGATGCCCTGCACACGCTGTCGCTGACGCGCGACGGCCGCGAAAGCCCCATCTTCGGCTTTGCCGTGAGCGGCGGGAAGGAGATCACCGACGGGTTGCCCCGCTACGCATCTCTCGCCCCTGTCCTGCGAGCCAAGCCCGGCGCCACGGTCCTGGCGCGCGCTGAGGTCGGACACCTGGCGACGAGCGACGGTCAACCGCCAATCGCGCTGGCCGTCCAGCGCTATGGCAAGGGTCGGTCGGCGGTGCTGACCACCGATTCACTGTGGCGCTGGCGATTGCAGATCGAGGCCGACTCCTTCGCCTACGACCAGTTCTGGCGTCACCTGGTGAGCTATCTGGCCACGGCGATCAAACGCCGCCCGGCGTGGATGCTCGAATCGACGATCCATCCGCCCGATCAGCTCGTCGAAGTCCGGTTCTTGTTGCCCGAGACGGCACCGCAATCGTTTGAGGATCTCACGTTCGCGGCGGTGTCCGACGATGCGTCTTCGGTCCTGCGCATGGAGCCGACCGAGAAGCCCGATGAGTACCGCAGCGCCGTCACGACCCAGGCCGGGCACAGTTGGCGGCTGGTCGCGCGTGAAGGCGAAGCGGTCGTCGCCGAAGCCTACATCACCGGTCGCGCGACCAGTGTCGATCCTGAGTTCAAAGCCCTCAAAGCCGACCGGCGCGGCCTGGCCGAGATCGCCGCGGCCAGCGGCGGCACCCTCATCGATCCCGACGGCCGGTTCGACTACGCCAACTGGCTGCCCCGCTACCCCAGCGAAGTCGTCCAGACCGAACGCAAGGCCTTGTGGCACACGTCATGGGTGTTCGGAATCCTGCTTGGCCTCTTTCTCGTCGAGCTTTTGGTCCGTCGACTGAATAGAATGATCTAACCATCGCGAGGTGCAAAATGACACTACAACTGGATGTCTCTCGTCGGCAGTTTATGAAGATCGCGGCCGCGACCGGCATCGCATTGCCCACGCTCTCCTTCGCCGATGATTTCGAGGAAAACCGCGGCAGTCGCGTGCGGTGGGGCCGAATGCAGTTCGACGTAACGCGCCGCGGTCTCAATGATTGGTTCCACCATCCCGAGGGCGATCTGAACATGATCGAGCGCTTGCGCCAGATCACCAACGTCAACCTCGAGTTTGACTGGGGCACGCCGTCCGTCGCCGATCTCGACGACATGGTCCGTTATCCGTTCATCTTCATGCACGCCCAGCAGTCCCCCGCCCTGTCCGATCAGCAGCGCGACAACATGCGCGAATACCTGCGCCGTGGCGGCTTCCTTTACATCGACGACTGCGTCCTGTCCTATTCACGGCCGGACGTGTTTTTCAACGGAATGCGGCGTGATCTGGAGAAGATATTCCCCGACGCACGGTTCGTGAAACTCAAGAAGAATCACGACATCTTCCGCTGCGTGTATCCAATGCGCAACGGGTTGCCGCATATGCAGGGACGGGATCACGGCCTCTGGGGCGTCTACCATCGCGATCGCCTGATTGCCGTCATGGGCTCGGGCGACCTGCACTGCGCGTGGGCTCAGTGGTTCGGTCCCAGCGACGAGCAACTGTCGCTGCAAATGGGCGCGAACATCTACGTCTATGCGATGACGCATTGAACCTGCGACGGCTCTGAACCGGCCCGGCATGTCCCCAGGACCACCCGGCACCGAGAAAGTGGGCACACCGGCCTATCCATTCACACCGTGCTTCCCATTCGACGTCATTGAGGACCGATCCACGCCGTCACCACTCCAACAGCGAGCGCAGCTCCGACACCATCACTTCCCGTAGCGAACCGGGGAACCCGTCGCGGGCGCCGATCGCTATTCTCACAATCGCCACGGTCACGCCGGCTTGTTGTAAAATGATTGATACTCCCAACCCCGCGGGATACCTGCCGTGAACCATCGCGAAAACGTCATCAAAGCCATTCGCTTTGAATGCCCGGACTACATTCCGATGAACTTCCATGTCAATTCAGCGTGCTGGCATCACTATGACCAGAACGCCTTGCAGGATCTGATGGAAGCTCATCCGTTTCTGTTCCCCGATTTCACAAGACAAACGAACGTCACTCCCCGTTACGCGCCGAATCAGCAAAGCGACCAACCCTACACGGATGGATGGGGTTGTGTGTGGGAAACGACCGACGACGGGATCGTCGGCGTCGTCCGCCAGAACCCGCTGGCCGACTGGAACGCCCTGGGACAATACACGCCGCCTGACCCAAACCACACCGATGGCATACAACCTGTCGACTGGTCAAGCGTTAGCACCACCGTCGCCCAACAGAAGCAAAGCGGCCAGCTTGTGCGGGGCTCGCTCCCGCATGGGCACACGTTCCTTCGCCTGCAGGATATTCGAGGCTACGAGGATCTGACCTTCGACATGCTCGATGATGCTGCCGACCTCCCTCGGCTCATCGCGATGGTCGAAGATTTCAACCACCAGATCGTCAGCCAATGGCTCGCGCTCGACCCGGACATCATGAGCTATCCCGAGGACCTGGGCATGCAGGTCGGGCCCATGCTGTCGCCCGACAGCTTCGGCAAATACATCAAGCCGGTCTATCAGCGATTGATGAAGCCCGCGCGTGACCGCGGCTGCGCCGTGCACATGCACTCCGATGGGGACATTCGCACGCTCGTCGATGACCTGATCGATGGCGGCGTCGAGATCATCAATCTGCAGGATCTCGTCAACGGCATCGACTGGATCGCCGACAAGTTCGCCGGACGCATCTGTATCGATCTGGATATCGACCGCCAGAGCATCGTGCCCCACGGCACGCCCGACCAGATCGACCGACTCATCCGCGAGGAGGTCGAGAAGCTAGGCGGCCGCCGCGGCGGCCTGATGATGATCCACGGCTTGTACCCCGGTGTGCCGATGCCGAACGTCAAAGCGTTGATGGATGCGATGGAGAAATACGCCACCCACTACTCGTGAGCCACGAGCCCAACCCGTGTATTGCCCGATCCCGATAGCAGATTCAGGGCGACGACCGTGCCGCCCAGAGCACGCCCGGGCCCGGCTCCGTGCCGGATGCGGGCGAAGGGAAGGCAGTGGCGTCCGCACGGTGGCGGCGTTACATTCCCGAATAGCTGACTGACGAACAGGGCGCGGATCGGCCGCACGCGGACACCGTGGACGGATCCTCGGCGACAGGCCCAGCTTGGCGGCGCAGACGGCGCCAACTTCAGATTGGCCATAGGAGTTGAGTCATGACCCATCGAACATCTGCATTGCACGTACCTCTGTTGCGACCCGTCCTCATAGCGACCTTCGTCATCGCGGCCGGAGCAACGACATTCGCCGGTGACTGGCCGCAATTCCGCGGTCCGGCGCGCGATGGGAAATCTCCCGAGAAGGGATTGCTCGATCAGTGGCCCGCTGAGGGACCGACGTTGCTGTGGGCCGTGGAGGATCTCGGCCACGGCTTCGGGTCGGTCGTGGTGAGTGGCAAGATGCTTTACACCACCGGTCTCAAGGGCAAAGACGGTCATGTGTTCGCCTACGACCTCGACGGCAATCCGCTATGGGACAAGCCATACGGCCCCGACTGGTCGGGCAGCCGCGACGGGACGCGCGCCACACCCACGATCGACGACGGCCGGCTGTACGTGCTCAGCGCCCACGGGCGCGTCGCCTGTCTCGACGCGATCACCGGCGACGAGCAATGGGGCGTCGACACGCAGAAGAAGTTCGGCGCGCGCGTTCTCAACTGGGGAATGGTCGAGTCGCTGCTGATCGTCGGCGATAAAGTCATCTGCACCCCCGGCGGCAAGAAGGCCGGAATGGTGGCGCTCGACAAGAAGACCGGCGAGACCGTGTGGGTCTGCCGCGAGTTGACCGATAAATCCGGTTACTGCTCGCCCATCCTCATCGAGCGCGGCGGCCGGCAACTGATCGTGACGTTCACCGCGGCCGCACTCGTCGGCGTCGATGCGGCCAATGGCGAACTGCTGTGGCGACATCCGCGAAAGGCCTCGTACGACATCGAGGCCGTCAGCCCCGTCTACGAAAACGGCCGGATCTACGTCACCAGCGGCTACGGCGTCGGAGGCGACATGCTCGAGCTGGCCAAGGACGGCAAAAGTGTCACCGCAAAATGGCACGATGATAAACTCGATTGTCAGATCGGAGGCGTGATCCTGCACAAGGGCCACGTCTATGGGGCAAGCGATAAAAGCAGCGGCGGCGACTGGATCTGTCTGAACCTGAAAACCGGCGAAGTCGCGGCCGAGACGCGGGCGGTCGGGAAAGGATCGATCACCTACGCCGACGGCATGTTCTATGGTTACGGTGAGAACGGACAGATCGGGCTGATCAAGGCCTCACCCAAGGACTTCGGCCTCGTCAGCTCGTTCAAGGTCCCCAAAGGCAAGCGCCAGAACTGGGCCCATCCGACCGTCGCCAATGGTCGGCTCTACATTCGGCACGGCAGCGCGCTCATGGCGTTCGACATCAGATCCAAGTCATGGAAACCGGCCACCACGCGCCCCGCCGACGATGCGACCGAATAGCCGGTCGAGCGCGATGCTTCAAAGTCGCCGGACCCACCGTAGACCGACAGTAAATGGACGTGAGGCCGGATCAAATTCTGAAATCAACTACCTGAAGCGGCCCGGCTGATCGGCGTTCTGAAGGATCTCGTCGCGCCGCTGGGGCGTCGTCGCCAGATCTTGGTTGCGCAACGTGAACGCATCGTTCGTATTGCGCAAGGCGATCACGCTGCCGTCGCTGTAAAGCACGTTGATCCTCTCGGCGTCATGGTTCGTGCGGAAGTAATCAGGGACGACGTCAATCGTCGAGTTCATGTCCAGCGCCATTGCCTTCGCCGCAAAGCCCAGTTCATTCGTGCCCAGGTCGCCGAACCGCCCGCGTCCATCGGTCTGGTCAAGCTGGCGATACCAATACGAACTAAACGCCGGGGAAAGCGTCTTGTCGCTCACGTGTGCCAGTTCTTCGACGGGATCGTTGGAGTTGTCGCCGGGACAGTAGAAGCTGTCGGGCGGGAAGTCGGTGTGGTCGATCAGCAGGCCCAGCGCCATGGTGCGCTGCGCCGGCGTCTGCGGGCCGGTCCAGATCTGGGTCGTCGCCAGTGTGCCGTCATTGGCCTCCAGCACGGCGGCCAGAGCCGAAACGTCCGGTCCGCTGGGAATCTGGCCGAACTCGCTGGCGTAAGCCGCGATGCCCACTCCGATCTGACGCATGTTGGATCCGCACACCGTCAGCGTGGTGACCTCCCTGGCCTTGCTCATCGCCGGCAGCAAAATTCCGAGCAACAATGCGATGATCGCGACGACCACGAGAAGCTCGATCAGCGTGAAACCTGCGGCGGACCCGTCGCGTGGGACAAACTGCGATGTCGCCATGCTCGGCGCACCGCTCGCGGGAAGTGATCGACGTCGAAGTTGGCGTGATTGACCGGCCATACGAGTATTCTAACCGGTTTCCTGATTCCTTATTCAATACATTGCCACCTCCCGGCCGCGGCAATGACGCAAATCCACAACGTCTGCGGTACCATCACACAATGAACAGGCACCCCGGCTCATATCATGAAACGTTGGCCGATTGACAAACTCGTGCCAGGGGCGATCGCGGCTGCGGCAGTTGCGGCGCTGTCACTGTGGTTGTTGACGACATGGGCTGCCCCGGCCACGCCACGCACGCCCGGCCGCGATCAGGCGCATGCTTCGCCGGGCGGCGCCGCCCCACTTCGCCCGGCACACCATGAGCGGGTTCATGAATTCATTGCCGGCACCGGCCGCCCGACGGATTTGGCCGGGTCATGGTCCGGGTTCCGTGGCGATCATCGCGACGGCATCTCACACGAATCGGTAGCACTGTCGCGTCAATGGAGTGCGTCGGAGCCGACACAATTGTGGGCCGTCGACGTGGGTGAGGGATACGCCGGCCCCGTGATTCGCAACGGCCGCATCTACCTGCTCGACTACGACCGTGAGCATCAGGCCGACGCGCTGCGCTGCATTTCTCCCGCTGACGGAAGCGACATCTGGCGATACCACTACAGTGTGAAGGTCAAGCGAAACCACGGCATGTCGCGCACCGTACCCGCTGTCACCGATGCCATTGTCGTCACGCTCGGGCCGAAGTGTCACGTGCTCTGTGTCGACGCGACGACCGGCGAACGCAAATGGTTCCTGGACCTGGTACGGGACCACGGCGCGACCGTGCCGCCGTGGTATGCCGGCCAGTGCCCGCTGATCGATGGGGATCGCGTGATCCTCGCACCGGGCGGGCCTGATGCGTTGATGATGGCCGTGGACTGCCGCACGGGCGAGGTGATCTGGCGCACCCCCAACCCGCGCGGTTGGAAGATGACCCACGCCTCGATCGTGACGATGCAACTGGACGGCCAGCAGACCTATGTCTATTGCGGCAACGGGGGGGTCGTCGGCGTGTCGGCCGAGAACGGCGCGATCCTCTGGCAGACCGACGCGTGGCGGATCGACATCGCCAACATCACGTCACCACTGGTCATCGGCGACGGGCGCATCTTCCTGAGCGGCGGCTACGGCGCGGGCAGCATGATGTTGCAGGTCCGCGCCAGCGACGACGGCTACGTCGCCAAGCCACTGTTCCGGCTTGACCCGGAAGTATTCGGCGCCGCGCAACAGACGCCAATCCTGCACGACGGGCTGATCTACGGAATCCGCCCTGACGGACAGTTGACCTGCCTGGAACTGTCAGGAGCCATTCGCTGGACGAGCGGAGCGGCCAATCGCTTCGGCCTCGGGCCGCTGCTCATCGCTGACGGCGTGATCTTCGCGATGGACGACAGCGGCAACTTGAGCCTCGCGGAGGCGTCCCGCCAAGCGTACCGGCCCCTGGCTCACGCGAAGGTCCTGCACGGAGAGCAATCATGGGGCCCGATGGCCCTGGCCGGAGGGCGACTGTTCGTGCGCGATTACGCGCGCATGGCCTGCCTGGATGTCGCGGTACTCACGTTAGATAAATGAAGCGGCGAATCGTGCCGCGGGCTTGCCGCCGTGTGTCAACGCCCGCTACAATGAAGTTAAATCATGGATATTCCCGACCAGATAGACAACATCGTGGATCAGATGGCCGTCGCGCCGGGAGGCCGACAGGACGCTCAGCGGCATTGAGTCGTGATCACGCGAATGGTGGTGAAACCATGTCCGATTCCGAGCAACAACGTGATTTGAGCCGGCGGAATTTCATCCGAATCGGCGCCGCCGGCGGCGCGATCGCCGGGCTGGGGGCATTGGCTGCGGTCAAGATCACGCGGGACGGCAAGCAGACGTCTGATGACGCCGAGAACCCGTTTGAATACGACCTGACGGAACTGGCGCACATCGACCCGGCGCTCATGCGATACCGCCCAGCCGACACCATCGCACGCAATCTGAAAGACGCCGTGGACCTGCAAGCATCCGCCGACGGGCGGTTCCATATCATCAGCGCCGATCGTGTCATCACCTACGACGAGAACGGCGCCGTCGTCGCAACCATCAACCTGTCCGCGCCCGCACACTGTCTGGCCCTCGATGACAGCGGCGCCGCGTACGTTGGATTCACGGATCACGTCGAGGTGTTCGACGCCAAGGGCGCGCGCCGCGCCGCATGGGCGCCGCAAGGAGATCGTGCGTATTTCACGTCACTGGCCGTGTCCGCTGATCACGTGTTCATCGCCGATGGCGGCAACCGTGTGGTGTTGCATTACAACGTCGCCGGCGAACTGATCGGCCGAATCGCGGAAAAAGACCCGCAGCGCCACATCGACGGGCTGTTAATCCCCAGCCCCTACTTCGATGTGGCGGTCGGCCCCAGCGGACACCTCTGGGTCGCCAATACAGGTCGCCATCGGCTGGAGGCCTTTACCTTTGACGGCGACCTCGTACGCACCTGGGGCCACGCGACGATGGCGATCGAAGGATTTTGCGGCTGCTGCAATCCCTGCCACTTCACGTTCCTGCCCGACGGGCGATTCGTGACTTGCGAGAAGGGACTCATGCGGGTGAAGGTGTATCGCGCCGACGGCACATTTGATGGCGTCGTCGCCGGGCCTGCCGATTTCGATCAGGACGTGGCCGAGGGACTGTCGGTAACACCCGCCGCGCCGGGCGTCGGCCCCATTGCCGCCGCCGATGCCGCGGGCCGCATTTTGGTGTTGAATCCCGCGACCGGCATCCTGCAACGCTTCGAGCCCATCGCATGAGTTCGATCAGTTCAGTGAATACGTCATGACCGAACACGACCCAAGCCCGCGCTCCCGACGCGACCTGTTCCGCAGTGCCGTGCGCTATGCGACACTCGGCGCGGTCACCGTCGTCACCGCCGGGCTGGTCACCAAGCGCGTGACCAAACCCACCGAAGCGCCGTGTGTGAACCGGGGCATCTGCCGGCAATGCGCGGCCGCTCGCTCCTGTAACCTGCCGGCGGCACTTTCCTTTCGGGACGCCGTGGACGCCACCTGATCATGCCCGACGATACCCCGCACAGCACGCGACGTGATTTTCTGACCGGCTGGGTCCGCGGGTCGGCCCTCCTGGGCACCGGCGCACTGGCGGGCGTGCTATCCGGTCGCAGCCAGGCAACGGAAACCGTCTGGCAGATCGATCCGGACAAGTGCATTCAGTGCCACCGATGCGCCACCGAATGCGTGCTAACCGAGTCAGCCGTCAAGTGTGTGCACGCGTTTGCGATGTGCGGGTATTGCGACCTGTGCACTGGCTATTTCGAGCCACGACCCAACGAACTGAACACCGGCGCCGAGAATCAGCTCTGCCCGACCGGCGCGCTGCAGCGCTCGTTCATTGAGGATCCATATTACCAATACACCATTGACGACAAGAAGTGTATCGGGTGCAGCCGGTGCGTCGCGGGGTGCGCGGCATTCGGCAACGGATCCTTGTTCCTTCAAATTCGACACGACCGATGCGTGAACTGCAATGAATGCAGCATCGCCATGGCCTGCCCGTCCGAGGCGATCTCACGCGTCCCGGCCGAGACGCCCTACAAGCTGAAACGAGTCAATGAGACGTGAAACGTTGGCCGTCGTACATCCCGGGCGCCGTGCTGCTGTTCGCCGTGCTGCCGGGGATTGCGGGGGCGGCTTCGCGGTTCCCCCCGCCGGATTTTGAGTCGGGCCATCAGCTGCCCACCGCCACGACGCCCGCGCCCGATGCGTCGTGGTATGCGATCCTCGACGTCGCGGTCCTGATCGCCGCGCTGGGTGTCGCGTCGTATCTCATCCTCGCCCGGCGATCGCGGCGCGGCGTCATCGGCGTCACGATCTTCGCAATCATCTACTTCGGCTTCTGGCGCGAGGGCTGCGTGTGCCCGATCGGATCGGTGCAGAACGTCTCATTGGCCCTGTTCGATCGCGGTTACGTCCTGCCGTTGATCGTCGGCGCGTTCTTCCTGATCCCGATCATCTTCACGTTCCTGTTCGGGCGCACATTCTGCGCCGCTGTCTGCCCGCTGGGCGCCATTCAGGATCTCGTGGCGACATCGCCCGTGCGCGTCCCCATGTGGCTGGAAACACCGCTCAGCTTGCTGCGCCACATCTACCTTGCCGCCGCCGTGCTTTTCGCCGCGACCGGCAGCGCCTTCATCATCTGCGAGTACGATCCGTTCATCGCCATCTTCCGCCTCAGCGGGCGGTTCAACATGGTGTTGCTCGGCGTGGCGATGCTCCTGCTCGGCATGATTGTCGTCCGCCCCTACTGCCGCTACTTCTGCCCCTACGGCGTGATCCTTGGGTGGATCTCGCGCGCTTCAACCTGGCACGCCCGCATCGATCCACAACAGTGTGTCAACTGCCACCTGTGTAAGGACACCTGTCCGGTCAACGCGATTCGAGTGCCGACCGTCGAACCGATCCCGCCTGCCGAGCGCGGCGCCGATCGTCGTCGGTTCGTGCTGACCGCGGCGGCGCTGCCCTTGATCGTGGCGCTCGGCGCCGGCATCGGGTACCTGCTCGTCGAGCCGATGTCGCGCATGGACGTGGCCGTGCGCCTAGCCGATCGCCTGCATGCCGAGCAGGCCGGCGTGTTCACCGACCTCACCGATCAGACCAAGGCATTTCGCGCCACCGGCTCGCCGATCGCCGACGCGTACGACCGGGCCGCGACGGTCACCTGGCGCTACCGCATTGGCACGCCGATCGCCGGCGCGTTCGTCGCACTCGCGTTCGGCATGACGTGGCTGCAACTGGCGCGTCGCACCCGACGGGCGGAATACGACATTGACCGCGCCTGGTGCGTGGCGTGCGCACGCTGTTTTCGCTACTGCCCGCACGATCCGCGCAACGTCGAGATGCTCAATGAACTGACCGCCGCAGGACAGATGCCCGCCGCCGCGCCCGGAACGTCATGAACGACATACCGCTCAACGTGATTCCCGCCCCGACGGATCGTCCCGTGCGCACCGCCGTCGGCTATCGCGCCGCGGTCAGCGCGTCCGTGGTGGCCGGGCTGTTCAGTCTGGTCGTCGCGGTCCTGATGGTGATCACGTTCTGGCATCTGGGCACGGACAATCCCCTCGATGCGCCCGAGCACCTGGCCTTGAAGCAGGCGCTGCGGGACAGTCCGCTTGATGCTCAGATCAAGCAGCAAATACGGGAATCGGATCGGCAACTGCGGTCGACTTATTTCAGCCGCCGCGCCTTTTCTGATTTCGGCGCGTATCTGTTGATCGGCGGCGTGACGATGATGTTGCTGACCGCACGCCTCGCCGCGGCGTGCCGAGCGCGCGCGCCGATGCCCAGCCGCGCCGGACAGCCGACCGACGACGACAATACACACCCCCGGGCCACGTCGTGGTCGGTAGGCGCGCTGGCGGTGATCACCATCGTGGCAGCAGCGTTCCTCACTATCGACTTCCGCGATGCGCCCAATCTTGTCCTGGCCTCTCAGACGCCGGCGCCAACAGAACCGTCGACCATCGCGACACGTGACGAGCGTCCACCGGTCGCCGCGACGGCCGTCTGGCCCAGCTTCCGCGGTCCCGGCGGCCTGGGCGTCGCCGATGCGACCGATCTGCCAACCGATTGGGGTGGCGCGACGCGCACGAACATCCGCTGGTCCACGCCGATCGCGCTGCCGGGTCACAATTCGCCGGTCGTCTGGGGCGATCGCATCTTCTGCACCGGCGCTGACAAAGCGGGGCGCGAGATGTACTGCTTCGATGCGCACAGCGGCTCGCTTCTGTGGAGTCGAGCCGTGCCGAACGTCGTCGGCCGTGACATCGACCCGCCCATCGTCATGGCCGACACCGGCTTCGCCGCCCCGACCGCGGCCACCGACGGCCAACGTGTCTATGCCATCTTTGCCAACGGTGATCTGATCGCGTTCGATTTCGATGGCAATCAGGTCTGGGCCGAATCCCTGGGCGCGCCGAGCAACCACTACGGACACGCCTCGTCGCTCATCACGTACAACAATCTGCTGCTTGTGCAATTCGATCAGGGCTATGTCGACGAAGGAATGTCATCGCTGATCGCGTTCGACGGCGGCAGCGGCCGCCGGGCATGGCAGACGCCGCGCGACGTCGACGTATCGTGGACCAGCCCCATCATCGTGCCCGCCGACGGCCATGATCAGTTGATCACGCTCGCCGAGCCGTGGGTGATCGCCTACGACCCGAGCACCAGCCGACAACTTTGGCGCAGCGGCGACGTGTTTGGCGAAGTCGCGCCGTCGGTGGCGTGGGGTGACGGGATGGTGTTCGCCGTCAGCCCCGGCAGTCAGCTGCAAGCCGTCCGCGTCGACGGCCGCGGCGATGTGAGCAACACCCACATCGCATGGACCACGACCGATGACATCCCCGACATCGTCAGCCCGACGTGCGATGGACGCTACGTCTACCTGTTGACAACGTCCGGCACGTTGACCTGCCTCGACAGCACCGACGGGTCGACAGCCTATCGTCAGAAGTTGGGCGCGCGATTCCGATCATCGCCGATCATCGCCGGCGAGCGCATCTACGTCACGAGCAAGCGAGGCGTGACCCTCATACTCCGGGCCGGACCGGCATTCGAACAATTGGCCCAGTGCGACCTGGGCGAGCCGGTGAACAGCACGCCGGCGTTTGTCGATGGCCGCATCTACATCCGCACCGAGAAGAACATGATTTGCATCGAGCACGACACACCATGACGCAGATCGATCTGAGCACGGTGGAGCAGGCCGTCCGACGCCACGGCGACGGGCCGGACGCCGTCGTACCGATTCTTCAGGACATCCAGCACCACTACCACTTCCTGCCGCCCGAAGCGCTGGAACATGTGTGTCGGCTCACGCGGATCACGCCCGCCTCGGTCCTCGGCGTCTCGACGTTTTACGCCCAATTCCGCCACACACCGGCCGGCCGCCATCACGTGCGCGTCTGCCACGGCACGGCCTGCCACGTGAGGAATGCCCCGCACGTTCAGCAGGCCATCGAACACCATCTGGAACTGGGCCCCGAGCAGGACACCGACGCCGCGAGACAGTTCACGGTTGAAAAGGTCGCCTGCTTCGGCTGTTGCACGCTGGCTCCGGTCGTGCGCATTGACGACGTGACCTACGGCCCCATCACGCCCGACCGTGTCGCCGAGACGTTCCGAGAATTCCAGCAGACGGCCGCCGACGCCGAGAGCCACGCACCACGTCACGCCACTGCCGACGGCAACGGCCATGTTGGCGAGATCCGTATCGCCCTGGATTCCTGTTGCGTCGCCAAGGGCAGTGACCAGGTGTTCGCTGCCTTTCAGGATGCCTCCGCCGCGTTCGGCGCGCCGCTGAAGGTGCAGCGCGTCGGTTGCGTGGGCATGTGCCACCGCACACCGATGGTCGAGGTCAGGCTGCCCTACGCTGAGCCCATCGTTTACTCCGGCGTCACGACGAGCGAGGCGCCTTCGATCGTCGCCCGCCATTTTCGACCACGACGATTGCACCAGCGCATCGGGCGCGCCGTGAACGACTGGATGGACCGCGTCCTTTACAATGAGCCAAAGCCCGCCCGACGCCACGCCGTGGACGTGCGCGATCCAACCATCATCGAGTTCCTCGGCCCGCAGCATCAGATTGCCACCGAGCGTTTCGGCGAGATGGACCCGCTCGACCTGGATGCCTATCTCCAGCACGACGGGTTCGCCGCCTGGCGCCGCTGCGTCAACAACCACACCCCCGAGCAGGTCATCGACCTCATTGCACAAAGCGGTCTGCGCGGGCGCGGCGGCGCGGGGTTCGACACGGCCCGCAAATGGCGCGCCGTCGCCGCAGCGCAAGGCCACCCGAAGTATATGATCTGCAATGGCGACGAAGGCGACCCCGGCGCCTTCATGGATCGCATGCTGCTTGAATCGTTTCCCTATCGTGTGATCGAGGGCATGGCGATCGCCGCGTACGCCGTCGGCGCCGACGAAGGCATCTTCTACATCCGGCGTGAATACCCGCTGGCCGTGCAGCGCGTGCGCGAAGCCATCGAGATCTTCGAGCAGCGCGGCCTGACGGGCGATGACGAGACCGACCATCGCCGACCGCTGCGACTTTCGATCCGCGAGGGCGCCGGTGCGTTCGTCTGCGGCGAAGAGACCGCCCTCATCGCATCCATCGAAGGCGACCGCGGCACGCCGTCCCGCCGACCGCCCTACCCCGCTGAGTCCGGCCTGTGGAATCAGCCCACGCTGATCAACAACGTCGAAACGCTCTCCGTCTTGCCGTGGATCGTCCGCCATGGCCCCGAAGCCTTCGCCTCGTTGGGCACCGAGCACAGCAAAGGCACGAAGGTGTTCGCCCTAGCCGGCAAGGTGAAGCGCGGCGGACTGATCGAAGTGCCCATGGGCATCACCATTCGCGAGGTCGTTGAGGACATGGGCGGCGGCACGCTCGACGGTCGGCAGTTCAAGGCCGTCCAGATCGGCGGACCGTCCGGCGGATGTATCCCCGCCGCGCTCGCCGACACGCCCATCGATTACGAGGCCCTACACGATGTCGGCGCGATCATGGGCTCCGGTGGGCTGGTCGTGCTCGACCACGACGACTGCATGGTCGACCTGGCGCGATACTTCCTGCGGTTCACCCAGGATCAATCATGTGGGAAGTGCTCGTTCTGCCGCGTCGGCACCCGTCGCATGCTCGATATCCTCGATCGTATCTGCCAGGGACACGCCCGCGCCGATGACTTGGCCCAACTCGAAGATCTCGCTCGTTCTGTCGGCCAGTCGAGCCTATGTGGATTGGGCCAGACCGCGCCAAACGCTGTGCTTACCACGCTGCAATACTTCCACGACGAATACGAAGCCCACCTCGAAGGCCGCTGCCCGGCCGGCCGATGCGCGGTGCTGATCGATTACCGCATCACCGATGATTGCGTCGGCTGCACCATTTGCGCCCAGCATTGCCCTGTCGACGCGATCCCCATGGTGCCCTACCGCATACATACGATCGACGACGTGACCTGCACGCGATGCGACACATGCAAACAGGTTTGTCCCCATGAAGCGATTGAGGTGATCTAGCCGATGCCGGACGTCACGATTGACAATCGCCACGTGAGCGTGCCCGACGGCTCCACCGTGCTGGATGCCGCCAGCGCGCTCGGCATCGAGATTCCGACACTGTGCCATTACCCCGGCTGCGCGCCGCAGAATAGTTGTCTGGTGTGTGTGGTCAGCATCAACGGGAGCGATCGCCTCGAGCCGTCCTGTTCCACCCGTGTCGTCGAAGGCATGACCGTTCAGAACGACTGTGACACCGTGCGCGCCGCGCGACGCACCGCGCTGGAACTGCTGCTGTCCGATCACGCCGGCGACTGCATCGCGCCATGTCAGAACACCTGCCCCGCGCACATGGATATCCCGCTGATGCTCCGCCAGATCGGCGAAGGGGATTTGGCCGAAGCCTTGATCACCGTGAAGCGCGATATCCCACTGCCCGCCGTACTCGGGCGCATCTGTCCCGCCCCGTGCGAAAGCGGCTGCCGCCGCAGCGCCTCCGACGACCCGGTGTCCGTCTGCATGTTGAAGCGATATGTGGCCGATCAAGACCTGGCCACCGGCTCGCCGTTTGTCCCGCCGCGCCAGCCCGACTCCGGCAAGCGCGTCGCCATCATCGGCGCCGGGCCGACCGGCCTCAGCGCCGCGTATTATCTGCAGCAGTCCGGCCACCAATGTGTCGTGTTCGACGATCAAGATCAGCCCGGCGGCATGCTGCGCTACGGAGTGCCGGAGGAAGCACCTGAGCGGGACGTGCTCGACGGCGAGATCGATATCGTCCGCCAGCTCGGCGCGGAGTTCCGAATGAACACCCGCATCGGCCACGATTTGACGCTTCAGCAATTGCGCGACGATTACGATGCCGTGCTTCTCGCCGTCGGCCACATCGATGATCAACTGGGCGGCGCACTCGGCGTCACCATGTCCGATCACGGCATTGCCGCCGAACGCGCCACCTTCCGCACGGACCTGCCCGGCGTGTTCGCGGCCGGCGGATCGGTACGTCAGACGCGACTCGCCGTGCGCAGTGTCGCCGATGGCAAAGACGCAGCCGTGCAGATCGATCGCCACCTCGCCGGCAACACCGGACTGGTCGTGCTGGACACTTACAACTCCCTCATGGGCCGATTGCGTGAAGACGAATTGGCCGACTACATGCTCGGCGCCCCTGAGCTCGAACGCATTACGCCCGCCGGAGGCCTGAAGCGCGGCTATGGCCCCGACGAAGCCTTGACCGAGGCCCAGCGCTGCCTGCAGTGTGATTGCAGCGCTGCCTGCGACTGCCGCATCAGGCAATATGCCACGCAGTATGAGGCCGACCGCAACCGATTCCGTGGTACACGCCGGCGATTTGAGCGACGCGTGCGGGCGTCGGACGTCATCTACGAACCCGGCAAGTGTATCGCCTGCGGGCTTTGCGTCGAAATCACGCGGCAAGCCGGCGAGCCCCTCGGCGTGACATTCGTGGGCCGCGGATTCGATGTCCGCATCGCCACGCCGAACGACCAGAGCATCAGCGATGGCCTTGGCCGCGTCGCCGCCGAGTGTATCGACGCCTGCCCGACCGGTTCGCTCGTCTTCGCCGGCGGCACGTCGGCAAGCTGTGGAAGTCACCCGCCGCCCACCGAATAAACCCGATGCCCATGATCGGCACATGGCCACCGCGCCGCCGAGCCACTACGCTAAGGACATGCCTTTGTCGCGACGCATTGCGGTGCCGTTCATCCTGCTCGGCGTGACGTGCGGTGTCGTCGCGCTGACCGTGCTGATCGCGACTCGGCAAAACGACCACGCTCGCGCCGGGTCAGCAATTGACGCCGACGCAGCCACCGCGGATTGGCCGCAGTACCGTGGCGACCGCGCACTGACCGCCCGCACCGACGGACATCTGCCGCCAACCCCGACACTGCGCTGGCGATTCAACACCGGCGGATCGGTCATGTCGTCTGCCGTGATCGTCGGTGATCTCGTCTACGTCGGCTCCAACGATAGATCCATCTACGCCTTGCGCATCGCCGATGGCACACGCCTCTGGTCTTATCCGACCGGCGGCGAGATCGAAGCGCCGCCAACCGTGATCGATCAGACCGTCTATGTCGGCTCCGGCGATGCCTTCCTCTACGCCCTCGACGCGCAGACCGGCAAGCAGCAGTGGCGGTACGAGACCGGCGACAAGATCGTCGGTGCGGTCAACTGGTTCCGCTCGCCGGGCACAGCGGAGCTGCGGCTGATCTTCGGCAGCCATGACCACCTGCTGCACTGTGTCGATGCCGCGGCGGGCACACCGCTCTGGACCTACACCAGCAGCAACTACATCAACGGCACGCCCGCCATCGCCAATGGCGCGGCCGTGTTCGGTGGATGCGATGGACTCATCCACATCGTCGACCTGACCAACGGCCAATCCATTGCCAGCCGCGATCTCAGAAACTACATCGCCGGCTCTGCCGCCATCGCCGACGGGCGCGCATTCGTCGGACACACCGGTCATGAACTGGCATGCGTGAACATCGGCTCGGCCCACGTCGAGTGGACGTACCGCGATCGCGAGTTCCCTTTCTTCACATCGCCCGCCGTCGGCGAGAAACTCGTGTTGATCGGCTCGCATGACCAGCGACTGCACGCCGTGCACCGCGCTGGCGGTGAACCTGCGTGGACATTCCCCGCCCGCGGCAACGTGGACAGCTCCCCTGTCATCTGCGGTGACGAGGTCGTGTTCGCCTCCGATGATGGTCGGCTCTACATTGTGATGCTGGCCGACGGGCGCGAACGCTGGTCGTACCAGATCGGCAGCCCGATCAAGGCGTCGCCCGCCGTCGGACGCGGGTTGATTGTCGTCGGCGCCGACGACGGCACGGTTTACGCATTCGCCCAGCCGCGATGACTCGGCCCAACCCTTTGGAGCGCGCCCCGCCATGCGGATCGTCCAGCTCATGCCCGGCACCGCGAACACGTTCTACTGCCAGAACTGTCTGCGCGATGCCGGCATGTTTCAGATGATGCGTAAGCTGGGACACGATGTCCTGGCCGTGCCGCTCTATCTGCCGATGGAATTGGAGGGCACGAACGCTGCCGACGCATCACCCCTGTTCTTTGGCGGCATCAACGTCTATCTCCAGCAGAGGTTTCGGCTCTTTCGAACCACGCCGCGCTGGGTCGATCGCATGTTCGATTCGCATTGGCTGTTGCAATGGGCCGTGCGGCGGTTCAGCATGACCGACGGACGCGATCTCGCCGCCACCACGCTGTCCATGCTGCGCGGCGCGCACGGCCGACAGGTCAAGGAACTGGATCGATTGCTGCGGTGGCTCGAGACGCGGCCCCCGCCGGACGTGGTGACGTTGTCCAACGCCCTGCTGCTCGGCGTCAGTGAGTCGATCAAGGCGCGCCTGGCGACGCCCGTGGTGTGCCTGCTCGAGGACGAAGACGAATTCCTGGACGAGTTGCCCGATGATGACCGTCGCCGGGCCGAGGCACTGCTCGCCGAGCGTGCCCAATCAATCGATGCCTTCATCACGTGCAGCCGCTACTACGCCGACGTGGCTCAAGCGCGGTTCCGGATCGACCCGCAGCGAATCCACGTCGTCCCCAACGGCCTGATCCTCGATGGTTACGACCCCGCGCCGGCGCCGCCCGACCCGCCGGTTGTCGGTTGCCTCGCACGCCTGCACCCCGACAAGGGCGTCGACATCCTCATCGAGAGCTTCGCCGCCATGAAGGCCGACCCGCACTTCGCCGACCTCACGCTCCGCATCGCCGGCGGCCGGACCGTCGGAGATCAGGCCTACGTGCGGCAACTCGACGCGCGCGTGCGCGAACTCGGCCTGACCGAATCGGTGACCTTCGACGGCAACCTCGATCGGCCGCGGCGTCTGGCGTTCCTGAAGTCGCTGTCACTGCTCGTCGTGCCGGCGCGTCGACCCGAGGCGTTCAGCATGCAGATGATCGAGGCGATGGCGGCGGGCGTGCCCGTGGTGGCGCCCGATCACGGGGCGTATCCGGAACTGATTCAAGCCACCGGCGGCGGGCGTTTGTGCCGCCCGGATGACCCGCGAGACATGGCCGACACGATCACCAACCTTCTGATGGATTCGCCCGCCGCGCGCGCCCTCGCCGCTCAGGGACGCGCCGCCGTGACAGACCAATACGGCGCGAGCCGAACCGTCGAGACTATGATGAGCATCTACGGGACCACCATCGCCGCTTCCTCCGATGCCGGAGCCAACTCGTGACCGTCACGCCGCCGCTGCTTCAACTTCAGCACGTCGCCAAACAGTACGACGCGACCATCACGTCCGGACCCGTGCAGGTGCTGCATGATGTGGACCTCACCATCAACCATGGCCAGTCCGTTTCAATCGTCGGTCCCTCGGGTTCAGGCAAGAGCACACTGCTGAACATCATCGGCACGCTCGACCGCCCCACTGCCGGCCGCGTGTGCCTCGATGGGCAGGATCTGGCGGAATGTTCCGACCAGGAATCAGCCGCGATCCGCAACCAATGCATCGGCTTCATCTTCCAGTTGCATCACCTTCTGCCGCAATGTACCGCACGGGAGAACATCCTTGTGCCGACCCTCGCGGCCCGCGATGCTTCCGGCCGACGCGCCGCCGAAGCACGGGCCGGCCGACTGCTCGAACAAGTCGGCCTGGTCGATCGGGCATCGCATCGCCCCGGTGAGTTGTCCGCAGGCCAGTGCCAGCGCGTCGCCGTCGCGCGAGCTTTGATCAACGACCCGGCACTCCTGCTCGCCGACGAACCCACCGGCGCACTCGACGCCGCGTCGTCCGACATGCTCGCCGATCTGTTGGCCGATCTGAATCGCGACTCAGGCGTAGCGATGTTGGTCGTGACACACGCCCCCAAGCTCGCCGATCAGATGCAGCGCCGATACGAGCTGCGTGACGGCAAGTTACTCGCACTTGGACCCAGCCAATGAACCGCGGGCGTTTTGTCCTCGCCGGCCTCCGCCACTACCGGCGGCACCACGCGCTCGTCGTCGCGGGCGTGGCCGTCGCCGCCGCCGTGATCGTGGGCTCCCTAATCGTCGGCGATTCGGTCCGGTTCTCGCTCCGCAAGACGGCCCTGCTGCGCATCGGTGACGCGGATGTCGCGATGGCCGACCCCGATCGCTTCTTCCGCACCACACTCGCCCACGCACTGGCCGAAGAACTGAACTGCGCCTCGGCCGCGCTGATCCGTGCCCGCGGCCTGTGCGCCCACGCCGATGGCGCCGAACGCCGCAATGACGTGCAGGTGCTTGGCGTGGGACCGTCGTTTTGGGCGCTCGGGCGCGCTCCCGACTTCACGGACCTGATCCAAGACGGTGCCGCACTCAACCATCAATTGGCCGACGAGCTGGGCGTGACGGTTGGCGACGAGATCGTCCTCACTATCGAAACCCCCAGCCCCCTGTCGCGCGACGCCCCGCTCGTCGGAACAACCGACGCCACTCTCACATTCCGGCGGACCGTCGCCGCCATCGTCGAAGACGATCAGTTCGGGCGATTCAGCCTGCGCGCCCAGCACCTACCGGCGCGGAACGTCTACCTCCCCATCGAATGGATGCAGCAACAACTCGGCAAGCCCGATCGGGCGAATGCGCTTCTGCTGGGTCGCCCCGCTGGGCAACGCGTGACCGCCGACGACGCTCAGTCGGCGCTGGCCACGCATTGGCAACTGCCCGACGCCGGTCTCCAGTTCGCGCCGCTGGACGATGCCAATACACATGAACTGCGCAGCGACCGCATCTTTCTGAGCGATCCGGTTGTCGAAGCTGCCACATCTGAGCTGCCCGAGGCCTCGATGATCCTCACCTATTTCGTCAACACGCTGCGCTGCGGCGATCGTGCCGTGCCCTATTCGCTGGTGTGCGCCGTGTCGCCGACGACGGCGGCCTTGTTCCCGTATCTACCGGCAGATCTCAAGGATCATCAGATCGTCATCAACGATTGGCTCGCCGATGTAGACAACCTTGACGCCGGCGCGGGCAACACGCTATCGCTCAGCTACTACGTGCTGGGCCCCGGTCGCACCATCCGCGAACAGAGCGCAGAATTTCGCATCCGATCCGTCGTACCCCTGACCGGTCCCGCCGCCGACCCGACCCTCATGCCGTCGTTCCCCGGTCTGGCGGAATCAGACAACTGCCGAGGCTGGGACCCCGGCGTCCCGATCGCCCTTGACCGCATTCGCTCTGGGGATGAAGACTACTGGGACAATCACCGCGGCACGCCCAAGGCGTTCATCTCTCTGGCCGCCGGACAGCAGATGTGGGCCAATCGGTTTGGCACGCTCACCGCCGTCCGCGTGCGCGCGACGGAAGATCAGGCAGCCACAATCCGTCACGGCCTGCGCGCCCGACTCACTCCGGCGTCACTCGGCCTGTCGTTCCGCGATGTCCGCACCGCCGCGAGCGCCGCCGTCACCGAGGCCATGAGCTTCAGTGAGCTGTTCATCGCCTTCAGTGTGTTCCTCATTGTCGCCGCGTTCCTGTTGACCGGACTCCTGTTCATCCTCAGCGTTGAGCAGCGCAGCGAACAGATCGGAATCCTCACCGCCGTCGGCCTGCCGCCCGGCACCGTGCGCCGGATGATCCTCTCCGAAGGCGCGCTGCTCGCCTTGATCGGCAGCATGATCGGCGCGGTCGGTGGGCTCGCCTACGCCAGGCTCGTCCTGCTCGCGTTGACCACCATCTGGCGCTCCGCCTCCGCCGTCACGTCATTATGGTTCCACGCCGAACCGATGACCGTCGTGGTCGCGACGGTCGCCACCGCGATCGCCGCCGTCGCCACGATGTTCCTCGCACTGCGGTGCCAGTCCCGCAAGAGCGCACGGCAATGGCTCCAATCACGCGGCGTCACGTCGATCGGCCCGCGCGCCGCACATCGCGCGATCAGTTTGATCATCGCCCTCCTCGCTGCATCAGGCGCGCTGGTGACGATCATCCTGGCTGTCAATCGCGCCGAGGCCCAGGCGCCATTGTTCTTCGTTGCCGGCGCGCTGCTGTTGGCCGCCGCCCTTTTGGCGTGCCGCTTCATGCTCGGCAAGATGGCCGGCGCCGCGTCCGGCCTTGCATTGACCGCGCGCCAACTCGCCTGGCGCGGCCTGGCGCGACGGCGCGGCCGCAGCCTGGCCACCATTGCCCTGCTCGCCGGGGGCACATTCGTCGTCGTCGCGGTCGGCGCCTTTCGCCAAGACGCCACACCGCACGCCGATCAACGCCACGCCGGCACCGGCGGATTCGCCCTCTTCGCCGAATCAACCATGCCCGTGCTCTACGACCTGAACACACCACACGGGCGCGACGCCTACGGCCTGACCGACGACTTGCTCGGCCGCGACGTGGTTGTCAACCTGCGCATGCGGCCCGGCGACGATGCCAGTTGCCTCAATCTGAACCGCGCTCAAGTGCCGCGTCTGCTCGGCGTAAACCCGCGCTCACTCGATGCTCGACAGGCATTCACGTTCACACAAACGAACCACGTCGCGCACGCCCAACACCCTTGGCTCATGCTCGACGAGCCGTCTGACGACGACGTCATTCCCGCGATCGGCGATGAGTCGACCGTCCGCTGGGGCCTTGGCATGAAGCTGGGCGACACGCTCGACTATGTCGACGAGCGCGGCCGCCCATTCCGCGTGCGGATCGTCGGCATTGTCGCTGACTCGATCCTGCAAGGCAGTCTGATCATCAGCCAGGCCCGCTTCGAACAACGGTTCCCCGCCGTCGCTGGATTCCATGTGTTGTTGATCGATGCACCCGCGGATCGCGCTGATGACGTCGTGGCCGGCCTGACCTACGCGCTGGCCGATGAAGGCCTGTCGGTCGTGCCCGCCGCCCAGCGTCTCGCAACCTTTCAAACCGTCGCCAACACCTACGTCGCCGTGTTTCAGTTGCTCGGCGGCTTGGGCATCATGCTGGGCACCGCCGGGCTTGGCGTCGTCGTCGCACGCAACGTGACCGAACGGCGCGGGGAACTGGCCGTATTCGGCGCCGTGGGCTTCTCGCGACGCGCCGTCGTGTGCCTGATCGTCAGCGAACACCTGTGGCTCGTCGCGCTCGGCTTGCTCGTGGGAATCGCGCCGGCGATCGTCGCCGCGGCCCCGGCGCTCGCATCGGTCGGCTCCGGCCCTCCTTACGGATCTCTCGCCGTGACGTTTCTCCTCATGGCCGCCAACGGTCTGCTGTGGACGTGGATCGCGACATGTTCAGCCCTGGCCGGGCCGCTGGTCTGCGCGCTCCGCAACGAATGAGTCGCGTTCCGTCACACTGTGGCGGCCGTAGTAGTCCAGGTGATTTGATGGATTCGATACAGCGAAGATCACCAGTGTGATTCCACGCGAAGCACCCCGGAGAGTGACAGGTTGAACCGGCGAGATGTAGTATCGAAAACGCCCGCGGCGCGCTGCTTGCCCTGTCACATCATGCGGATCACGTTTTAGCAGCGGTTGAGCGTTGCCGCATAGCGGTCGTAGGATCACCTGCTGGAACGGGTCTGTGCTTCGCGTTTCTTTTCGCGCGTCACGAGCATTGGCATGTTAGCTGAGATATGGTCAAATCCTGTGGATGAGTGATGATCAGGCGGCTTTCTGTTTTTCGCCGTCGGTAAATCTCACGCCGGCGATCACGTCGGGGATCAGTTC
>NYZD01000028.1 GCA_002685935.1 Planctomycetaceae bacterium | reverse complement strand
GGCCGGGGCTGTTGTTGGCAATCGCGGCGGTGGCGTCAACGGCGCTGACGATTTTCGCGGGCGGGTTGGTGACGGGGTTTGACGCGGGATTCGCGGTGACGGGTTGGCCGGACACGTTCGGGGCGAACATGTTCTTCTACCCGTATTCCAAGATGACGGGGGGCATCTATTACGAGCATGCACACCGACTGCTGGGGGCGACGACCGGGGTGACCGCGGTGGCGTTGGCGGCGCACATGCTGTGGCTGGATCGGCGGCGGCTGATGCGTTGGGCGGTGGTGGCGGCGGTGATTCTCGTGTGTTTGCAGGGATTGCTGGGGGCGCTGTGGGTGATCGACAAGACGCTGGTGTATTACCTGGTTCACGGGACGCTGGCGCAGCTGCTGCTGGGCTGCTTTGTGGCGATCACGGCGGGTGAAATGCGCACGTGGCGTGAGGCGGATCTCTCGGCGGCGACACCGACGGCGGCGGCGGATCGCCGCCTGGCGGTGGGATTGGTGGCGGCGTTGATCGTTCAATTGATTCTGGGGGTGGTGGTGCGTCGGACGGGTCAACTGGTGATTCTTCACATCGCCAACGCGTCGCTGGTGGTGATGGCGGCGGTGGCTGTGGGGATGCGTTGTGTGGCGGGGCCGGGAGCGGCGCATGCAGCGTTGAAACGGACAGGAATGATGATCCTGGGCGTGACGGTGGTGCAGGTGATTCTGGGAGTGGTGTCGCTGGCGTTTCGGGAGACCGAGGGGACGAAGACGGTGGTGGTGGGCAGTTCGAAAGTGGGATCGGCGAGCGATGCGGTTTGGACGACATTGCATCAGAGCGTGGGGGCGTTGCTGCTGGCGATCGCGGTGCTGGCGATGGTGCTGGTGTATCGACTGCTGCGGCCGGAAGCCTTGACGCAGACGCCGGTTGCGGCGGCGGGCACCGAGTTGGACGTCGCGTGAGGCCTGGGACGGATACCATATGAGTATGAAATACAGAACTTTTCCCAACACGGATCTGAAGGTCAGCGAGGTCGGCTTTGGAGTGTGGACGGTGAGCACGACTTGGTGGGGGGTGACAGACGCGGACCTGCGGCGTCGGCTGCTGCGGTCGGCGGTGGAGGAGCACGGCATCACGTTCTTCGATACGGCAAACACGTATGGAGACGGATACGGCGAGACGATCCTGCGCGAGGTGCTGGGCGACGTGCGGGATCAGATCACGATCGGCACGAAGTTTGGGTATGACATTTCGGTGAATCAGGATCGGCCGGGGCACGGGGAGCGGCCTCACGACTGGTCGGCGGCGGGGATCCAGAGCGCGTGCGAGGCGAGTCTGGAACGGCTGGGGACGGACCGAATCGATCTGTATCAGATGCACAACTGTCGGATCGACGCGATCCGCAGCGATGAGGTGATGACGGCGCTGGAGAAGCTGCGCGAGGCGGGGAAGGTGCGTTATTTCGGCACAGCACTGGGGCCGGCGATTAACGAGCGGCAGTCTGAGGAGGCGCGATCGTCGGCGTCGTGTGGGTTCGAGAGCGTGCAGATTATCTACAACCTGTTGGAACAGATGCTGGGGGATGCGTCGTTCGAGGCGGCGGCGGAGCACGGCGCGGGGGTGCTGGTGCGGGTACCCCACTCTTCGGGGTTGCTGGAAGGGAATCTGACGCTGGACACGGAGTTTGACGAGAGCGATCACCGCTCGCACCGCAAGCGGGAGTGGCTGGTTGAGGGGCTGGCGAAGGTGGATCATTTGGGGTTCCTGACGGCGGACGGGCAACGGACGATCGCGCAGGCGGCGCTACAGTTCATTTTGAACGAGCCGACGGTGATGTCGACGCTGCCGAACATCTACAACGAGGCGCAACTGGCGGAGTTGGCGGGGGCGCCGGACACGCCGCGACTGAGTGAAGCGGAACTGACGCAGGTGGCGGAGCTGTACGCGGTGAATTTCGGGGTGCCGCAGACGGCGGCGTAGGTTTTTTTTGAAACGGAGTGAGCTTTGTCCACGTCGACGATTCCGGTCAGCATCGACGATCCGATCAACGCGCGCATCCTCGCGGTGTCGGAGGATCAGATCAGCGGGTTCATGTTGGATCCGATCGAGCAGATTGCCGCGCGGGCGTCGCTGGACTTGCCGACGGTGATCGAGCGGATCTCGGCGATGATGGGGGCGGGGACGATTCGGCGGGTGCGTCAGACACTGCTGGCGACGAATCTGGCACACGGGGCGCTGGTGGCGTGGCGGGGGCCGGTCGAGCAACTGAACACGATTTTCGATGACATGTTCGCGAACGATCCGTTCACGGGGCACGTGGTGATCCGCACGACGGATCCGGGCGCGGATGGCGCGACGTATCGGCTGTGGACGACAGTGAAGGTGCCGCAGGGCTATTCGCTCAAGAAGCATTGTGATTATCTGGTGAAGCGGACCGGGGCGATGGGTTACCGCGCGATGCCGGCCAAGAAGGTGTTCAGTCTGGGGGTGGGGCACGTTCGACGGCGGGGGCTGGAGCCGGGCGCGCGCTCGGATGAACCGGGGCAGGTGATCGACACACAGACGGTGGTGTCGATCACGGAGGAGGAGTGGCGGGTATTGACGGCACTGAAGCGGGAGTTCGAGCCGCGTGAGATCGGGGCGAACATCTGGGCGGCGCGGGCGGCGGCGTTGGGTATGGAATTGGATGTGTTCGCGCGCGTGGCGCGATCGCTGGACGATCGTGGGGTGATCGGTCGGTTCTCGACGTTCCTGGAGCACGTGAAGAAACACGCGGACGGCAAGAGCGTGACTCGATACAACGCGCTGTTTCATTGGGCGGTGCCGGCGGGGCGCGAGGTGGATGCGGGGCGCGAGGTCGGGCGACACCACGTGATGACGCATGCGTATTGGCGCGAGGGCGGGGCGGAGTTCAATCACGTGAACGTGATGGGCGTGGCGCACGGGATGGAACAGGACCTGGTGCTAGAGCACAAGGCGGCGATCGACGCGCATCTCACAGAGGCGGGGATTGCGGTGAGCTATACCAATGTCTTTTGGGGTGGGCGGAGCGAAATCAAGCCCTCGGAGATTTCACCGATTGTCTATCGGGAGTGGTGCGCGGCGAACGGGGTTGATGCGGAGACGATGCGTTGAGCGGATCGCTATTGTGGGGGCAGATCACTTTGCCAGACGGCGCGGCCGACGAAGAAGGGGCCGAGGGACTGGATGTAGCGTGATGTCTGCTGGGTCCGGCGCATGCGTTCGATGAGTTTGGATAGCGGCGTGAGGGCACGGCCGGTGAGGCCGATGACGAAGTCGTTGTCGTTTCGGTCCAGGCCGTGGCAGGCGAGTCGGACGTCGCGGCCGAGGTCGGCTTCGCCGAAGGCGCGGCCGATGGTGCCGTGCTCCATGAGGATGTCGCGCTGTTGATCGGGTTGGAGCTGTGCGAATTCGCCTGAGCGACGGAGGGGATACCAGATCGCCCAGGGCCAATCGGGATTGAGGACGGTACGGCGGGGTCGATCGAGGAGGGCTTCCGAGAGGTCGGGTTCGTAGCCGAGGGTGTATGTGCGGCCGAACATGGTGAGAGCGTCGACGATGCGAAGGGCGGCGAAGGGGGGTTGGTTCAGTCGGGCTCGCAGTTGATCGGCGAAGAATTCGGGGGACTCATTGAAGGTCAGCAGGGCGACGCGGCGCGGGTGCAGGACATCGACGTACAGGACGGCGGGCAAGGGATTGGATTGCAGAGCGGCCACGAGGGGATCGAACGCGGGGCTCTGAGAGAACACTTGCAGTTGCATGAACAGACGGCGGTCGAAGGTCGCGCCGCGGGAGCCGTGCTCCTGGACATCGGGCTGTTCGGCGGGGGATCTCGATGAGTCGGCCACGCATTAACTCCTACGGATGGATCAGGCGGGAGCGGGGGTGTCGGGCTCGGTGCGGCTGATGATCTTGGCGCCGACGGCGTCGCCCCAGACGTTCACGGTGGTGCGACACATATCGAGGATGCGATCGACGCCGATGATCATGCCGATGCCGGCGACGAGGATGCCGGTGGTTTCGTCCCGGCCGAGGCTCTGATTGACGGCGAGGATGACGGTGGGCATGAGGACAAGTGAGGCGGAGGGGATGCCGGCGGCGCCGATCGCGGTGAGGGTGGCGGTGAGGGCGATGATGATGAGCGCGGGGAGGCCGAGGTCGACGCCGTACGCCTGGGCGATGAACACGACGGCGACGGATTCGAAGAGTGCGGTGCCGTCCATGTTGATGGTGGCGCCGAGGGGGAGGACGAAGCCGGCGGATTTGCGTGAGCAGCCGCCCTCCTCCACGGCGGCATCCATGGTGACCGGGAGGGTGGCGGAGGATGAGTCGGTGCCGAACGCCGTCATGAGGGCGGATCGCATTTGATTCATGAAGCGGAAGGGATTGGTGCGCGCGAAGATGAACAGGATGAGGGGCAGGACGATGAGGCCGTGGATGGAGAGTCCGGCGATGACGGTGATCATGTAGACGGAGATGGCGCTGGCGAAGACGCCGAGGCCCTTGGCGGCGATGGTCCATGCCAGGAGGCAGAGGACGCCGAGGGGGGCAACCCAGATCACGACGTGGACCATGCGCATCATGACGTGGAAGACGGCCTCAAAGAACTGGCAGACGATGTTCCCGCGTTCGCCGATGGTGGTGAGGATGATGCCGAAGAAGAGGCTGAAGAAGATGAGGGGCAGGATCTGACCTTCGGCGGCGGCGGCGATGGGATTGGAGGGGATGATGGAGCGGAGGATCTGAAGGACGGCGTCGCCGAATCCACCGGGGGCGCTTTCGATCTTGGCCTGAACGGTGTCGGCCTTGTAGTCCCGCACGCCAGCGGCTCTGTCGGCATCGGACATTCGGTCGCCGGGATTGATGGTGCTGACGAGGGTGAGGCCGATGGTGACGGCGATGAGCATGGTGGCAAAGTAGTAGACGAGGGTTTTGATGCCGATGCGGCCGAGGCCGCGGAAATCGCCGACGGTGGTGACACCGACGATGATGGACGAGACGATCAGGGGGACGATAAGCATCTTGAGCAGACGGATGAAGATATCGTTGCCGATGAACCAGAGGCCTTTGCGCCAGCCTTCATAGACGGCGTGTCGGTCATCGAGGGTCTGGAGTTGGGCCTGGCTGTCCTCGAGGGTGGCGTCGTCTGTGTCGGCCTGGTCAATGAGGAGTCGGAGTTCCTGGGCGCGAGATTCATCGCGTTGGTAGCCGTTGAGGAAGTGACCAAGCAGGGCGCCGGCGACGAGGCCGAAAAGAATCAGCCAGGTGAGGAGCTTGGGGAAGCCGGGGCGGGAGTCATTTGAGTTTTGGTCCGATGATGAAGTGGGTGCAGCCATGGTGATTACCCTACCGGTGGGGCGAGGGCGTCACAAGGCGGCACGGCGCCCGGAGGCGCGGGCGTGGGTTGCATCGGCGGTCGGCGATTCGGTTATAAGACGGTGGACATGATTTACACAAAGCTCGTGGCGACGCTTGGGCCGGCTACGTCGGATCTGGAGACGATGCGCCGATTGCTGGGGGTGGGCGTGAACGTGGTGCGGCTGAATTTCTCGCATGGGTCGCTGGATCTGCATGAGCAGACACTGACGATGCTGCGGGAGGCGGCGGCGGACGTCGAGCACCCGGTGGCGGTGCTGGGTGATTTGTGTGGGCCGAAGATTCGGCTTGGGGTGGTGGCGGATCATGAGGGAACGGGGGGGATGTCGATCGAGCCGGGCGACACGCTGGTGATTGGGCGGGAGGAGGTCGAGGGGCGCGCGGGGCGAGTGAGCGCGAACTACGAGTATTTTGTGGATGACGTTGAAATCGGGCATAGGGTGCTGATCGAGGACGGGATGCTTAGGTTTGTGGTGACGGACAAGACGGAGGACGAGGTGATCTGCAACTGCACGACGGGTGGGCTGTTGCAGAGCCGCAAGGGGATCAATCTGCCGGAATCGCAGATTCGGGCAGCGACGCTGACTGAGAAGGACATGGCGTGCGCGGATTGGGCGGCGGGGCATGAGTTCGATTTTCTGGCGCTGTCGTTCGTGCGGTCGGCGGAGGATATCCGGCGGCTGCGCCGGCACCTTGTCGACGGCGGGCGGGGCGTGCCGGACCTGATCGCCAAGATCGAAAAGCCCGAAGCGGTGGAACACATCGATGAGATCATCGCCGAGGCGGATGGGCTGATGATCGCGCGGGGTGATCTGGGGGTGGAGATGGATCTGGCGCGGGTGCCGCTGATTCAGAAGGATTTGATTCGGCGTTGTCGGATCGCGGCGAAGCCGGCGATCGTGGCGACGCAGATGCTTCAGTCGATGATTGAACAGGCGACGCCGACGCGGGCGGAAGTCAGCGACGTGGCGAACGCGATACTGGATCGGGCGGATGCGATGATGCTGAGCGGCGAGACGGCGGTGGGTCGGAATCCGGTGTTGACGGTTAACACGATGGCGCACATCGCGTCGACGGTGGAGAGCCATCTGGTGGATCAACCGGGGGGAACGACGGGGGTGGTGCCGGACATTCCGTCGATGGCTCACTACGCGGCCATGGCGCGGGCGGTGCGGGAGCTGGTGGTGGACCTGGATATTCGATTGATCGTGCTGGGCACGCAGCGGGGAGAGATCGCGCGGGTTTTCAGCAAGATCCGTTTTGACGTGCCGATCATGGCGATGTCGATTCACGGCCAGACGCGGCGGCGATTGAGTTTGTGTTACGGGGTGAAGGCGCTGCCGTTTGATCCACCGACGACCTATGCGGATTTCCAGGTGCAGTTGGACGCGATGTTGAAGGAGCGCGGGTTGGCGGAGTCGGGCGATCGGGTGGTGATCATCGGGTGCGCGACGGGGGCGGAGCCGGGGCGGGTGAAAGACATTCTGGTGCACATGATCGATCAGACTTGAGCGGCGTGCAGGATTCCTTCGTAGAACTTTTCGTATTGCGGGACGATCTTGTCCTTGCAGTAGACGCGTCGGGCGGCCTTGGGGGCGGTGTCGGACATCTGCCGCCACGCAGCGCGGTCGGCCCAGATGCCAAGAACGGCGTCGGCGATCTGTTGGATCTGACCGACGGGGCAGAGGCGGCCGGTGACGTGGTCCTCGACGACTTCGATGAGCCCGCCGGAACGTGAAGCGACGACGGGGGTGCCGCAGGCGAGGGCTTCGAGAGCGGAAAGGCCGAACGATTCGTAATCGCTGAGCAGGAGGAAGATGTGGGCGTTGCGGTAGACGTCGCCCATGTCGAATTGGGGGCCGACGAAGTCGACGCGATCGGCGATGCCGAGTTCGGCGGCGAGCTCACCGGCGAGGCCACGTTCGGGGCCGTCGCCGACCATCATCAATCGGGCGGGGGTGTGGTGCTGGACGGCAGCGAACACGCGGACGACATCGCAGACGCGCTTAACGGGGCGGAAGTTGCTGGCGTGGAGGAGGATGAGTTCGTCGGTGTTCTCATCGATGTCGTGATTGTCAGCGGTGAATCGATCGCAGTCGACGAAGTTGGGGATGACGTGGGGCGCGACGGGTAAATCGAATTCCTCCTGGGTGCGATCGCAAAGCCATTGCGAGACGGCGGTGAGGCCGTCGCAGCGCGACATGGCGTGCCGGCAGACGCGGTAGAAATCGTGGTGGCTGCCAACGAGGGTGATGTCGGTGCCGTGCACGGTGGTGACGACTTTGACAGGATGGGGTTGGACGATGTCGGCGGCGAGCATGGCGCTGACGGCGTGGGGGACGGCGTAGTGGGCGTGGATGATCTGAATGTCGCGTTCGATGACGAGATCGGCAAGTTGGTTGGCGAGGCAAAGATCGTGGGGGGGATAGCGAAACAGGGGATAGTCGGTGACGTTGACGCGGTGAAACTCGAGGGGGGCGTCGTCATCAAGTCGGAAGGGGCGTTCGTCGCTGACCAGGTGGACGTCGTGATCGCGATCGCCGAGGGCCATGGCCAGTTCGGTGGCGACGACGCCGCTACCGCCCTGGGTTGGATGACATGAGATGGCGATGCGCATGGCGGGACCTCTTAGAAGCGATGAAATGCGGCGTAGTGATCGACGGGATCGTCGACGGGGACGGGGCGACGGACGAGGAAGGGCTCGCCGTAGTCGGTGAGAATCATGGTGCCAAAGTGCCGGGCGCGGGCTTCGATACGTTGGATGAAATCGGGGCGGGCGATGTTGGTGGCGGGGCCGGTGGAATCGGGGTCGTGCAGTTGTGATTTGTAACAGTGGATGGCCTGTTGTTTGCGATCCCAGTAGCCGGTGACGTCGACGATGAAGCTGGGGTCGAAGTCGAAGTGGGCCATGGCGAAGAGGAATTCGTTTGGGCGGTAGGGCTGACCGTCGGCGGGGAACTTCTCGAAGCCGATGGGGTACATGATGTCCTTGACGAGGTCTCCGGTGGCGGCGTGATCGGGGTGGAGGTCCTCCCAGTATTGGGTCATGACGATGGACGGACGGAGGCGCCGGAGATGGGTGATGACCAGAGCGCGGTTTTCGTGGGTGTTTTCGAGGCGGCCGTCCCCGAGGTCGAGGTTGATGCGCTCGCAGACGCCGAGCGCCTCGGCGGCGGCGGCGGCTTCGGCGGCGCGGGTTTCAGGGGTGCCGCGGGATCCAAGCTCGCCGCGAGTGAGGTCGATGATGGCGACGGATTTTCCGCGGTCGGTGAGTTTGGCGATGGTGCCGCCGATCATGAGTTCGACATCGTCGGGATGGGCGGCGATGGCGACGGCGTCAACAGTCATGGAATAGCTCCGAGGTCATTGGCTTTCGTCGTGGACATGCACGAGGTGATGGCAATGCGCGGTGGGGTCGATGCTGTTGAGCATGGAGGGCACGAACTTGGGGCCGAAGCGGGCGAGGCATTCGGCGGGGTTGGTGACGCGCTCCTGCGGGCGGGCGGTCGGCAGAATCACGTCAAGCAGTCGTCGGCGCGGGGCACGGCCGAGGCCGTGTTCGGCCAGACGTTCGTCGTGCAGATGCGCGACGAGGCGTTCTACGTGATGCCGAATCGACCGGTGCGCCCGGGCAACAAGTTGGTGGTGCCGCCGGGTGGCGGCGCTGTCGACGGCGTCGAGCAGGTCGCGGCCGAGGCCACTGATGCGATGCAGGTCGCCGGCATCGGCTGTCGTCTGCTTTGAATCGTAGGCCTCGTCGCCGCTGACGGAATCGAACAGGGAAGGCGGGTCGTATCCCAACCGTTGAGCGCGATTGGCGGTGTCGGTGTCGATGAAGGTCGCGGAGATGCGGGGGGCAATGCGGGATCGGGTGACATTGAGGGCGTCGTATAGCGGATCGATCTGCCAGAGGTATTGGGCTTCAGACGGGCCGGCGATGGTGGCGAGGGTGGGCAGGACCGCATCCTGGAGGATCGGGCGGAGGGCGGCGTTGGGGGAATACCGATGGGGTTGGGTGCGGACGAGATCGGCGGCTTGATCGTAGGGGATTTTGCCGGCGGCGGTGACGAGGCCGTCGGGTGCCCAGGCGCAGGCGAGGCGGGCTTGATCTGTCATTTCAAAGACGGCGACGCGCTCGAGG
>NYZD01000027.1 GCA_002685935.1 Planctomycetaceae bacterium | reverse complement strand
GCGCCGTATCTGGACAAACCCGATGTGGACGCCGACGCCCCTCAATGCCCCCGCCACGCCCCATCCCACTCCCCTTGCACCTCACAATCCGCCGTCGCCCCCACATCTTCCAAGAGCGTCTCCGACACCGCGATCTCCGTCATGCACAGCGTGTTCTTGATGCGCACGATCCGTGCATCCGCGGCCCCCACGCCGTACACACACGCCGCCGCCGCCATGATCGCCGTCCGCTCGTCCGGCATCGCGATCGGCAGTCGTCCGCACGCCAGCGTCCCCGCCGTCAGCGTGTTCGTCCACGTCGTCCGCCGCACGATCCCATCGAACATCGACTCCGTGATCACGTCCGCCATCCCGATCCCGTGCGCGTTGCCGTACGTCTTGTCCGTCAACCCCAGCACGACAATCCGCTGAATCTTCGGCCCGTTAAACCCCGTCAGCTCTGCCCCCAGCTCGCCCCGCCCCGTGATGTTCGGGTCCATCCCGATCCCGCTGATGTTCTTGCCGAACTCCTCCACCACCAGCACATCAATCCGCGGCATCAGAAACCGCGCCATCCGACTCGCCGCGATCTTCAATAGTCCCGCCTCCCGTTCGAGCGTCTCCGCCGCCGGCACCGCGTCTACCACCGTCGTCTGCTCGTACGCATTCTCCACAATCGCCAGCGCGAACCCGATCTTCCCTGTCTCGATCACCTTCTTGCCCGCCGCCGGGATCAGCGTGTCAAACACTGTCACCCCCTCACGATGCAGCCGCGAACATCCCACGTGCTTGCCCAGCCCGATACAAAGCATCTTGCAGATCCCACTCTCCACCGCCCCCTTGAACGCCGTGTGCGGCTTCACCCGATTGATCGGCACGATCAAATCCGCCCCGTCGTGCGCATGCTTGTCCATGTAAAGCTTCACGTCATTGCCGTGATCCGACTGAATCGACCCGATCTCCACCGCCTCCATGCTGCTGCGGATCGGCGCACCCATCGCCTCTTCCGTCACCCCCATATGCTTCAGCACATCCAGTTGCCCCTCCACCGTCGCTCCCCCATGCGACCCCATCGCCGGCACGATGAACACTTCCACATCGCGCCGCTTCAACTCATCAACCGCCGTCCGCACGATCCGATCGATGTGCGCGATCCCCCGGCTCCCCACCGCCAGCGCCACCGTCCGCCCGGGCTCCAGCATCGCCTCAATCTCCGCCCGCGCGAACTGCTCCGCGATCGCCCCCTCCACATCCGCGATATGTGTTGAATCGAACCGCTGCTCCACGCGGTACATCTTTGGAAGCTGCAGTTCATCCAGGCCGGGCATGTATTGGGCGGCGGCGGTCGTCATGGTCGAATTCCCATACTTGTCGCGCGTGCCGAATCCCGCACGTCACCACAGTGTAAGGCCTTCAACCCGTTTTTGCCGCCGGACCTCCGTCCCGCCATCACGACCTCGCGACCCCGTCCTAGATCGCCGCCATCGTCGGTCCCATCGCCCGCCGGACCCGATTCACCAATGCGTGGTACCGTCGCGACTCCAGATGCCGCCCCGCCAGCGCAGAGGCCAGCTGCCGCTGCCGCAGCCGCGCCAGCAGCCGAACCCCCCGATCCGCACTCCGAGCCTGACGTTTGATCTGCGTGGTCATCTGAATGATCCTCTTCTGCAGCACGTCTGATATGCAAACGAACAACATCCCGACGCCATTGCATAAGATTCACCCCGCCCCGTGGCCAGCTTTCCCGACCATCAGCATCCAATTTTCATCGATTGCCCCCCAAACAGCCTGATCCAATCCCTGCAATCCTCACCACCCGCACGTCATCTCACCCCCCGCGCCCCCGCCGCCGCCGTCCGCTAACCATCGCGATCGCCACTCCTCCCGCCACCCCCGCTCCCGGCAGCGGCACACTCGCACCGCCCCCGCCGACCGACGTCCCCTGACCGCCGCTCCAGTTCGACCCCACCACCGCCATGTCACCGATATCAATCATTCCGTCCGGCGCCAGGTGTGGCGCCAAATCCGCACCGAACGGCGCCAAACCCGCCGTCCCCCACTGCGATCCAATCAACGCCAGATCACCAATGTCCACCGCCCCGTCCCAGTTCACATCACCCGGGATCGATCCCGGCACGAACGCCGCGCCGTTAGCGAACTTAAACAGGTCACCCGTTCCCCCTTCCACGTCATACACCAACCGATACTGTGACCCCCCAACGCCTGCAGCGCCACCACCTCCGCCAGTCCCGTGTCCCGACTCAGCTTCAACAGCGACGTGATCCCCGACCCGCCAAAATCAAAATCCACCGTGATCCGCTGCGTCGCATCCGCCGCCGACGTGTTCGGATCGTGCAATCCGTTGGTAATCATGAAATACGTCTGATCCTCAAACACCGGCCCGTCGAACTGCTCCAGCAGCGGCTCGAAGTATCCCACCAGCACATCCCCCGCATCTCCATCGTTCGCCGTGCCCAGATTCTCCGCCGAGATGCTCGTGATGTAGGGATCGGCATTGGGATCCCACTCATCCATCCAGTCCGGCCAGAAGATGCCCGGCCACTTCTCTCCCTGCACGATCCGCAGGTCCGTGCTCAACAACCGCACCAGCGAATCGCCCAGATTCAACGCCTGACGATTCAACTCCGCATACCAGAAAAACTCGGGCGTCGGGTTCGCCGTCGAATTCACCGGCGCGTCAAAGAAGATGGAGTCAAGCACGTTGGGCCCTTCGGGCGTGTCGTCGAACGTCCACGTGTTGATCATCTTGTAGCCCATCGTCCAGGCGGTGAACTGATTCATCCGCGCTTCGGATTCCGAGGGATGCCACCAGTCGCCTGTGGGCGTCTTGATGAACGTCTGCACGTACGTCCCGTAAGGGATCGGCGTTGTCCTCGTCCCATCATGTCCACCCAGCGCCAGCTCGCGGTACCTCGATAGCTGAAAATACAGAGTCCACGGCGACCCGTTGAAGTATGTGTCGTCCCGAAACGGATACTCGTCCAGGTGCAGCATGTCCGGTTGACTTTCGGTCATATACAACCGCATGTTCGCATCGCTCACCTGCAGCGGACCCTCGTTCGTGTAAAGCAATGTGTTCGGCAACCTCGGCCGCTCCAACTCGAACCATCCTTTCACCCATGCCCGAATCGCCGGATCGTCCAAGTCCTCCTCATCCCGCCATTGCCAACTGACCAGCCCCTCGCGGTGCCTCACGTGTGATCCGAGGTTGGTCAACGCCGAAGCCCACGGATCACCAATACTGATGTTCTGTTGGGCCGGCGTTCGCACCCAGAAGTGCGGCGTCGTGAAGTTCGACTGCTCCCAATAAGTCCCGTTCGCGTCCCCATTTGTCCACCAGTTCGGATCCTCCGTCCCGAAAGTCGTCGCCTGAAGCTGAAACCCCCGCTCGATCAGAATCCGATGCCCTCGATCCAGCCCACTCAAATCCTCGCCCCGCGCAGCGGCCGCCGTCCCCCAGACCATCAGCCCAACCAGCGCAATGTGCATTAAACAAGGATCACGGCGGACCCCGATCCGCAACGCCAAGGGTGGGTGCATCATCTCTCTTGCCGCTCCATCAATACCGCCCGGGCGCCGGGCCCCGCGCGCACAACATCCGTTAACTCATACCACTAAATCCATTATACCCGCGCCGTTCGACGCGGTCCATCGCATTTCCCCCCGAAATCTACTCAAGCGTCAGGTTCGACGCCACGAACTCCCCATCCTTGACCACACCGGTCAACGACGCTTGCTTGGCCGTGCCGCACAAACCCGCGCCATGCGCATCAAAATCAAGGCCGGTCACCAGCAGCGTCTGCCCGCTGACCTTCGCCGCGATCTTGTCGCAGCCCTTCACCCCATCGACGCCATAGATGCAGTCCGCGCATCCCACCTCGGCTGAGATCGTCTTCATCGACGCCAGCAACGCCGCCGCATCATCATCACTCATCGTCGCGCCGCTCGCGTCCGGCTCATCCGCCGGAGGCGGCGCTTCTTCCTTGCTGCATGCCGTCAATCCCAAACCCAGCGCCAACACCATCATCGCCAACCGTTTCATCGTCGTTCCTTTCAAAGTGTATTCAAGACCGATCAACATTCATCGCACAACGGATGATAAGGCCAACTTGCCCGCCTTTCCACAAACCCCGCACCCCGACCATCCCACAACAACCGCGCCGACGATGCAATCGCCGCCGATCGGCGTGCCTCGAATGTCAGAATAAGATCAGCTCACGCCGCCGAACTGGCGTCCGCCCCCAGCAACTCTTCCTCGTGCGTCTCGGCGTCCTCTTGCGCTTCGGTCACCGCCATCGGCTTGTAATCGTCCGCGATCAGCGTCCCATCGATCATGCGAATCGGTGCCACCGGATTCGCCTTCTCGTGATTCGCCAGCGCGATCTCCCACTTCTTCTGATCCCCCTCCTCCACCTTCGACCACCCCAGACGCCCGCGGCACTTCGGAAACTTTGAACAACTCAACCACGGCCCGCGCTTCGACCTGCGCAGGTTCAGCGGCGCTTCACACTTCGCGCACGTCAGGTCTGTTTCCAGCGGCGGCGGCTTCGGCTGCTTCACGTGGCCCTTGTTGTCCAGGTTCACGATCCCTTTGCACTCCGGATAAGCAGCGCAACTCAGAAACGGACCGAACCGACCCGACCGCTTGATCATCGCCTCACCGCAATTCGGGCACGCCACTTCCGTCTGCTCCGGCTCCTGCGGCACGCCCTCCCGATCCACCGGCGCGCCGTAATCGCAATCCGGATAGCGCGAACAACTCAGGAAGCGGCCGTTCCGACCAAATCGATAAACCGTGTCCGCATCGCACTTCCCGCACTTGTAAGGCGCCGGCTGCGTCTCCGCCCGTGCGTGCGTCATCTCGTGAGCCTTCGCCAGGTTCTCCTGGAACGGCCCGTAAAAGTCTCGAAGCATGGCCACCCAGTCGTGATGCTGTTCCTCCACCGCATCCAGTTCCGCTTCCATCGCCCGCGTATACCCCACGTCCATGATCGTCGGAAACGCCTCGGTCAACTTATCCGTCACCACCAACCCCAGATCCGTCGCATAGAACCGATTGCTCAACTTCTCCACGTATTTCCGATTCTGAATCGTCGCGATGATCTGCGCATACGTACTGGGTCGCCCGATCCCCTCCGCCTCCAGCTTCCGAACCAGCGACGCCTCGGTGTACCGCGGCGGCGGGCTCGTGAAACTCTGCGCCGGGTCAATCTGAATCGGCACCACCGCCTGCTTCTCTTCCAGCGGCGGCAACACCGGATCCGTATCGCTGCGCGGCACGCCCACCACCTTGTAGAACCCGTCGAACACCAGCACCCGGCCGCTCGCGCGGAACGCCAACTCGCCCGCACTGCTGTCCGCGACAATCCGCACCGTCGTCGCGTCCCACTGCGCCGGCATCATCTGCCCGCCCACGAAGCGCTGCCAAATCAATCGATACAGCTTGTACTGCTGATCGCTCAGCGACCCGCGAATCTCTTCGGGCGCCAGCGTCACGTCCGTCGGACGAATCGCCTCGTGCGCCTCCTGCGCGTCCCGATTCGACGAACTATAAACATTCGCCTTGTCCGGCAGATACTTATGCCCGTGCGCGTACCCGATGTATTGCCGCACCATGTCGATCGCTTCGCCCGTCAAATGCGTCGAATCCGTACGCATGTACGTGATCAGCCCCACCGATCCCAGCCCCGCCACCTCGACCCCTTCATAGAGCTGCTGCGCGATCCGCATCGTCATCTGAGCCGGAAAGCTCAGTTGATTCGCCGCCGCCTGCTGCAACGTGCTCGTGATGAACGGCGCCGGCGGTCGCGACGTCGTCCGCTTCGTTTGAATCGATTCAATGCGCCAGTCCGGTGTGTCCCCCACCTTGCCCACCAGCGTCACCTTTCGCTGTGCCGGGCCCTTCGCCTTCGGATCCTCCACCACCTGCTCGTCAATCAGCTCGAACCCCGCCGCCTGCCCCCCCGCCAGCGCCCGCCCCGCATCCACATTCTCAAACTTCTCGCCGCCCACCTCCACCAACTCCGCCGCGAACGACTGATGATCCGTCAACCATCCCGCCCGATCCTTCATTGTGCGGCCCTTCACGCGGCCGTTCCCATTCCCATTTCCGTTGCCATCCCCGTTCTTGGCCGCCGCCGCTTCCGCCTCACCCGCTGCCAGCCACGCCGCCCACTGCTCGGCCAGCTCCGACGCCCCATCAAGGTTCACCGTGAAGATCCCGTTGATCCGCCAGAACTCATCCGGCATGAACGCCGCGATCTCGTTCTCACGCTCCGCGATCAACCGCACCGCCACCGACTGCACGCGCCCCGCGCTCAATCCGCCCGCCACCTTCTTCCAAAGCAGCTGCGACACCTGATACCCCACGATCCGATCCAGAATCCGACGCGCCTGCTGCGCGTTCACCATGTCCATGTCAATGTGACGCGGGTTCTCAAACGCATGCGTGATCTCCGTCTTGGTGATCGCGTTGAAGATCACCCGCCGTTCCTTGTCCTTCGGGACCTCCAGCGCTTCGGCCAGGTGCCACGCGATCGCCTCACCCTCACGATCCAGGTCCGTCGCCAGCCACACGTCATCCGCCGCCTTCGCCGCACGCTTCAAATCCGTCACCGTCGACTTCTTGCCCGTGATCACCTCATACGTCGGCTCGAAGTCGCTCTCCACGTCCACGCCCGGCACCGGCGCGTCCACCCCCTTCGGATTCCGCTTCGGCAAATCCCGTACGTGCCCCACCGACGCCATCACCACATAATCCGTCCCTAGGTACTTATTGATCGTCCGTGCCTTCGCCGGAGACTCCACCACCACCAGGTGCTTACCCGCCGTCGAGGGCGCAGCGCCCTTGCTCGGCCGCTTCGTGGTCTTCTTCTTCGTCGACTTGGTGGTCTTCTTCTTCGCCATCTTCCTGAACGTCTATCGTCCCTGCCCCGGTGAATCTTGCATACAAATAGTTTGACCCCTCAGGAGGTGGTGAATTGTTCCGTCGAAGCGCCCGCTGTCAAGTCGCAATCGTAACCCGCTGATAATACATGGCTTAGATTTCTGATTTGCCCGGCTCGGCCCGCCCCGCCACCTCTAGCGCCCGTTTAAGACGCTCCGCGGGATCGCTCTGTTCTGCCTCAATCCAGTGAACTTGCCGGTATCGCTTCAGCCACGTGCGCTGCGATTTGGCGAATCGCCGCGTGTCAATCTTCACCCGCT
The DNA here is from genome assembly GCA_002685935.1 of Planctomycetaceae bacterium. Classification (GTDB taxonomy): domain Bacteria; phylum Planctomycetota; class Phycisphaerae; order Phycisphaerales; family Zrk34. The sequence continues at coordinate 1,558 of NYZD01000027.1, read as the reverse complement.
CCATCGCTTCAGCCACGCCGCATTCGCCCCGAAGATGTGCCAGCACCTGCTTCGTCCCCAGGGCCTCCCGTGCCCCCGCCCCCAGCAGCCCTGCCGCCTCCAGCCGACGCGTTTCCGCCACCAGATCCTCCCCGCCCGCCCCCGCTCCCAGCCGCTCGAACATGCCCTTCACCCGCGCATTGATCCGCCGATTGATTCCCTCCACCGACCATCGCAGCCCAATCAGAACCGGATCATGACGATACTTCCTCTCGCCCTCGTCATGTCCGCCCCCCGCCCCTTCCCATTGCCGCTGCTGCTCGCTGATCGGCCGCCCCGTCGCCTCCCACACCTCCAGTGCCCGCACCAGCCGTTTGTGATCGTGACGGTCAATCCGCGCCGCCGCCGCCGCGTCCACCGCCGCCAGCCGTTCATGCAGTTCCCCCGCCTCCAGCTCCGCCAGCCGCGCCCGCAGCGCCGCGTTCGCCCCCGGCCCGTCAAACATCCCCTCCAACAACGCCTTCAAATAGAGATTCGTCCCGCCCACCACGATCGGTCGCACGCCCCGCTGACCCATCTCACCGATCAGCCGCTCCGCCGCCGCCAGCCAGTCCGCTACCGTCCAGCTCTCCTTCGGTTCCACACAATCAATCAAATGATGCCTCACCGCCGCCCGCTGCTCCGCTGTCGGCTTCGCCGTCCCCGCATTCAATTGCCGGTACACCTGCATCGAATCCGCATTGATGATCTCTCCCCCCACGCCCAACGCCACACCCACCGCCAACTCCGACTTCCCGCCCGCCGTCGGACCCACAATCACGATGATGCCCTGTCCTGACATGTCACGCAGTGTAGCCCCCGCCCCGCACGCCCGCCTAACCCCCTTCCCCAACCACCTTCACGTGCACCGTCCGCCGGCGCGGCCCGTCGAACTCACAAAAATAAATCCCCTGCCACACCCCCAGCACCGCCCGCCCCCCTTCGATCAGCACCGTCACCGACGACCCCATCATCGATGCCTTCACGTGTGCCGCCGAATTCCCCTCGCCATGCCGATAAAACCCCTGCTCCCACGGCACCATCACTTCCAGTTGCCTCAGCATGTCGTGCACCACATCCGGGTCCGCATTCTCATTGATCGTCACCCCGGCCGTCGTGTGCGGCACGTACACAATCACCTGCCCCGACGCCACCCGACTCGCGGCCACCACGCCCTGCACCTCCGCCGTCACGTCCACCATCGCATCGCGCGATCGCGTCGAAACATTCAATGTGTCAGTCACACCCGCCATGTGACCGATCATAATCCATGACCGCACGCCCGTCTCGCCCGTCGTCCGTCGACCCGCAACCCCTTGCCTCAACCCCTCAAACACTTACAGTGAGCGACCACCCGATGACAACCGCAACCCAACCCACCACCCGGAGCCGCACCGTGCCCAAAAAGACCATCGCCGACATCGATGTCGCCGATCGCACCGTCCTCATGCGCGTCGACTTCAACGTCCCCCTCGACGAAAACCAGACCGTCACTGACGACCGCCGCATCCGCATGGCCCTGCCCTCCATCCGCTCCGTC
>NYZD01000026.1 GCA_002685935.1 Planctomycetaceae bacterium | reverse complement strand
ATTGCATGCGTCATAATAACAGGATCCGTTACTGATTCCGCAGTGACTGTCGCGGCTTGGACGTCACCAAATAGCGCCTGATAGGTGCGCGACAATCCGCATAACCTCGTCTCTTGCACGGTCCCCTTGAACTTGTTCTCCTTTTACAGTATTCTGGATGATTTGGCGCAAATGTCGCGTGCACCCCAATCAGGCCGCCGGATGGCGATGCGGGCGGACCGTGAACCCGCATCAATCGGCCGGATCGGCCTCACCACTGTTGGCAGGAGGCCACATCGTCGAAGTTTCATGGGCCGGGCTTGCCGGGCGGCCGCATCGACTCGACTCTTTGTGGATATGATCGTGGTATGAGTGATGAAAATTCTCCATCGACCGAGCCGCCGGGCGGTGTCATCACGCCATCCGGCCCGCCATCGGGATCCTCGGCTTCTCGGGACGCGACCGCCCCGGGCGGCGAACGTGCCAAGCCAATTCAGTACAATTATTCCCCGCCATTTGCCGAACTGCTGGAGGGCATCGGCGGGACGCTGCTGATCAGCACGTATCAAGCGGGCAAGCTGATGGTCGTGCGAGCCGAGGGGGGCAAGCTCAACACGCTTCTGCGCCATTTTGAAAAGCCGATGGGCATGGCCGTGTCCCCCCAACGCATGGCGCTGGGCGGGAGGCGTGACATCTGGTCGTTTCGCAACGCACTGGATATCGCGCCTCAGATCCAGCCCGAGCAGCACCACGACGCATGTCTGGTGCCGCGCAGCTCTCACGTGACCGGCGACATCAAGACCCATGAACTGGGCTTTGTGGGCGATGAATTGTGGTTTGTGAACACTCGGTTTTCGTGTCTGTGCACGCTGGATGAATCGTACAGCTTCGTGCCGCGCTGGCGTCCGCCGTTTGTCACGGAGTTGGCCGCGGACGATCGCTGTCACCTCAACGGGCTCGCGATTGAAGGCGATCAGGTGCGATTCGTCACCGCCCACGGCGACGCCAACACCGAGCAGGGGTGGCGCGAGAACCGAGCGCACGGCGGGGTGATGGTTGATGTCGCCAGTGGCCAGATTATCAGTCGCGAGTTGTCGATGCCGCATTCGCCGCGCGTCCACGGCGGACATACGTGGGTGCTGAACAGCGGGTACGGTCAATTGGAAATGGTCAATATTGAATCGGGCAAGCGCGACGTGGTGGCCCGCCTGCCTGGGTTCACACGCGGCCTGGCCTTCTGGGATCGCTTCGCGTTCGTGGGCCTATCGAAGATCCGCGAGAAACGTGAGTTCGGCGGATTGCCGCTGGAAGAATGGCTCGACGACAAACGCTGCGGCGTGTTCGCGATCGATGTATCCAGTGGGCAGTTAGTCGGATTCATGGAATTCACCCAAGGATGCTCGGAGATCTTCGACGTGCAATTCCTGCCCGGATTTAAACGTCCAACCGTATTGGGCCTGAGCAAGCCCACCGTCGACGGCGTGTTCATCGTGCCGCCCGACGCGATGAGTGACGCGGCGCCCGAGCTGCTCGTGCAGTCAGAATCCGATGAAGACGACAAGGGTGACGAATCCGCCGACGCGTGAACCGTTGGCCATCGGACGCGATGGGCTGCCCGTGATTCGATGACCATCCTGTGGGATGTCCGCCGCGGCACATGAACGCCATGTCGGACCGGCAAGACAGCGGCGTCCCTCTTGGGCCGACGGAAATGACCTCAGTGAGGTGCGTTCGTGATGCTTGAAGGATTTGAATCGATGCCGCTTTGGCGGGGCGGCGTGGACGGATACCACACGTATCGAATACCGGCGTTGGTGGTGACGTGCGATCGGACCCTTCTGGCATTCTGCGAAGGGCGACGGCATAGTGGGTCGGATCACGGCGATATCGATCTGCTGTTAAAGCGATCGACGGATGGGGGGCATTCCTGGTCGACGCAACGGATGGTCTACGCGGAGGCCGGTGAGATCACAATCGGCAACCCGGCGCCGGTCGTCGATTTCGACACGGGCGCGGTATGGATGCCGTTCACCCGTGACAATCGTGATGTCCTGCTGACGCATAGCGTGGACGACGGTGTCACGTGGTCCGACCCGGTTGACATGACCACATCAGTGAAGTTGCCAGACTGGAGTTGGTATGCCACGGGGCCGGGCAATGGGATTCAGCTGCACGGTGATGCGCATCGGGGCCGGCTTGTGATTCCTTGCGATCATCGATTGACGCAATGCCAGGATCGCCCTGAGGGCGCACGTTCGCACGTGATCTGGTCGGACGATCGCGGCGAAAGCTGGCAGGTTGGTCAGGCCACCGACCGCATGATGAACGAATGTGCCGTGGTGGAGCTTGGCGACGGTCGACTGATGTTGAATATGCGCAGCTATCGCAAGAAGGGGTGTCGCGCTGTGGCGTTCAGTGACGATGGCGGGGCAACCTGGTCGGCTTGTGTGGACCGTCCGGATCTGCCTGATCCGACCTGTCAGGGCAGTCTAGTCCGTCACGGTCGGCCGGGGGAGTCGGAGGGCGACCCACTGCTATTCTGCAATCTCGCGATGGGCGTCGAGACTGGTCGGCGGCACGGCGAGCGGGTCCGGCTGACGGTGCGCCTGAGCGAAGATGACGGGCGGACCTGGCCGATTGCGCGCGTGTTGCATGAAGGGCCGTCGGCCTATTCGTGCCTTGCGTCGCTGCCCAATTGGCAGATCGGCGTGCTCTACGAAGCCGGCGTGCAGGAACCGTACGAGACGATTCTGTTCGCCCGCTTCTCGCTTGATTGGCTTACCGGCGACGCGGAGGACTGATCGCGTCAGTGACTCACGATGAAACCGAAAACGCCTCGGCGAGCAACTCGTAGGATCGCAATCGCGGGGCGAAGTCGTAACAAATCGTGAGCACCACCAGTTCATCGACGCCGTACAGGTCGCAGAGCTGCATCAGCTCGTCGCGCACGCGATCGGGCGACCCCACGACCTGACGCTGCTGATTCACCGTGACCTGGGCGCGCTCGGTGTCACTGTAGGGATAGGCCAGCGCCTCTTCGATAGACGGGAACGGTCCCATGTTCCCCTGATCCACGCGCAGCCGCCACAGGTCGCGACTGGCGCAAAGACGCTGTGCCTCGGCGTCGGTCTCGGCGCACAGGACGAACACGCCGATGCTGCCGGCCGGTGTGGTCAGCTCTGAAGATGGACGAAATCGTTCTCTGTACGCTTGCATGACCGCTGGGCCGCCGCGGTGGTTGATGAAATGCGCGAATGAGAATGCGCAGCCGAAATGTGCAGCCAGAGCGGCGCTCTGACCGCTCGACCCCAAAAGCCAGATGGGCGGACAGGTCGGTCCCGCAGGCAATGCATGCACGGATGCGTGCGGATGTTGAGAATCGATTTGATCGTTAATGAAACTGATCACGTCGGCAACTTGATCAGGGAACTGTTCGGCGCCCCAACCATCGGATGCGGGGCGCAATGCCGATGCGGTTTGGCGGTCGGTGCCGGGCGCGCGCCCGATGCCCAGATCGATGCGGCCGGGGAACAGTGTCTCAAGCATGCGGAACGTTTCGGCGACCTTGAGCGGGCTGTAATGACTCAGCATCACGCCGCCGGACCCTACGCGCAATTTCTCGGTGATCGAAGCGATGCGAGAGATCAGAATTTCCGGCGCGGTGCACGCCAGTCCGCCGGAGTTGTGATGTTCGGCGACCCAGTAGCGATGGTAGCCGAGCCGGTCGGCCGCTTTGGCGAGCTCCAGCGTCTCGTTGACGGCATCTTGATGCGCCCCGCCGGCGCGGATCGGTGATTGGTCGAGCACGCTCAACTTAATCATGCGTCGGTCACCAGCGCCAGGCCGCGCGGAGCGCCGTGGTTCTCAACCAGCGTTTCGACCTGCGTTCCGTCAACGTTGGCGCGGCAGATGGCGTCGGATGCAACGCCGGTCCAGATCATTTGGCCCGCCGCCAGGTGGAGCATGACACAGCGCGGTCCGCCGCCGCCGACGATCAGATCCTGGACATCAGTGCCATCGAGCTTCGAGGACTGCACTTTGTCAGTTTCGGCGTCAGCCCAATACATCCGGCTGTTGGGCACGTCCAGCGCGATACCGACGTGCACGCCGAGCCCAGTCGTGAGGTCCTCGATGTCGGATCCGTCAAGGTTGGCGCGCAGGTTCTTCATACCCACGAACGGGTCGGCCCAATACATCTTGCCGCCGGCCAGATCGAGCGCGATGCCGGCACCGGGGATGTTGGTGACCAGATCGACGAGGTTGGCGCCCTCGAGATCGCATCGCTGCACCTTGTTGGCGACCGAGTCAGTCCAGTAGACATGCCCGGCGATCGGGTCGAGCGCCATGTGACGCGGCATCGGCAGGTCAATCACGAGATCCTGTTGGGCCGAACCGTCGAGGTTGGCGCGCTGCACTTTGTGGGTGCCGTAGTCGGCCCAGTACAGCTTCCGCTCGGCGGCGTCCACCGCGATGCCGAGCGGGCTGGTCAGGCCGACGATCAGCGGCTGCACGTTCGTGCCGTCCGGGTCACAATGGTTGATGGTGCCGGCCTCGGTGTCCGTCCAGTAGATTCCGTTAATCATAATTGACCGGCCTGATGGGTGGTTTCGCGGTCCTGTCAATGGCGACGGGGGCATTGGGAACAGGATACTCACACATTCCATCTCTGACGTGAATCGTCAGCGGATTCAAGCTGGACACCGGGGCCCAGAATCCCGTGTGCATCTTTGGTCTCTTACCGATCGAGCGATCATCCACGGGGTGCGAGGCTGGCTGGTAGCGCGTGTCTACACCGAAGCGGAACCGATGCGTGCGGTTGGTCGGGCCGGCATGCAGAAGGTACCTATTGAAGATGATCGCGTCGCCGGCCTGGAAGTTCGTCGTATCCCAGCGCCCGCCGGACCTGTCGACCAGCTCTGCGGGATCGTTGGTGAAGTGCCCCTCGGTCAGATCGTAGCTCTCCCTCAGATCGTCGCCGAGATACTTGCCGCCCAACTCGAATTCTCGCTCGCCGAACCTGAGTTGCATCGATTAGATTCCTGAAGCACGGTGAATAGCCACGATGGGTCGCATTTAACTTTAGCGATCCGCTGCGATCGAGGCGAGTACACGGGGCGCAGCGCGTACGATGTGCGACACGTAAATCGATTACCTTAGCGTCGCCCGGTCCGACCGATCATCGCCCGCGGTCGAGCACTTGCAGGGATTGACACATGTCGGACCATTTCCATGAATTGCGGACTGAGGAGCTGTCGGTGGTCGTCGGAGACAATACGGCCCACGAGGATCATGTGGCGGGATACAACGGCATTTGGCATCTCAGTTCCATGCATGACCCGCCGTCACTTTTTGTGCCGAGTTATTGCGGGATGAACTTTGAGTTCATCGCGCCGATGTCCCGGGACGATCCGACGGAGCCGAAGGACCACCCGACTGAGCTGGCGGTTGATGAGGAGGGTCGACAGGTCACGCTACACCAATTGCCAACGCCGACGCATCGCGTCGAGAGTTGGATGACTTACCAAACGGCCGGCCCAGCTCATCTGGATTGGACGTTTCGATACAAGCTGCATGATCCAGGCGCATTTCGTCCCGGCGCGGCGGGCTTCTTCTTCGCCAGCTACATCGATCGGCCGGAGAACAAGTCAATCTATCTGTTAAGTCGTGATGTGTACGATGCGCTAATGTGGATTCAGTTCTGCACGACCTATCAGGGGCACGATAGCGCGGTGACCTGGGATGGTGATCGTTATGATGTGTCATTCGGGCCGCACGATCACGGGTTATACACAGCACGCGCGCCGATTCGATACCACGTGCCGCTGATGTTGGGGCGGCAACGGGATATGGCGTTCGTGCTGATGTTCGAGGACCCAACCGGCGTGATCATTTCGCACGGCATGGGCGGCGGCGGCTATGTAGACGACAGGTCTGACCGCAATCCGGCCTGGGATTTTCTGTTGTATGTGAACGATGCCTCGGCCAACCCGACGGGGAAGTGGAACGGGCGGTTGATCTACAAGCCGTTCACTGGTCGCGATGACGTCCTCGTTGAGTACCAACAGTTCCAAAGTGAATTGGGACATCAGTGGGACATCCCGACGTACGGTCCCGGCGCATGAGTCAGCGCCGATTGCGCGAAGATCGTCAGATCAATACCTGCATGAGCACCATCAAGCAGAATCCGATGGTGAACGCCCACGCGATTGACCGGGCCGAGTGGGTGCGCAGGGCTTCGGGGATCAGACCAATCAGAATCAAAAAGATCATCGCCCCGGCGGCAAAGCCCATCAGCACGGGCATGATCGGATCGAACAGCCACGCCAGCGCCGCGGCCGGCAGCGCGGCGATCGGTTGCGGCAGCGACGTGAGGAATGCCGCGCCGAAGCAGCGTGGGATGCTCGTGCCGGCCGACCGCATCGGCACGGCCACGGCCAGGCCTTCGGGGATATTGTGAATGGCGATCGCCACCGCGATGTACGATCCAATTGCCTTGTCCTGAAACACCCCACGGACCCCCTCCGCATATTCCGCGGCGTAACCCACGCCCACCGCCACGCCCTCGGGGATGCTATGGATTGCCATCGCGATGAAGATCAGGATGCCCACGCGTCCGCCCCACGCATCGACCTTGTCCGCGTGCAAAGTCACGCGTGAGATGTGCCGGTCTGTGGTACTTAGAAACATCGCACCCAGCATGATTCCGCCGACGATCAGCACGATCACCGGTAGAGACTGCTCGCCGGGACCGGGTAGTTCAAGTCCAGGCAGCTGCAGCGCGGGCAGGATGAGGTTGTAGACCGACGCGGCGAACATCAGCCCACCGGCGAACGCGTACCCCAATCCGCGATGTCGTGCCGGGTCCATGCGGCGAAACATCAATGGCAGGACGCCCAGGCCGCACGCGATGCTTGCGACGATCCCGGCGACGAACGCTTTGATGAGCAGTTCAGGCGGCATGAAGATCTGGGCCCTGTCAGCAGCGTAGCAGCGCACTGTACCACGGAACGGGTGAGCACTAAACGTCGATGTGCCGTAATGACCGGACGAGCGCGCGACCGACGGGTCACACCCTCTGCTAGTGGCGCGTCATTCTACGACTTTCGGGTATAGACGTTTGAGTTTGATGCGGGCGTCGTCGGTCGTGAACTGCCGGT
>NYZD01000025.1 GCA_002685935.1 Planctomycetaceae bacterium | reverse complement strand
GGGTGGTGCCGGGCAGATCGGCGGTGACGCTGGTGGCGCGGCCCATGATGGCGTTGGTGAGGGTGCTCTTGCCGACGTTGGCTTGGCCGACGATGGCGACGGAGGGTGGGTCGATGAGGCGATTGAGCGCGTGGGTGTGCTCGAGAATGGCGGCGGGGTCGAGGGCTTGTGTGGTGATGGCGTGGGCCCAGCGGCGGGGTTGATCGAGGAGCAGGTCGATGGCGGCGGGGCTGGCGGCGCGGGCGAGGGCGTCGAGGGCGTCGGCTTCGAGGGGGCTGTCGGCTTCGGGATAGAGCTGCGGCGCGGGGGTGTGATGTGCGGGGGCGGCGCCGAGTTGCTGGAGCTTTTGGGCGAGGCGCTGGATGACGCGCGGCCCTCCGTGGGGGGTGATCTGGCACCAGTCGTCGCGGAGGGCGGCGACGATGCCCTCGTCGATCTGAGCGAGGTCGGCGAGGCAAGCGATGGGGGTCGGCGGGAAACCGACGAGCTGTTGGACGACGTGGGCGGCGCGAGGGCCATGGATTTGGATGATGCCGACGGGACCGGGGGCGTCGGCGGTCACGATGGTGAAGTGTGCCGACGGGGAGGTCATGAGGTCAGGGGCGGTCGAGGTCGAGCGGATGGGATGGGGGGACAAGGTGAGCGGCTTTGGGGGGGGAGCATCAGGAGGACGAGAAAGCAGGCCGCACCGGGCATGGCGTAGGGCCAAAGGGATCCCAGCATGAAACAACTGAGCACCAGATTGACAACGACGCCACCTTCGAGGCTGGCCCAGGCGACGATATTGAAGGTGCTGTATTTCACGGGATCAATGGTGCCGTCTTCCATTGCGCATCGGCTGAGGAGGAAGCGGCGGACGACGATCGCGGCGGTGATGCAGATCGCGCCGACAGCGATGTTGATGGCGAAGAACTTGTCGTCGCCGGAGCCAGAGCCAGGGGTTGTGACGTTGGTGGGATCGGCGTCTTTGTTGAGCACGAAGAACTGTAGGATGGTGGCGATGACGAGCGAGCCGGACGTCAATCCGAACCAGATGACGCGATCAACCATCAACTGCTGTTGGGGGAAAAATTGCTGGTCGCCGGGCAGGTTATGGATCATGGGGCGGGCTCTCCGTGGATTTCGTAGCGTGCGGTGACGGCGAGGCCCATGAGGGTGAGTTCGGGGACGACGGATTCGATGAGTTCGTAGTCGCTGAACAGCAGTTCAGCGTCGCCGCCGGTGGCGACGATGTTGGGGTATGCGCCGTAGGTTTCGGCGTATTTCTCGACGAGTTCGCGAACGGCGCCGCGGATTCCGTGGTAGACGCCGTCGAGCATGGCCTGGGCGGTGTTGTGGCCGATGGCTTCGTCGGGACGGGTAAGGGCGACGTCGGGGAGTTGCTCGGTGTATTCGTGCATGGCGCGGAGCATGAGCTGGGCGCCGGGGAGGATGGCCCCGCCCTGGAAGGTGCCGGCGCCGTCGATGAAATCGACGGTGACAGCGGAGCCGGCGTCCACGACGACGCAGGCCTGTTGGAGTCGATCGTAGGCGGCGGCGGCGTTGAGGAGTCGGTCGACGCCGACGATGGATTCGGGGTCGAGATGGAGGCCGATGGGGACGGAGACGTCGTCGCCGATGTGTTGGACGGGCAGGCCGGTGAGTTTGACGGCGGCTTGCGCGGCGCGATCGGCCGCGATGGGATTGACGGAGGCGAGGTAGACGGCGGCGTCATCGAGATCGGCGAGGCGAGCGGCGGCTTCGCGCAGGGCGCGGTTGAGTTCGGCGTTATCGGCGACGCTGAAGGCCCAGGATTGTTCGAGGGAACCTTCGACGAACACGCCTAGGTGAGCGCGGGTGTTGCCAACGGAGATAGCTAGGAGGTTGACGGACATGGGCAGGATTGTATCAGCAGCAAGATCGCGCGGGAAAAGATGCGTCGGCGCGGGGGTGAATTCGATGTGTTTGGGGGATTGCTTACCCGATGGCGGGCGCGGGGACATCGCGGGGGCCGGTGTCGTCCATCGGCGCGCGTTCGTGGCCACAATCGTAGGCGGTGACGGCTTCGAGCATGCCTCGTCGCAGGGCGAGACAGCAACCGTCGAAGCGAATCATCATTGGATCGTGGTGGGACATCACTTCGACGGTGAGTCCTTCGCGCAGGCCCATGCGTCGCAAGGAGCGGACGGAATCGGGGTCCGCGTCGATGCTGATGATTCGCGCTTGTGTGCCTCGTCGTAACGTATCGAGGGTGTGTACCATGGGGAACGGCGCGGGGTCGGGCGCACTCCAGAGTCGTTTAATGACAAGAGTTTAGTGGAGGTAAAGGGGAGGGTCAACAGGTTTTTCCACATTATCATATGAATATCTGATTCTACCTGTATCTTCGAGCGGGGTCGGGCAGTTTGGGGTATCTGGCCATGCGGAGACGAGGCACTATAATGCGGCACACGTCGCACGGCTCGAAGGATCGAGCGGGCGTTTTTCTGGAGTCCAGGATGGGTTTGGAATTCACCGGCGATAACGTTCTGACGACGCAACTGCGGAAGGTGATCAATTGGGCACGGCGTTCGAGCCTGTGGCCGATGCCGTTCGCGACGGCGTGTTGCGGGATCGAGTTGATGGCGACGGCGTGCAGCCGCTATGACATTGCGCGATTCGGGGCTGAGGCGATGCGGTTTACGCCTCGCCAGAGCGATTTATTGATCGTGGCGGGTCGTGTGAGCATCAAGGCGATGCCGGTGCTTCAGCGGATTTACAGCCAGATGACCGAGCCGAAATGGGTGATTTCGATGGGGGCTTGCGCCTCGACGGGGGGCGTTTTCGATACGTATGCGGTGGTCCAGGGCATCGATCAATACGTGCCGGTGGACGTGTACGTGCCGGGGTGCCCGCCGCGGCCGGAGACGCTGCTGGAGGGCGTGATGACCATTCAGCGGATCGTGGACGAGGATGGGATACCGTCGTCGGACCGGCGGCCGCTTCAGATCGCGATTGAGCCGACGCATGCGACGAGCCCGCAGCCGGCTGCGTTGACGTTCGAGGGTGATAATTGAGGCGGACGTCGCGGGTGGACATGCACCACATGGTGTTTTGATTTGAGGGACGAATCGTCTTATAGTTCGCCCCGCATTGGGCACTGCCAGCAGAGATTCTCAGACAACGGAAGGACAAGAGCACCGATGGCCAGGAACGCGAAACTTGAATCGTGGGTGGATGAGGTCGCCAAGATGTGCAAGCCGGACGCCGTGCAGTGGTGCGACGGCACGCAGGAGGAGTACGACACGCTTGCGCAGTTGATGTACGAGACGGGGACGTTCATTCGGCTGAACGAGAAGCTTCGTCCGAACAGCTTTCTGTGTCGGTCGGACCCGGCGGATGTGGCGCGGGTTGAGGATCGGACGTATATCAGTTGGGCGACGAAGGAGCAGGCGGGCCCGACGAACAACTGGATCGACCCGAATGAGATTCGGACGACGATGACGGGGTTGTACGAAGGATCGATGCAGGGGCGCACGATGTACGTGATCCCGTATTCGATGGGTCCGATCGGATCGCCGATCGGTCGGATCGGGTTCATTCTGACGGATTCGCCGTACGTGGTGTGCAACATGCACATCATGTCGCGGGTGGGGACGAAGGTGCTGGAGGTGCTGGGCGACAGCGATGATTTTGTGCGGGGCGTACATTCACTGGGCGCGCCGCTGACGGATCCGAAGCAGCCTGACGTGCCTTGGCCATGCAACGCTGAGAACAAGTACATCGTGCACTTCCCGGAGACGCGGGAGATCTGGTCGTTCGGATCGGGTTACGGCGGCAACGCGCTGTTGGGCAAGAAGTGCCACGCGTTGCGGATCGCGTCGGTGCAGGCTCGGGACGAGGGGTGGATGGCCGAGCACATGCTGATCCTAAAGATCACGTCGCCCGAAGGTGAAGTGAAATACATGACGGGCGCGTTCCCCAGCGCGTGCGGCAAGACGAATCTGGCGATGCTGACGCCGACGATTCCGGGGTGGAAGGTCGAGTGCATCGGCGATGACATTGCATGGATGAAGTTCGGCGAAGACGGACGGCTGTACGCGATCAATCCGGAGCACGGGTTTTTCGGGGTGGCGCCGGGCACGAGCGAGGACTCGAATCACCACGCGATGGGGACGCTTCGGAAGAACTCGATATTCACGAACTGCGCGCTGACCAAGGACGGGGACGTGTGGTGGGAAGAGATGACCGATGAGGCGCCAGCGGAAACGGTGGACTGGCTGCGGCGTCACTGGGAGCCGAGCATGGATCGCCCGGCGGCGAACCCGAACGCGCGGTTCACGACGCCGGCGGGACAGTGTCCGGTGATCGCGGATGAGTGGGAGGATCCGAAGGGGGTACCGATCAGCGCGTTTCTGATTGGCGGGCGGCGGGCGGGGGTGGTGCCGCTGGTGCATCAGGCGCGGAGCTGGAATCACGGGACGTTCATGGCGTCGATCATGAGTTCTGAGAAGACGGCAGCGGCGGCGGGCAAGGTCGGTGAATTGCGATTCGACCCGATGGCGATGCTGCCGTTCTGCGGCTACCACATGGGTGATTACCTGTCGCACTGGGTGGAGATCGGCGAGCGGGCGGACGCGGCGAAGCTGCCGGAGATCTTCTACGTGAACTGGTTCCGGAAGTCGGACGCAGGCAAGTTCATGTGGCCGGGCTTTGGCGAGAACTCGCGTGTGTTGAAGTGGGCGTTCGAGCGATGCGACGGCAAGGCGGACGCGGTGGACACGGCGATCGGTCAGATGCCGAGCCCGGAAATGCTTGACACGGACGGGCTGGACGTGGACGCGGCGACGCTGAAGGAACTGTTGACGGTGGACGCAGCGGGCTGGCTGGAGAGCCTGCCGGCGATCGAGGCGCACTACGCTCAGTTTGGCGACAAGCTGCCGAAGGCATTGGCGGATGAGCTGGCGGGGCTACGGCAGCGGCTGGAAGCGGCGAAGTAACAATGTCGGGCGGGCGTGCGGCGGGTTAGAAGTCGATCACGAGCGCGCCGAAGAATTTCACATCATTGTGCTTTGAATCATCCTCGGTGATTGATTCGTACTCATGTTCGATACCGAACTTGAGGCTGAGATCGTCGAAGCGATCGAGTTGGAGCACCCATTCAGCGGCAGAGGTAATGCGCGAATCACCGAACTCGCCGAGATCGGGATAGAGGGTGCTGCGTGCGCCGAGGGACTGACGGGGTGAGATTTGCCAGGTGAGTTCACCACCGAGGAGGGCTTCGGGGCGTAATTCATCGGCGGGTTCTCCCAATTCCTTGGTGACGCCGGCCCCGAGCCGGCCGAGCACGTTCCATGTGTCGTTGTCGATGAACTGATAGCCGATCCCACCGGCTCCACTGGCGCGGCGCTGCCAGGCCTGGAACTCGTCGTAGTCGAAGCGGCCTTGGGCGAAGTAGAACCATTTTGCATCGGGGAGCAGCCAGTCTTTGAGCAGGCCGATGGTGGCTTCATCGGCGGATCGCTCGCCGTCGTTGTTGGAGATGTAGTAGGAGGCGTCGAATCTCCAGCGGTGAGACTCGTCCTGCTGATTGGCTTTGATCGCGGCGCGGAGGTTGAAGACCTGGGAATTGCCGTCGGAGCCGTTGAACCCGAGCTCGAGTTGGGTGTTCCAATCATGCAGGAATGGCATGACGCGGGAATCGGATGGGGGGGCGAGGGTTGCGGTGTCGGCGTCGAGGGGGTCGGACGTGGTGTCGGGCGCGGGTGGGACGGGTGGTTGCGCGGCGGGGGGTGAGGCGTCGGGCGGTGTGATCTCGAGGCTGACGACGTGATCGGCGGGGATGGTGATGGCGCCGAGGACGGCGTGGTGGAGCAGGAGATGGTCGGCGGTCGATTCAACGACGTGTCCGGTGAGCAGGTCGCCGTTAGTCAGGACGACGACATCGGCTGAGGCGGCGGCAAAGCCGAACCAGATGGTTAGAGCGATGCAGGAGCGCGACGGTGTCATGACCCAACCCTCCGCGGTTGATGTTGCGGACCAGAGGAGGGGGAATGATAACGCGCGCGCCGGATGCGACAAGCGGGCCGCGTGAGCATGCGGCCCGCCTGGGATTGACATGTGAAGGATCACGTTCGGACGGGACGTCTGGTTAGCCGTGCGGCTCGCCAACGAGGGCGGCTTTGAGCAGGAGGACGGCGGCCTCGAGCTGCGGGTCGAGGCCCTTATCGAGGATGTCGTCGGCGCGCTCGACGATGGGATGATCGTCCTCGGTCTCGTCGGCGGCGACTTCGTCGGGGTCGGGGGTGGCGATCTCGGGCGGCGCGTTTGGATCACGAAGGATGTCGAGGTCCATGCGTGCCTTGATGAGGTCGACGACCTGTTGATCGGTGACACGTACCTCGACGTCGGGATCGATGCCCCAACGATCGGCGCCCGGGCGCCGATGGATGATGCGCCCGCTGGGGAGCATGTAATATTGCTTGGTAAGCTTCATCAGTGCGGTCTGCCGATTGAGGGGCATGACGTGCTGGACGCTTCCCTTCCCGTAGCTGCGGACGCCGACGATGATGGCGCGGCGGTGGTCCTGCAGCGCGCCGGATACGATCTCACTGGCCGAGGCGCTGCCTTTGTTGATGAGCACGACGAGGGGGAGGGTCGACCCATCGCCGCGGCGATGGGTACGGAGCCTTGACGCGGAGTGCCGGTCCGCGGGCCGGGAGGAGCGTGGATCCTGGGTGGATACGATGACGCCTTTATCGAGGAAGCGGTCGGCAATCTCGATCGCGGCGGGCAGGAGTCCGCCGGGGTTGTACCGGAGATCGAGGACGAGCCCGTTGAGGCCCCGTTCGTTCTTGAGTTGTTCGATGGCGGCGTCGAGTTCGTCGGCGCTGTCGGGACCGAAACTGGTGAGGCGGACGTAACCGATCTGGTTATCCGGGTCGACGTAGAAATTCCAGCCGCCCTCGATGCGTCGCTCCCATCCCTTGACGGAGATGATGTGGATCCTGGCGCGAACGAGCGGCACGGGTCGGGTCTGGTCATCGCCCTTGGACTGGATGCCGAGGACGACGGTGGTGCGTGGGGGTCCGGCAATCTGATCGACGGCCTGTTCGAGGCTGATATGCGCGGTGGTCTTTTCGTCGATGGTCATGATCATGTCACCGGACTGAATCCCGGCGCGATGGGCGGGCGTGTTCTCCAGGGGGCTGACGACGGTCAATTGGCCGTCATCGGACAGCATGATCTGGATGCCGACGCCGGTGAAGGCGCCTTTGGTCATGCGTTCGAAACGGGGTACCTGGTGGGGCCAGATCACGGCGGAGTATTCATCGAGGGTATCGAAGGCACCCTCTCCGAACTGATGGACGATGACTTCATCGGGGAGGTTGATGGTCTGGCGATTGTGATCGACGAGTCGAGCGAGGTGAGAGCGTGCCTGGCGGTGTCCGATCGAGCCGTCGTGTTGCTGAAGTTCCTGCTCGAGCGTCCGCAGGTAGTCGGCGAAGGGCTTGACACGATCGGGCTGGCCGAGCACGGGAAACGTCGCGTTGAGCATCGGGGTCTGGAGGAGGACTTGGACCGCATCGATGCCGCCGATGAGTAACTGGCGGTAGTTCGTGGTGGATTCGACATGGGTCTGGACGGCCTGGTGGAGGGCCTGCTGCAACATAGTCAGGTTGATGTTCTCGAGATCAGTGGTCCAGTTGTCGTCGAGGTTGTAGGGGCGGGGTTCGGGTTCTTCGTGGCGCTTGGCGTGTTCGACGTGGAGTTTGTAGAGCTCACCGGGGGCGTAGGTGCGCAGGAGGCGGACGTGCATGGCAACGTGCTTGGCGCGATCGGCGTAGATGTCCTGATCGCTGAACAGCAGGTCCAACCGCCGGTAGAGGGTGAGAGCTTCAAGCCAATCGTCGGCGCTTTCGGCTTCGACGGCGGCCTTGACAGACTTTCGGGTGAGCTGCTGAATGCGCGGATCGACCATGAACTGATCGGGGTCTTCAGCGACGTCGTGTGCGAATATGGCATCGGCGAGGGCCTCTGCGAGTTTGCCGTCGTCGAGATGTTCGGTCATCAACTCGACGTTCTCGGCGAAGGCAATCTGCTTGTCGGCGCGACGGCGCTGCTGGTGTTCGCGCATGGAGTTCAGATCGCGCTTGAGGGAAGCGAGGCGCGGGTCCTGAATGGCGGACCCGGTCGCCTGTTCGAAGGTGCGCCAGACTTCCTCGAGTTTGCCCTGTTCGGCGAGGTGCCAGGCTTGCTGGGACAGGTTGGACAGGGAGATGGTTGACGTTGCCGCGACATCCTGGGCAGCCAGCGGCGCCATCATCATCGCGACCAGAACGGGGGCGAGAGTCAGACTTGAACGGATTGGGGAGTGAATCAAGACGGTATCCTCGGTTTAACAGCGACCCGCTGAAGCAGTATACGCACGGGAACGTCTATATGATCGGTCAATCGAGGGATAGCATCCAACCTCGGATGCATCTCGGATTTGCGGACGTGGAGGTGGATATAATGAGGTCGTGATGACGCTCGCGGAATTGACTTCCGACGCCCGCAGTCAAGCAGCCTGGATGCTGCTGCTGGTGTTGTTGCTGCTGGGTGGGTATCTGCTGGTTGTGACGGTTATGGTGGTTGGCCGGATTCGACGGCGGCGGTCGCAGCGCACGGCTCGGACCTCGCCGCAGCCGCTGGTTGATCCGTGGGTTGAGGCGGGGCGACGATTGGAGGTGCCGGCAGATCCTGACGATGCGGACGATTCGGGCTCGAGCGAGGGGCAGTGGGATTCGGACTGATCAGGCCGGGGTGAACGCGGCGCCTTCGTGGATATCCAAGCCCACGCGCGCACCGGTGGGGATATCGGCGGCCCGCCAGCGATCGGGCAGGACGGCGAGGATGGGACAGCGGCAGACTTCGACGACGATGGTGTTGGCGGATGGATCGTTGGCGACGACTCGTCCCTGGACGCGGCGGGGGCGGCCGTACACGGGTTCGATGTAGGCGCCGCCGGGGGAGACGGTGTCGACTTTCCAGACGTTGCAGCGGATGGCGCCGTGGACGCGGTCGCCGGGACTGTCGTCGAGGGGTTTGGGGGTGGTCAGGTGCAGCCGGTAATTGGTGCCGGGGATGGCGAATACAGCGTGATCGTCGGACTGTTCGATGAGCACGACGCGTGTGGTTGCCTGGTCGATCATGCGTGGGGTCCTTGGCGGTAATGACCGGATCGGGATGTTATCAGCGTCGCGGGTGCTGGGCCAGCGGCGGGGGCGTATAATCGCGTTTCCCTTCACGGTCGGATCAACACACGTGCCCACACAGCGCCGCATCAACTCACGGTATTGCACCGCCAAACTGCGTGCGGACTACGCACACGTGGGGCTTCATGACGTGAAGAGCGGCGAGACGTGGATCGCGCGGCGTCGGTTGGGGGTGGTGCCGATTCGGATTTCACACGCGCGGATGCTGCACGGGGGATCGGACACGACGAGCGTGGCGGAGAAGGATCACTTTCTTTGTTACTGGTATCACACGCCGGGCACGGGTGAGGGACCGTTGCATGGATATCCGATCGAATGGGAGGAGGGGCACCTGATGGTACGGCTGGATCCGAATTGGAATCACCAGAAGCAGGCGCTGATTCGGCAGTCGGACACGGCGAAGGTGGAGCGGAACATCGATCGACAGTATGTGCTGGGGCAGAAGTTGTTTGATCAATACGTGGCGCTGGGTCCGAAGTTTCCGCTGTCATGGCACATGATCGGGCCGCGCCCGGCGGATTCGATGTTTTATGTGCAGCGGGTGGAGCCGGGGCAGTGAGGGTCGGGGCGCAGGTCAGTTGGGCTGTTCGGCTTTGGGCTCGCGATACAGATCAAGATAGAACTCGTGCAGTTCCTTGCCCTGGACGTTCCGAGAGCGGTGGTGCTGGAAGGCGAATCGCTCGAACAGCTCCATGGCGGGGCCGCGTTCGAGACGGGTGTCGAGTCGCACTTTGAGGTAGCCGTGGTGCCGGCAGAAGGTGAGGGCGGCTTCCATGAGTCGTGCGGCGATGCCGGAGGCGTGCTGGAGGTCGGCGGCGACGCGAAGCCGGCGGACTTCGGCGATGTCGGTTTCGTCTTCGGCGACACCGATCATGCCGACGACGCGGCCGTCGTACTCGACGATCCAGAATCCGGTGCGATCGGATTCGAGATAGGCTTCGGCGATGTTTTCGATATCGGCGCCGGTATCGCTGGCGGGGATGTGTCCGGCGAGGAGACCGCCGGTGTAGAGCTGGCGGACGGCATCGTGATCCTCGGCGTGATACTCGCGGAGGAGCAGTGCGTCTATGTCGATTGTGGGCAGGCCCTGAGACATGGTGACCACCATCCCCGGGACGGGCGGGAAAAGCAAGTGAGGCGGGGGGATCAGGAGACGTCGAGCCAATCGACGGCGTCGGCGTGGGTATCGAGAACGGCGACGGTGTATCGGGAGGCCCGAAACAGGGCGCCGGGGTTGATGATGCGGGTAGGACCGATGCGTTCGTCGCGGATGGCGTGGCTGTGGCCGTGGCAGAGCCACGTGGCGCCTTCGGCGAGGGCCTGGTCCATGGCGGCCTGGCTGTGCCCGTGCTGGAAGACGAGGGTTTTGTCGTCAAAGGCAAGGCTGCCGACGGGGTGGTTGACGGTGATGCCGATTCGTCGGGCGTAGTCGCCGAGGGGGCCGATGTCCCAGTCGGTGTTGCCGAACACGACGTGGATGGGGGGACTGAGCCGGCCGGCGGAATCGAGGCGTTCGATCATGGCGTCGATGACTTCGACGGTGCCGATGTCGCCCAGATGAATAAGGACGTCGACGTCGCGGCGGAGGAGAATCCGGACGGCGTTGCGGGTGGTGGAGGCGCGTCCGTGACTGTCTGAAAGCAAACCGACTTTGGCCACGATGGATCCTTTGGGATGATCGGCGCCCGAGGCCGCGGGGCTCGGGGTGTGGTGCATGGTAGGGTGTTTATTGATTCAACATGCCTTGCACGGCGGCGATTTCTTTTTCGACGTCGGCCAATTGGTCTCGTGTCTGCTGGACGAGGTGGGCGGGCGCTTTGTCTGTGTAGCCTTTGTTATTGAGACGGCCGGTGAGGGCGCTTTGGTTCTTCTGTAAATCTTCGAGGCGTTTTGTGAGCTGATCTGATTCGGCGGCGGCGTCGACGAGACCGTGGACGTAGATTTCCATGTCACCGATGACGGTGGCGACGGCGTCGTCGGGTTTGGTGATCTTGGGGGAGATGTCACCGACTTCGGCGGAGGCCATGGTCTGAATGAGGTCGCGGATCGGCGCGGTGCGGTCGGCGAGTTCAGCCGATGCGCGGGCGGTGATGGGAACGGTTTGGCGCGGGGAGACTTTGTGGATGTTGCGCACCTGGCGGACGGCGGCGACGATTTGCTGCATCCAGTCGAAGTCAGATTCAGCCTGGGCATCGATGAGCGCGGGGTCGATGGTCGGCCAAGGGGCGCGGACGCAGAGGTCGCTGGGCGAGAGGTTGACGCCGGTGGTTTGGCGATCGGGGAGGACGTCGTTGAGGTGTTGCCAGAGCCGTTCGGTGATGTAGGGCATCGCGGGATGCATGAGCCGGAGGGCGGCATCGAGACAGGCGGCGAGGGTCTGTCGGGAGGTGGCGCCGGCGGGATCGTCGTTGGCGACGACGGGCTTGATGGCTTCGAGATACCAGTCGCACAGGTCGCGCCAGAAGAAATCGTAGAGAGCCTGTGAATAGACGCTGAATTGGAAGCCGGCGAGGGCATCGTCGGCCTGCTGGATGGTGCGGGCAAGGCGGGCGAGGATCCAGCGGTCGGCGAGGGAACGGTTTGATGTGTGGGGTCGTGCTTCGGTGGGTTGGTCGGCGCCGCGGGCGAGGACGGCCATGGCGAATCGGCCGGCGTTCCACATCTTGTTGGCGAAGTTGCGTCCGTTATCGAATTTGGGGGAGGTGTTGCGGGCGAGGGGCATATCGTCGGTGGGGGCGACTTTGCCGGAGGCGAGGCCGTAGCCGCTGACCATTTTCCTGGTTGGATCTTCAGGGCAATCCTGGATGGGTGCGGCGACATGGTGGCCGGCAGCGTCGGTGGTCATGTGGGGTTCGAACATCTTGCCGGTGTGGGGGCAGACGATATCGACGGGAAGGCGGACGTCCTGGGTCTGAGTGGTCATGGAGACGAGGGTGAAGCGCATGGCATCGGCGCCGTGGCTGTGGATGATGTCGAGGGGGTCGACACCGTTTCCGAGGGATTTGCTCATTTTCTGGCCATCGCCGTCCTGAATCATGGCGTGGATGAACACGTCCGTGAAGGGCAGACAATCGCGGAAGTAGATGTTGAACATGACCATGCGGCTGACCCAGAGGGTGATGATCTCGCGCGCGGTGATGAGGGTACTGGAGGGATTCCAGGCCTGGAGTGGCGCGTTGTTGTCTTCGTTGGGCCAGCCGAGGGTGGAGATGGGCCAGAGGGCGGAGGAGAACCATGTGTCGAGGACGTCGGGGTCGCGCTCGAGGCCGAGCGATTCGAGGAACTCGACGATGGGTCTGTCGTGTCCGTCGGGATCGCGGACGCAATAGAAGAATGCGGTGAGGTCGAGGTCCTGTTTTTCGACATCAGCGAGCGGCACGAACTCGCCGCGATACTGGGTGACCAGACGTCCCTCAAAATACCACTGCTGCAATTGCTCGACGATCTGACCGATATCGCGCGGCGGCGCCACGAGGGACTTGGGTCGGCGCCACACGGGAATCTGATGGCCCCACCAGAGCTGCCGGCTGATGCACCAGTCGCGGATGTTCTCGTGCCACTGCTGGAAAGTGCGGGCGTAACGGGCGGGGGTGAAGCGGAGTTGGTTTTGCCAATCAGAATCGGAAGTTGAAGTATGCGCTGCGTCGGACATTCGTTGATCGGCGGTCATGGCGCGGAGGGCGGCGCCGGCGAGGCGATCATCGGTGACTTTGACGTACCACTGGTCGGAGAGGTAGGGCTCGATGGGGACGTGGGAGCGATAGCTGTGGCCGACGGCGTGCTGGTAGGGGCGGACGTCTTGGAGGAGATCCTGTTCGCGGAACCAGGTGACGATGGCTTCGCGGGCTTCATAGCGGTCGAGGCCCTGGAGATGTTCGCAGAAGGGGTCGTGATTGGTCTGGCCCCAATCGAGCCAGCCGTGGTCTTTGCTGATGGAAGCGTCAGGAGCAAAGACGTTGATGACGAGCAGGTCGTGACGTTGGCCAATCTCGTAGTCGTTGGGGTCGTGGGCGGGGGTGACTTTGAGGAAGCCGGTGGCGAAGCGGGCTTTTTCGTCGCTGGAGTCGGGATCGGGTTGGACGACGTAGTCATCCTCGATGATGGGGATGATGCGGTTGACGATGGGCAGACGGACGCACTTGCCGCGAAGGTCGGCGGCGCGGGGGTCGGCGGGATTGATGGCGACGGCGGTGTCGCCGAGCATGGTCTCGGGTCGGGTCGTGGCGACGGTGACGTGATCGAGTTCGGCACAGGGGGAGCCGTCGTCGTTGACGAGTGGGTAATTCATGTACCAGAAGTGGCCATCGATGGCTTCGGATTCGACTTCGTCGTCAGCGAGGGCGGTCTGGGTGACGGGATCCCAATTGACGAGGCGTTTGCCCCGATAGATCAAGCCGTCCTTGTAGAGGCGGAAGAACGCTTCGCGCACGGCGTGGGCGCAGGTGGGGTCCATGGTGAATCGCCGGCGTTCCCAGTCGCATGAACAGCCCATGGCCTGAAGCTGTTCGGTGATGCGTTGTTCGTATTCGTCTTTCCATGCCTGGGTGCGGGCGACGAATGCGTCGCGAGAGTAATCGGTGCGTCGTTTACCTTTTTCCTGGAGGAGGCGTTTTTCGACGACGGTCTGGGTCGCGATGCCGGCGTGATCGGTGCCGGGGATCCAGACGGCGTTGTCTCCGGCCATGCGTCGCCAGCGGATGATCACGTCCTGGAGGGTGTTGTTCAGGGCGTGGCCAAGATGGAGGGCGGCGGTGACGTTGGGGGGCGGGATGACGATGCAGTAGGGGTCGCCGGGGTCGCCGGGGTCGTCGGGTTCGGCGTGGAAGGCGTTGACGTCGGCCCATCGTTGGGTGACGTGTGCTTCGACGGTTTGGGGGTCGTAGGATTTATCGAGTTCGTTGGTCATGGTTTTTGTCGCAGTTGGGCATGCAAATGGGATTCTACCGAAAACGCCTTGTAAAGCGGTCACCACGGGCGGCGCGATGGGGGCGCCGGGATGCGCGGTGATGAATCGATATTTCGTCTGGGAACGCGAGGGGTGCGGGTCGGCCGCTCAAGATACAGCGACGCTTTGGGGCGCAATGTCGGCGAGCCGCGCGATGGGCGCGGGTCGAGGGGAGATCCGGCATGGACGATCGTTTCGTGACATTGCTCATATAGTATATCGGCGTGCGGGGTGATTGGAAACAGTGGCGGCAGGCAGATTTGGCAGACGGAGGCGACGTGATGGGCCGCGTGAATAGCCAATTGGGGCTGATGATTGTGATCGCGGCGGTGGTCGTGGCAGTGGCGTTGGTGGTTTTTTCGATTGTGCGCATCGATGCCGATGGGGGCGGACGGGGGGCGAGCGCCGGGGGAGCGGCGGGCATTGATGGGCTGGACGCGGACGCGCGGGCCAAGCGGGACGCGGCGCACGAGGCGGCGGCGGAGCTGATTGCGAAGGGCAATTTGCGTGGGGCGCAGGTGATTCTCACGCGGCTACTGGAGATGTATCCGGACGACGCCAAGAGCCATCAGATGATTGCCCAGGTGATGATGGGGCGGACGGAACCGGATTACGGGGCGGCTTACGCGCACTTGACGCGATCGCTGGCGCTCGATCCGGATCAATCGGCGGCGGAATTCGCGGCGGGGATGGCCGCACATGCGGGGATGGATCAACCGACGGTGGCGGTCGAGCATTTTCAGCGAGCGGCAGCGTTGGATCCGGATGACGTGCAGTATGCGCTTTACTACGGGCAGGTGCTGATTGCAGTCGAGCGGCCGCAGGAAGCGGAGGCGGAACTGCGGAGGGCATTGCGGTTGGATGCGACGCTTGGGGACGCGCACGCGATGCTGGCGGAACTAGCGGGAAGGCGTGGGTCATTTGATGAAGCGTTGGCGGCGATCGGTTTGGCGCTTCAACATGCGCCGAGCGACAAGGAGGTGTCGTTCACGGTGTTGAAGGCTTCGCTGTTGCGACGGGCGGGTCAGGCGGGCGACGGGCTGTCGGTGTTGGCGGGGCTGGGGAGCATGGAGCGGACGCGGCATGACGTGGTGGCGGAACAAGTGCGGTGTTTGGAGGCGATGGGCGATTGGCATGCGGCGGGCGAGGCGTGGCTGGTGCGGCTGGCGGTGGATCCGACGGACTACACGGCGACGATTGAGGCGGGATTGCATTTTGTGCGATTGGGCAATCGGTATCGGGCGCGCGATTGTCTGTTGATGGCGGAGCGGCTGAGGCCGGAGAGAGCGCGGACGCGCGAATTGGCGGAAGCGGTTACGGGGATGGCGGAGCCGGAAGAGACGGATTAGTCGTTGGCATTGCGGACGGCATCGCAGAATGCGCGGATGCGGGCGGGGTCTTTGATGCCGCGCGAGGATTCGACACCGCTGGAGACGTCGACTGCGGCGGGCTGAACGGTGCGGACGGCGTCGGCGACATTTTCGGGGGTAAGGCCGCCGGCGAGGATCAGCGGGACTTGTGGCTGGACCTGGTCGATGATGTCGCGGAGTGCGGACCAGTCAAACGTCTTACCGGTGCCGCCGCCGATTTGGGTGGGGTCGGGGGTGTCGACGATTAAGCCATCGAGGCGATCATCCCGGATGTGATGGGCGTTCCATTGTTGGAGCTGTGCAGGAAAGGTTTGGGGATCGAATGAGACGGCGCGCAGGTAGCGGGGGATTGATGAATCGCTCAGGGCTTGGGGCGTGATGGGGCCGTGAATCTGCGCGAGGGTCAGGGGCAGGTCATTGAAGTGTTGTCCGACGACGGGGAGTGATTCGTCTTTGAACAGGCCGACCACTTGAGCGCGGGCGTTGATGTGTTGGGCGATCTGTCGGGCTTCTGGGAAGGCGACGTGTCGGGGCGAGGCGGGGACGAAGTTGAGGCCAATCATGTGGGCGCCGGCGTCGATCGCGACGTCGGCGATATCGGTTGAGCGTACGCCGCAGATCTTGATGCGGGTGGATGACATGGCGTGGAGAGTATAGCGCTGCGGGTGGCCGGGCACCATGCGCGGGGGCGGCGGGAGTGGCGCTATGTGGCGACTTCCTTGAGGACTTGTCGGGCCATTTCCTGCTGGGCGGGATCGGTGAGTTGATCATCGAGACCCTCGACCAGTTGGCGGGCGCGATCGGGTTGGCGGAGGTAGCGGGCGTAGATGAGGGCGAGGATGAGGCGGATCTGCACGATGTCGTCGGCGTTGGGATAGTGTTGGAGGTATCCCTCGTAGGCCTGGGCGGCGACGTCGTGGCGATTGATGCTCATGGCGTGGTTGGCCAGATCGAGTTGGGCCTGATGGGACAGGACCTGTTTGGGATCGAGTTCCATGAGCTCGGCGAACTGTTCGACAGCGCGGGCATCCTGGCGTTCGGTGAGGGCGCGGTTGATGGCGCCACGGAAGCGCATGACGCGTTGGGTGTCTTCGTCGACATCATCGGGTTTGTGTTTTGCGGGGGCGGTTTCGGCGAGCCAGGGGGATTGCCCGGAACGGGTGACCTGTCGGAGTTGACGTCGGCGATTCCACCGATCGACGAGGGCGAGGAAGTCGTAGATTTCGCGTTCAAGGATGCGGGTGGCGAGCAGGATCATGCAGACGCCGAAGCCGAAGACGTAGCCGCTGATGTGGGCCATGTTGGCCACGCCGCCGCCGACGCGGGCGACCTGCTGGTAGACGTCCCATCCGAAGCTGAACAGGATGAGGTAAATACTGGAGACCTCGAAGGCGTGAATGAGGAAGAACCACCAGACGAGAGTGACGTTGGATAGGGGAAACAGGGCGAGGAATCCGCCGGTGACGGCGGCGATGGCGCCGCTGGCGCCGAGGACGGGGTTGTCTGAGACGGCGCAGTGTCCGAGGCCGGCGACGACGCCGGCGGCGAGGTAGAACGCGAGGTATCCGATCTTGCCGAGTCGGTCTTCAAGTGAGTTGCCGAACACCCAGAGGAAGATCATGTTGCCGATCAGGTGTTCCCAACTGGCGTGGAGGAATTGGGAGGAGAGGAACTGGAACCACTGAGGGTGATCGGGGGAGAGATAGTACCTGTAGACGGGGAAGTTCTGGACGATCTGGTCGTAGGCGGGCGAGGCGTCGGAGGTCTGCCAAGACCGGATGAGGTCGGTGACCTGGCCGGCGGTGCCTATGAAGATCAGGACGTTGATGACGATCAACGAGACATTGATCACGGGGGTGTGGCGGAGTCGGCGGTCGGTTCGAATGGGGAAGATCATAGGCGCGCGGCATCCAAGCGCTGGGCATGGGGTCGGTTACGGCTTGATAGCATAACCGCGCACGTTGAGGTTGCGCAGGGGGTGGCTGGGATCGGTGGGGAGCGTGACCTGGAATGTGAACTCACGCTGTGGGTCGACGTCGGCGGCGACGGTACCGATCCAAGGGCCGAGGGGATGGCCGTCGCTATCGATGGCGTCGAGGACGATGGTGATTTCCTGGATTGGATGGGACCGGGCGTTGTATGCGGTGATGCGCAGGACGGTCTGGGTGGGAGTGACATCAGTCTGGCGGACGGGGAGGTCGCCGAAGGAGAGGGGGACGACGTTGTCGGGTGTGGATCCGGGGTTGATGGTGACGAAGGCGTCGACGGCGGCGATGCCTTCATCGTCAAGCCAGTCGGTGTCGTAACCGGCGGGCACGGGGATGCGTAGGTAGATCAGATGTTCGGGAGCGAAGGCGGGGATTTCGCAGGTCATCTGGGCGGTGAGCAGATTGTCTTGATCGATAATGTCCGCGGTGATCAATGGGGCAGCGTGGACCTGCGATGATTCGTTGAGCAGACGCAAGCGGAGGTAGGCTTGGCCGTCGAGCCATTCGATGCGCGGGTCGAGGACTTGCAGGTCTG
>NYZD01000024.1 GCA_002685935.1 Planctomycetaceae bacterium | reverse complement strand
CGGCCCGGATCGGACCCACACGCTCATGGCGTTCGCTGCGTTCGCTGTCGGCTTCCTCGTCATCGGCCTCCGGCCTGGTTTCATCCTTGGCCGCCAACGAGACCAGCTTGAACCGGTTCTTCTCGACATCGATCACCAGTCGGCAGACCTGATGCGTGGTGACCGCGTGATACCGCGCATAGGTCGCCGCCGTCGACAGTTGACGGGCGCTCTCGCGCAGTTGCGTGAACGCCATGTGCCCCGACAGTTGCGGCACGATCATCATCGTCGCCACCGACAGAATCGTCACCACCACGATCACTTCCACCAGCGTGAAAGCGCGACGTGCGACCACACCGCGCGGCAATCGCCGCCCCGGATCACCAGCGCATCGGCCGGCCAACTCATGATGGTCAGTCAATGATGTCGGCATCCAGGCCTTCGCCGCCTTCCTGTTTGTCAGCGCCGAAACTCATCAGATCAAAAATGCCATGTTCTCCCGGCTGGCGATACTCAAAGGGAGTGCCCCACGGATCGATCAGGTGTTTGGGCTTGACCGTCGGCGGCATCCACAGTTCATCCGGGACGTCCTCGGGCTTCACCGTCAGTTCCTCGAGCGTCTCCGGGAACCGCCCGTACTGCTGTTCAAAAATGCCGATCGCCATGCTCAGCGTCGCAACCTGCTGCCTGGCCGCGGCGACCTTGGCCTTGCCCGTTTGGCCGAAGAACTGTGGCACAATCATTGCCGCCAGCACCCCGATGATGATCACCACCACCAGGATTTCCACGAACGTGAAACCCCCGGCCTCCCGTCCGCGGCGGCTCGACCGTCCGTCCATTTTGCTTCTTCGTGGCAAGTCACCTAAGCCCATGTCATCGCTCCAATCGAGAAGTTAAACGCCGACCCCGGCGCTGATCGACATCACCGCCAGCAACACCGCCGCAAGAATGAACGCCACCACGACCGCCAGCCCCAGGATGAACACAATCGGGATCAACGTCATCACCCTTTGAAGCGCCGCCGCGGTCTCCCGGTCGTACACGTCCGCCGTGCGCATCAGAAGGCTGTCCAGCTTCCCGGTCCGCTCGCCCATATCAATCACCTGGATCAGCAGGGGAGGGAACTGGCCCGTCTCCCGCAGCGGCGCGGCGATCGATTGCCCGCCCGTGATCTCCGCGGTGACCTTATCCAGATGCCCGGACAACACCTCGTTCCCCAGCGTGCCACGAATCACGTGCATCGCCTCGACGATCGGCACCCCCGCCTGCGTCAGCGTGCCCAGCGACCGCGCGAATCGCGCCACCGCCACCCGCCGCACCGCCGGCCCCAGCACCGGCAGCCACAACTTGAATCGATCCAGCGCCAACCGGCCGCTCGGCGTGCCGATCCACTGCATCAGACTCGCCACCGCCGCCACCACCACGACCAACAGGAACCAGCCAGCCGGCGACGTCAGCAGATCGCTGATGCCCATCAGCATCCGCGTCGGCCAGGGAAGCACGTCGATCGTGTCCCGCACCGGCTCGAGAATCTTCGGAAGAATGAACGTGAGAATGATCACGATCGACACCACGCCCAACGCCAGCACGATCAGCGGGTACATCGATGCCGACGCCAGCTTTTGCCGGACCTCCACGTCCCGATCCGCGAAATCCGCCAGCGACGTCATCACCGTGTCCAGCACGCCGGCCGATTCGCCGACCCGCACCATCGATGTCTCCAACTCGCTGAAGTGGTCGGACTGGTCATGCATCGCTTCCGACAGAGATTGCCCGGTCTGCACCGCGTCGGCCAGTTCGCCGGCCAGCGTCGCGATCGCCGCACTGTCCGCCTGCTCCTTCACCACGCGCAAGGCCGTCAGCAGCGGCAAACCCGATTCCAGCGCCACCGCCACCTGCCGCAACATCGCCGCCCGTGCCTTTGCCGGGATCCCCTTGCGCCAGAAACGAAGGCCCTGAAATGTAAGTTCACCCGCCCCCGACGCGTCATCGGAATCAGCGGCGTGAATCTCCGTGACGAACGTGCCCCGCGATGCCAGTGTGGCGATCGCCTCGGCCCGATCCGGCGCGTCAATCACGCCCGTGATCGTGCGGCTGTTTGCGTCCTTCGCGCTGTACTGGAATTGCGGACGTCCCACGTCTGGCTTCGACCCTCACACGCCGCCGCGCAATGCTCTTTTCGCCCTGAAAGATCCAAAGGTCCGCGCGTCAACCGCGCGTCCCTTTCACGCCTCCCGGTTCCCGTTACCTCCGGAACCATCAGTTTCGCCGGACGTTCCTGAAGCGGCGCCTATACCACTTCTTCCAGCGTGTTTTGCGTCACTCTGAACACTTCATCAATCGTCGTGAGTCCCGAGACCACCTTCTGATAGCCGTCGTCCGCCATGGATTGGTGGTCCGGCGGGGCCGCCCGGGAAATCGCCGCCGTCGTCCCGCCCTGCAGAATCGCCTGACGGACGTCTTCGGTCACGCGAAGCAGCTCAAAGATGCCCGTTCGTTCGTAGAAACCCGTCGACCGGCACTTCGCGCAGCCCGCCCCCTCGAAATACTGAACGCCTTGCTCGTACCGATGCCCCAGCCGCAGCAGCATCTCGGCGTCCGGGCTGGCCGGCCGCTTGCAGTCCGGGCAGATCGCGCGGATCAGCCGCTGCGCCAGCACGCCCTCCAGCGAGGACGCCAGCAGGAACGGCTCGATGCCCATGTCGATCAGGCGC
Source organism: Planctomycetaceae bacterium (assembly GCA_002685935.1). Classification (GTDB taxonomy): domain Bacteria; phylum Planctomycetota; class Phycisphaerae; order Phycisphaerales; family Zrk34. The sequence goes on along the minus strand of NYZD01000024.1, from coordinate 8,513 downwards.
GTCACCGCGCCCGCCGCGTCGTTCGTGTGCAACGTCGAAAACACCAGGTGACCGGTCAACGCACTGCGAATCGCGATGTCCGCGGTTTCCCCGTCCCGAATCTCACCGACCATGATAATGTCCGGGTCCTGCCGCAGAATCGAGCGCAACCCCCGCGCGAAATCGAGCCCGCGCTTCGGGTTCACCGGAATCTGATTCACGCCCTCCAGCTGATACTCCACCGGGTCTTCAATCGTGATGATCTTCTTGGCCGTGGTGAAGATGCGACTGAGCACCGCATACAGCGTCGTCGTCTTGCCGCTGCCGGTCGGTCCCGTCACCAGCACGATCCCGTGACTGTGACGCAGCAGACTATCGAATTGTTGCAGGCACTCATCGTTCAGGCCCAGGTCGTCCAGGGCGATCAAAGCCGACGCCCGGTCCAGCAGTCGCATCACCACGCTCTCGCCGAACACCGTCGGCACCGTCGCGACGCGAATGTCGATCTTGCCCCGCTGCGCTTCGAACGTGATATGCCCGTCCTGAGGAATGAACCGCTCCGCGATGTCCATGTGGGCCAGGATCTTGACCCGCGAGATGATCGCCGAGTGCAGTCGCTTCGGCGGCGGGCTCATCTCGTGCAGCACGCCGTCAATCCGGTACTTCACCTTCAGCACCTGATCGAACGGCTCAATGTGAATATCACTCGCCCGATCCGCCGCCGCTTCGTGAATGATCAGATCGACCAGATTCACCACCGTCGGCTCACGCGCCATCTCTTCCAGTTGATGCGTGAGTTGCTGTTCTTCTTCCACCGTGGTCGGCGCTTCGGTCGGCTCGTCGAACTCCGCGATCATGCGCGCCACGTTTGAACCATAGTGTTGTTGGATCGCATCCAGCAGGATCGGCTCGGGCACGTGGAACCGCCGCACCCGCCGACCCGACAGCGTCCGCACCGCGTCCAGCGCCGCCCGATCGAATGGATCGGACATCGCCACGCTCAGCGACCCGTTGTCCATCGAGAACGGCAGCACCTTGTGCTTGATCGCCAACTCGGGCGGCACGCAACTCAGCGCCGTACCCGCCACGTGCTGATGCTCCAGGTCAACCGTCGGCACCGATGCCTGCTGCGCCAGCGCCTGGACCAGATCCGCGTGGCCGATCCGCCCCTTGCGCAGCAGGATCTGCCCCAGTCGATCGCCGCTCTGCTGTTGATCCGATAGCGAGTCATCCAGATCGATTCGGGTCAGCCGTCCCTGGTCGACCAGAATCTCGCCCAGCTTCGCGCGAGAGGAGCTTTCTGACGGACTATGCTTCTCGACACTCTGAACCATAGGAAGTCCCCAGCCCTCGATGACGATGCGCCTTGCCTACCGGATTTGACGCTCGTGGGAACGTTTTGTTCGGACGAATCTGAATATTTCTATTCGGATGCGGTCCGAAGCCTTTTACACTTCAATGAATTATAACGGACCCCGAGGTCCATTGCAACGGGAAACAGGAACGAATCTGCCGCAAATCCGCGGATGCGTCTGACCCGCGCTCGCGGCTATAAGGGATTCTCACTCCTGAATATGTGTGTTTTTGCCCCGCCCAGCCCGCTGATTACCCGGTGCGTCGCGTCCCGCGGCCCGTCCGGTCCCGGCACGTAACGCACCTCCGGACTGAAATAAGCATAAAGCGCCGTGTTCCGCGGCTTGTCCGATCGGTTCGGCCCCGACCCGTGCACCAGCAGACTGTGAAACATGATCACGCTGCCCGCGCGAAGCGGCACCAGCTGCACCTGCGAGTCATCCACGTCCGGCCGATTCGTCCCCACCTCATCCTGACGCGTCGCGATCTCACCCCATTCCTGCTTCTCCCAATGATGGCTACCGGGAATGATCCGGAAACACCCGTTCTCCGCCGTCGCTTCGTTCAGCGCGATGCTCACCGTCAGCAGCTTCGGCGGGTCCATCGGCCAATAGGATGAATCCTGATGCAGCGCGTGTGTCGATCCGTGTCGCGCCGGCTTCAGCATCAGCGTGCTGCGAAACAACAGCAGATCATCGCCCAACAGCTCCCGCACCACCGGCAGCAGCTTCGGATGCTTCGGCAACTCCGCGAACAGCTCGCTGAAATGATACGTCTCTTCGATCTTCCGCAACACCGGGCCGGCCTCAGCTTCCGTCTGCTCGGCGAACGGTTCCACCTGAAAATGTCCCGCATCCGCCGCGTCAGATTCGATCAGTTCAGCCGCCAACTGATGAAGCCGCCGCAGTTCCTCGCCGCACGCCGCCAGCTCCGCCGCGTCAAGCACGTCCTCCACGATCACGTGCCCCCGCTCCTCAAACTGCTGTTGTCTTGTCGTCGTGTTCATTCCCGATCTGCCTTCACGTCTTGTCGAATGGCCGCGGCGGATACTCCATCACGACCTCCGGCACTTCACAACAGAACTTTTTACCCGGCACAAACATCCGCGCGTACGCCCGATTCGTCGTCAGATTCCGCACCGTGCTCTGCAGCGTGATCGTCTGATCGTATTCGTCCGTGTCCGGCCCGCCGTGCCGGCACACCGCGCGCGGAAACGGCGCGTGATCCGTCAGCACCGCCCGCATGTGATCCATCCCTCGACCCAGATCTCGATGCGTCAGCTCGCCGAGGTGGCAATACCGCACCGCGCAATCCGTCGCATACTGCAGATCGTTCGCACCCAGGTGCCGGCCGCGGCTTTTGACGTACGCCAGTCGCCGCTCACGGATATACGCGCTCATCGAATCCGTCTGAAAATTCCCCTCCGTCGCCCACGCCACGTCGTCTTCGACGTGCGCGATCCCCACCCGACGGTGACTTTCTTCAACCACGACCGCCGCTCCCGTGACATCCGCCCAGACGCCCGTCCCGCGCCCCGGGTTGAACGTACGATACCGTTCACACAGATCCGCCAGTTCCCCCACGTTCCGCGCGAACCGCGTCAGCGGTATCGTCTTGTAGGGCCACACGTCCACGACCGGCTCATCCAGCCATGTCCCCACCGATCCGCCCGCGCCCACAGCCGCCAGGCCCACCTCGTTCGTCAACCCCCAGTCGCAGATGTAACCACTGCGCGGCCGCTTCAGCGTTAACTCAACCGGCCCCGATTCCGTGACCCCAAAATCCGGCGGACGATGCTGCGCCCCTGAATCAATATTCTGTCCCGTCAACACCCCGTCCGGCCCGACCATGAACGCGCCCGAACAACCCCCGCCGTCCAGCGGCGGACGCATCATCGCCGTCGCATCGCGAATCCCTCTGACGTATTGCACGTAGTCATGCAACGCCGCCTGTTCGATCGTGCATCCCGCGCCCTCGGCCACACCGCGCACGTAGTCCACGCGATCCGGATACACCTCCGCCAACTCCGGCCGCGACCCGTCGTCCGGCTCGGTTTCCAGCCGACCCACAATGCGTCGCGCCAGCGCCGCCTCGCTCATCGCCCCCAGGTCATCACATAGCAGTGGGTCGTCCAACCATTCGCGCGTCTGCCCAGCCAGCGCCTCGCGCCCCAACGCCCGGCCTGCCGCCACGCCGTCGTCAAACGGACATTCATCAATAATCTGTGGGTTGCTCATGGCGCATGCACCAAACACTTTGGCGGCAATACTTCATTCCCGCCTCCCAACGAGCCGCGACCGTCAGGGAGCGGACATCCTTAACCCTCACGCGGGTCGAATCGGATCCATCTGCCGCCACGGCTGCTCGAAGATCGCATCGATCTTCTCCATATGGTCCGCCGGAATCCGCACCGCCGTCGCCGCGATCGCATCTTCAATCTGCTCCACCCGCTTCACCCCCACGATCAGCGACGCCATCGCCGGCTGCGTCAGCGCCCACGCCAGCGCATACTGACCCGGCGGCACGCCGATCTCACCCGCCAGATTCTCAAACGCCTCCAGCTTGTCGTACAGCGCGTCATCCCGCTCACCAATCCACGCCGGCTTCTCCGCCGCCCGCGATCCCGTCGGCGCGTCCTGACCGCGCTTGTACTTGCCGGTCAGCAATCCCGATTGCAGCGTCTGGTACGGCGTCACCCCAATGTTGTACTCCTCGCAAAACCGCAGGTCGTGCTGGAAGTGCCGATGCAGCAAACTAAACGGAATCTGTGAAGACACCACGCGCGGCCACCCGTGCTGTTTCGACATCCACACAAACTCACACAACTGCCACGCACTGTGATTCGACACCCCGAAATGACGCACCTTCCCCGCCCGCATGATCTGATCCATCGTCTGAAGCGTTGATTCGCGCGGCGTCATGCGATCCGGCCAGTGAATGATGTAAAGATCGATCACGTCCGTCTGCAGCCGCCGCAAACTCGCATCCACCTCCCGGTGCATGTGCAGCGCGCCAAGACCCCGATCCTGATCGCCCGGACCAAGCGGCGCACACACCTTCGTCGCCAGCACCGCCTGATCCCGCCGATCCTTCAGCGCCTTGCCCACGATCTCTTCGGCCCAGCCGCCCGCGCTGCCCAGCACCCGGCGGTAACCCTCGTAGACATTTGCGGTGTCCACGAAGTTGATCCCCATGTCCAGCGCCGCGTGAACCAGCCGTATTGAATCCGCTTCATTAACCGGTTCGCCGAACGTCATCGTGCCCAGACAGATCGGTGAGACCCGCAGTCCGCTCGTGCCCAACGTCCGATGTTCCATGTCGCCGACCTCCTCGTTGAACTGCCGTGTACTCGCCGAGCGTTCTGGCGTGATCGATCCGCCCTCGCGCCGTCGCGCCGGATACTCTACTGGATTGCGAATGTGCTCGATACGTCCGGCTCGACCTCATCGGCCAATCGTGCGTCGATTGCCACATGGTCAAACAGGACGTCCGGATCCTGATCCGCCGAACTGGCGAGCAGCCCATCGCCTCGGTCGTGCGTGATCACTTGATCAAGGTCAGAATCAAGCCCCGCAGAGCTCCAACGCGTCCTGCGCGAGATCCAGGATCGCCCGTCATCTCCCTAGCCTCGCACCGCCGCAAATCTGCGCAGCCGCCCGACCCCCATTGTCCATCCGCCAGATGCCGCACTATCCTGTTTGGCGATGGAAGACACACCCCAAGCCACGTCCAGCGTCGAGACCCGCAAACCCCCCCGGATCTCCTGGTATCGTTCGCCGGTCAGCCGCGAAGACCTCATCGCCCTGAACAAGCGCAGCGATCTGATGGGCTTCCTCCAAACCCTCGGCTTCATGGCCGTCCTCATCGCCACCGGCGGCGGGGCCGTATGGGCTGTCTATCACGTGCACTGGCTTCTCGCGGTCGTGCTGTTTTTCTGCCACGGCACCTGCGCCAGCTTCCTGATCAACGGCTTCCATGAACTGATCCACGATTCGGTCTTCAGGACCCGATTCCTCAACCGCCTGTTCCTGTGGATCTTCAGCTTCTGGGGCTGGTACAGCTTCGTTCATTTCTGGGCCAGTCACACCGAACATCACAAATACACCCTGCACCCGCCCGACGACGGCGAAGTCGTCCTGCCCATCCAGATCCAGCGCAAGGCTTACCTGAAGCGCGCCTTCATCGATCCCCTGGGATTGTGGGGAACCCTCAAGCTATTCGCCCGCTGGAGTGTCGGCCGCGTCGAAGGCGATTGGGAATGCGCCCTGTTCCCCGAATCTAACGTCGCCGGCCGACGCCGCCTGTTCAACTGGGCGCGATTCGTCCTCGCCGGCCACGTCGCCATCGTCACCGTCTGCCTCGCCATGGGCTGGTGGTACGTACCGTTGGTCACCACCTTCTCACGTTTCTACGGCGCCTGGCTGTTCGCCCTGTGCAATAGCGCACAGCACATCGGCCTGACCGACAATGTCCCCGACTTCCGCCTCTGCTGTCGCACCATCCTGCTCGATCCCATCACTCAGTTCCTGTATTGGCACATGAACTATCACACCGAGCACCACATGTACGCCGCCGTCCCCTGCTACAAACTCGGTAAACTCCATCGGCTCATCCGCGACGACCTGCCGCACTGCCCCCGAGGCCTGTACGAGACCTGGACCCACATCGCCGAGATCCAGCGCAAGCAAGAAGACGACCCCGACTACCAGTTCGTCGCCGAGTTGCCCACCCAGCCCGCCACTCAACCCGTCACGTGAACACGATGACAGCCCGCCGCCGCAATCAGCCCGGTCCGCGCCGTCCGATGTCACTCGCCTGCGTCGCTGCCGTCGTCCTGGCCGGCATCCTCGGATCACCCGCTCGCGGCGCCGGCAGCGAAACCACACCGCGCTATCAGATCGAATGGGCTACCTACTTCGGCGGCCCGGAAGCCGAACAGGCCCGCGAGGTCATCCTCTGTCCCGATGGCACCCTCCTGGTCGGCGGCGAAGCCAAATCCGCTGATCTCCCCATGAGCCGCGACGCCTTCCAGCCCCAATACGCCGGCGACGATCCCGCCCGCGGCCACGCCGGTCGCATCGGCGGCGACTGTTTTGTCATCCGGCTCAGCCCCGACGGCAGGCTCCTCCGCGGCACCTACTTCGGCGGATCCAAACAGGAACGATCGACCTACGGTATGGCCCTCGATTCAAGAGGCAACATCGTCATCGCCTCCGCCACCCGATCCTCCGACCTGCCCACCACCCGCGGCGCCTTGCAGCCGAAATACGGCGGCGGCGGATCAGACTGGATGGTCGCCAAACTGTCACCCGACCTCTCCCTCCGCCTCTGGTGCACCTACGTCGGCGGCTCCGATGAAGACTTCCCCCGCGGCGGGATCGCCCTCGACGACCGCGACAATGTCCTCGTCGTCGGCATGACCCAATCCACCAACTTCCCCAAGACCCGCCACGCCTTCCAACTCAAACGCAAGGGAAGATCGGACGCCGCCATCGTCAAACTCACCGCCGACGGCTCGCGCCTCATGTTCAGCACGCTGCTCGGTGGGAACGGCGGCGATGGCGTCGTCGGCGCACGCCTCGACCCGGACGGCAACGTTTACCTCGGCGGCAACACCTCATCCACCGATCTACCCGTTACCGCTGACGCCCCCCAGCCCGCGCGCGGCGGCAAGTCCGATTCCTACATCGCCAAACTCTCCCGCGACGGCCGCCGCCTGATCTACCTAACCTATCTCGGCGGCAGGAATGATGAATGGGCCGAACACCGCCTCGCCCTGTTGCCCGATGGGTCGGTCATCCTGACCGGCGTCTGCCGATCCCCCGATTTCCCCACCACCACCAACGCCGCCCAACCCCGGTTCGCCGGCGGCAGGAACGACGGTTTCATCGCCCACCTCAACCCCGCCGGAAACCAATTCCAATTCGCCACGCTGATCGGCGGACGCGGCAACGAGTTCTTCTTGGCCCCCACCCCCGACGCCGACGGCAACATCCACTTTGTCGGCACCACCACGTCCCGCAACTTCCCGGTCACCCCCGATGCCCTGCAATCCCGCCACGCCGCGCCCAACGCATCGGACAAAGACGGCGTCGTCGCCGTTCTCAGCCCCGACGGCGCCGAGCTGCGCTTCGCCACCCTCATCGGCGGCAGTGGCGATGAACTGATCCGCAGTTTGACCATCGGCCCCGCCGGCGAACTTTACCTCGTCGGCAGAACCAAATCGCCTGATTTCCCCGTTACCCCCGGCGCGATGCAACCCCAATTCGGCGGCAAGTCCGACGCCGTCATCATCAAACTCGTCCCCACCAAGTCCCGGTGAATCCCCTTCGCCGCCGTCACTGCGACGTGCCGCCGCCACCGACCGCGCGGGGTACCAGAAGCACCGCCTGATGCTCGCCCGATCCGAAGAACTGCGGTGGTCCATAGAGACGTGCGACTGCCTCCAGGCGGGCCATCTGCTCGTCGAGCTCCAGCTCGCCGCCGCCCGGGAACAGCCAGGTCCGCGGCGGCGAGTCCACCGGCAGCCTGCCCGAATCCATGCGATCGCGGATGATCTGAGCGTTCACCGTCCGGTATCGCGACGGCGGGAAGTAGTAATGCATCGAGAGCATTGCCCAGTGATCCTCGATCAACACAAGGTCATCGGCGCGCACCTCGTCGACGATCGCCGCGTGAACGGATCTGAAATCCGATCCGATATGCCGCCGCTCTCCGTACGTGTGTTGCACGATCGAAAACGGCATGATGCCGAACACGACCACCAGCGCTGCCACCGACATCGCCCGCGGCAACGCCCACACACCCCGCGCCACCAAGATCGCCAGCATCGGCAACACCACCATCAGCGTCCGATCCGCAATCCGCGGCGTGTGCAACGACACCAGCGAGACCAACCCGATCGGCACCAACGCGTGCCAGACCAACGGATCTCCAACCAGTCGCCGGATTGGCGTTCGCTCAATGATTGTCTTTAAGACACGGCTCCAGATCGGCGACGTCACCAACGCCACCCACGTCGTCGCCGCGAGAATCCACGCCAACGCGACCCCGCCCATCAACATCTTCGATTGCAGGTCGAGATAGAGCTCATCCCGGAAGTAAAGCAGGAAGCATCCCGACGGCACACACGCAAGGATCCACAGCCAGATCGGTACCCGCCGTTCACGATCCATCGACGT
>NYZD01000023.1 GCA_002685935.1 Planctomycetaceae bacterium | reverse complement strand
TCCAGGCCGTCGATAACCTCAGCCAAAACAAAATCGGCGCGCTGATCGCCGTCGAGCGCGAAGTCGGACTCGCCGGCGTCGTCGAGGCCGGCACCACCCTCCACGCCAACGTCAGCGCCGAACTCATCCAGACCATCTTCTGGCCCGGCAGCGTCCTGCACGACCTGGGCATGGTGATTCGACGCGACAAAATCATTGCCGCAGGCGTCCAGTTCCCCCTCGCCGAGGGCGAAGAATCCACCCAGACACTCGGCTCGCGACACCGCGCCGCCATCGGACTCACTCAGGAAGCCGACTGCCTCGTCGTCGTCGTCAGCGAGGAAACCGGCGCGATCTCCCTCGCCGAACGCGGGCAACTCATCCGCAACCTCTCCCTCGACCACCTCCGCACCATGCTCCGCCGAGGCCTGTCCGATACCCGCCGACCCGATGAGCCCGCCCCGCGCGCCATCCCCGATGACCCCGACCCCGATCCGTCGGACACCAAAAAACAGGACCCCGATTCACCCGACAAATCCGCCGCATAGCGCTCCATGAATCTCCGCCATGAAATTCCGACCCTCCTGCTCGTGACCCTCGTCACCGCTCTGATCTGGCTCTACGCCGAAAGACGCGACATCAGTGCCTACCCCCCCAACGGCATGATGCCCGTACAGGTCGAGTTCGTCGCCCCCAAGGTCCGAGACATGGTCATCGCCCTGCCCCAGCGCCCGATCCAGGTGCAGTTCCGCGGCGCCACCGCACACATCGAGCGACTCCGAGATCGCCTCGACAACGATAACCCCATCGAACTCCGCCTCGACCTCCACGGCCCCCCCCTCGAACCCGGCAACCGCGAAGTCGACGTCAAACGCCTGCTCACCCACGCACTCAGCGAATACGGCGTCAGCATCATCAACGTCGAACCCGCCAGCCCCTCCGTCAACGTCCTTCAGATGGTCACGCGGACCGCCACCGTCCGCTTCGCCCACACCGAGGTCCAACTCCTCGGGCCCGCGCAGATCGAGCCGCAGCAGATCCAGATCGAGGCGCCCGCCCTCGCACTGGATCGGCTCGCCGCCGAAGACAATCTCATCCTCGACGCCGTCCTCCCGAATCCCATCTCCGATTACACCGCCGGCGTCCAGATCACCGAACGTGCCACCATCAAACTCCCCGCCGACCTGCCCCTTTCGCTGATGCCATACGTCTCGATCGATCCCCGGGAAGTCGCCGTCACCTTCACCATCGAAAAGAAGGAAAGCCGCACCGAACTCACAAGCGTCCCCGTCTGGCTCGACGCCCCCCCCGGAGAAACCGATCGCTTTGTGGTCACCCTCGACCCCGAATCCGCCCTGCTCCGCAACGTGATCGTCGTCGGCCCAACCGATCAGATCGAACAGATCGGCCAAACCATCATCGTCAAAGCGAACCTCGTGCTCACCGCCGACGATTTTGAACGCTACGTCGATCAAGGACCCCAGACCGCCGAAGTGCAGTTCTATCTCCCCGGCGACCTGCGCGTCGAGACACGCTCACGCACCGTCACCTTCCAGGTCACCTACCGCGAACAGTAACGCTTCCCATCGCCGACGCGCCCCACCGGTGTCAGCCATACAACGCATCGATCGACATCCGCCGCACCCGCAGCGTGTCCAGCACCATCCCGTCCCTGCCTCCCCCCGCGCAGTACCCCAGCAACACCGCATCCCCCACGAAGTGAATCGCCGTATAGCAGTAACCGCGCGACGGTTCCTTCTCCAGCGCCTTGTGATGTCGCCACGTCTTGCCCTCATTCCCGCTCACCGCGCAGACCAGCGGCGTCCGCCTCCACGAACGCTCCGCCGCCTTCACCTTGTAACGACCACTGATGTCGTTCCACACCGCGAGCAGATCACCCGTGCTCGGTATCCGCTTCACCGACATCGGACTGCACGGCGAAATAAACCCCGACCGCGCCGCCTCGCTCCACGTGCATCCCCCGTCGTCACTGAACATCTGCCACTGATACGTCCCCGTCCCGTCGAGATGCTCACCCCCCGCCCGCGCCCAACTCCACAGCCGCCCGTCCGCCAACTCCACCACGCCCGGCTCCTGCATTCCCACCCCATTCGTGAACCCCTTGTAAATCGCGTTCGTCGATTCAAACCAGCTCCGCCCCCCGTCATCGCTCAGCCCGTACAAAATCAACGCCGCACCCGTCATCGTCGTCCCCCGCCTCCCCGTCTCATGCAGCGTGATCGGCCTCGTCTGACGATGCAGCGCCACCGGCGCGATCAGCCGCCCGCTCGTTAGCTGAACGATCCGGTCGTTATTCAAAACGTGATACCCCGGCTCGATCAACACCGACCGCGGCCGCGACACCGTCCTCAATTCATCATCGCTGAACCGCACCAGCGGCATGCACTTCCCCCAGCCGTCCTTGCGCAGGTACCCCAGCAAGATCCGCCCGTCGTGCAGCCGCAGCAGGCTCACGCTCATCACGTTTCGCTTGCCTTCGTTCTGGATCACCACCCGATCGCGTCCCGTCCACGTCTTGCCACCGTCGTCGGAATAGCGCGACGCCAGTACCGCCGCACCTTCATCACCATGGTCAACACCGTACTTTGTATAGATCAGCACGATCCGTCCCGACGCCAACGTCACAAACGCCCCCTCGCTGTTGCGCTTGTTCCGGGCCGACGTCCCCAACTCCAGCACCACTCGGTTCGCCATGATCGATCCTCCGCTGAATCCCGATTACCATAGCCGCTCGCCCTCCGCCCTGCCGTACCCGCCGCCGACCTTAGACAATATAATGTCCGCTCAGGGCTCGACGACGATAATCTCCGCCATCCGTGTGCGGCCCATCGGCCGCGGCGCCGGTGCGGCAGTCATTCACGCATGAAGGATTAAACGATGGCCCGGACCAAACGAATCGGCATCCTCACCGGCGGCGGCGACGTCCCCGGACTTAACGCGGTGATCAAATCCATGGTCTACCGCGCCACCGAATACGACGACTACGAGGTCGTCGGCATTCGCCGCGGCTGGGAGGGCCTCACCCACGTCAAACCCGTCAAGCAAAAAGACAAGCGCTACCTCACGCCCCTCGACCGCGAAAACACCCGCCGCGTCGACCGCACCGGCGGCACCTTCCTGCACACCTCACGCACCAATCCCGTCCGCTTCCCCGTCGCCAATCTGCCCAACCATCAAAAACATCGCGCCGGCAGACTCAAGGAAGTCGAAGCGGGCATCGTTGATGCCACCCCCATCGTGCTCAGTAACATAAAGCAGCTCAAACTGGATTACCTCGTGGCCATCGGCGGCGACGATACCCTCAGCTACGCCTCCGTGCTCTCCAAGGCCGGCATGCCCGTCGTCGCCGTGCCCAAAACCATGGACAACGATGTCCGCAACACCGAATACTGCGTCGGCTTCTCCACCGCCATGACCCGCGCCGTCGAAACCATCACCCGACTCCGCACCACCCTCGGTTCCCACGAGCGCGTCGGCATCGTCCGCATGTTCGGACGCGACGCCGGCTTCACCGCCCTCTACACCGCCTACGTCACCTCCGCACGCTGCTGCATCCCCGAAGCAAGATTTGACATCGATGCCCTGCGCGATGTCCTTGTCACCGATAAGAAATCAAATCCCAGTCGCTACGCCCTGCTTCTGATGTCCGAAGGCGCCACCTGGCATGGACACAAGGTCCAGGAGACCGGCGACGAGGACATGTTCGGACACCGCCGCAAATCCAACGTCGCCGAGCAGTTCGCCTCCTACTTCGCCGCCAAAACCAAACTCGAAACCACCGTCATGGACCTCACCTATCAGCTCCGCGCCGGTGATCCCGACTTCCTCGACAAAATGGTCGCCACCAACTTCGCCACCATGGCCTTCCAGTGCATCACCAGCGGCACCACCGGCAAAATGGTGGCCGTCCGCAACGGCAACTACACCGTCGCCCCCATCCCCAATCCCAAGCACGGACCGCGCACCGTCAACGTCCGCATCATGTACGACCGCAAACGATTCCGACCCAACTATAAATCCAAGAAGAACCTGCCGATTTTCATGTTGCGCGCTTGATCGAATCCAAACCGCGCCGCAGCGCTGCACCGCCTACTCCCCATCGAGCGTCAACGCCCCCGCCTCGATGCTCTTCTGGCCGATCTCAATTAATTCATCGCGCGTCGCGCGCCCATCACCCCACACCGCCAGTTCGTATTCGCAGCTCGCCTGGAATCCCACCACCGGCATCGCGCTCTTGCCCTTCCGATCCACGAACAGCATTTCCATGTGATAGTCCACGTAATTGCCGCAGATCACGTATTTCGTCGGCACGTCCGGCTTGAAGTTCTTCGTCAACATCATCATGTTGCCGCGGTCGGAACTGTAAAGACTGAAGAACCCGCCCCCCCGAATGTCCGCCAGTTCCTTGTCGCCCTCAAACGTCGCCGCCAGCGTGTCCATCGTCTTCCATCGCCCATCCTCGGTCAGCCAAAGCACGTTGCCGTACCACCAGTCCTGCGTCCACACCCCACGGAACGGAAACACATCGAAAAACTGTGAGCTCTTGTAAGGCCACTGCTCAAGCACCGTGAACGTCGCCGCCACGTCGATCTGCATCGCCGGCGCATCCGCCCTCGAACTGACCACAAACTCCGACCGCGCCCCGTCGTTCTCGTTCGAGCTGGTGTACTTGAACACGACCTCATCCGGCCCGTTCTTGATCACCACAAAATCCCGCAACTGATCCAGCATCTGCTCCGGCGTGTATCCACAGAAGGAAAACCAGTGCAACAGATTCTCCGACAGCGCCCACTCCGGATTCTCGTACGCCCGCATGTTCCGCGCATGGCCGTCAACCATCGAGAACCGCAAACCCGACCAGCGCGGTCCCGTCTTGCTCGAATAGATCGCGAAGTTCCGCCAGTCGTCGCGCGTCTGGTACACCAGTTGAATGCCTTCCACTTCCCTGAACGTCAGCGTCTGCGCCTCATCCGTCAGCTTCACCGTCACCATCGCCGCGTCCGCCGGAGCCTCGGGCTGCTGACGAATCGGCGCCAGCGGATCGTCCGCGATCCCGCCGTCCGTCGTCAGTTGAGCCACCAGCGCCACCCCGTCCAGTTCCGCCACCGCCGCACCATGACCCCGCAGCGCCACCGCCTTCACCCGGATCGTCCGCCCCGATGCATCCGCCGGCAGCGTCACCACCATCGGCTCGCCCGTCTTGCGCACCTCGTAACAGCCCTCCAGATCGTTGTACCCGTAAACCCGTCCCGCCTCCTGATTCTTCGGATCCGCCGGTTTCCCGTGAATCACCCCGCCCTCAGCCACGACCAGCTCCACAGGATCACGATCGGCCTCGACCATCCGCTCAAGTGCTTCGCCCTTCGCCCCCACCACAATGCGAAACAGCGTGTTGAACTTCGCCGTCGCCCCCGTCGGGTCTTTCGGGAATTCAACCGTCACTCCGTCCGAGCGCAGCTTCACCGCCTCCGCCCAATGTCCCTGTCCGTATGCCTGCCGGAAATAGTCCGGCCAGCGATAGTAAGTCGGCGCGCCAGACTCCGCCGTTCCCACAAACGTGTTGTGCGCCATCCGACCCGTCCGCCAATACAGTGACACCTCCGGCGCCTCCGACGCACCATCGCGCGGCGCGAACGAAAAATATTGCCCCGGCGTCTCCAGCGGCATGCGCGACTTGCTCGACCGCCGCTTCCCCTTCGGGCCGTACGCGGCCAGCTTCGTCGGCTCCGCCCAGTCCACTTCAACGCTCCCCCGAACAACGCCCCGATGCGCCGGCGTGTTCTCAAACGTCGCCGCCGCCGTCACGAACATCTGACCATCCGGGTACAACCACGTCTCGGTCATCCCGTGACCGTGATAGATGTTGTCTCCGTCATACAACTTAAACAGAACCCGCAGCCCGATCCGATCGTTGCCCTCTTCCAGAAACAGAATCTTCGGCGACCGATCGAACGACTGCCGCACCTCCACCGGCCCGTCCGAGCCCGCAACCGCCAGCGCAAACACCATATCGAACTGCGCCACCGTCTCCAGCTTCGGCCACGACCCCGTCACCACGCGCATCACACCCCCCGCCCCCGCATCAAACTGCACGTGCGACAGACCCATGCACCCCTCATACGTGCCGTTGCGCGGGATGAACACGCCCCCCTCCGGCATCGCCCCCAGCGCCGCGCCCGACTGAATCAACGACAACCCCGCCAGACCAACCGTCAGTACTTTCTTGGACATGATGCACTCGCATTTCGCAGGATGTGGGATCCGTTCGCCGCCCAACCGGCCGGCCCAAACATCGAATGTATATTGTAGTCCACGACCGCGCCCGTCGACGCCGCGTCGCGCCGACCGCCGGCCCCCGCCCCGGCCCGCTCGTCTCCACGCGCCGCCGCCCCCCGTGTATACTCCGCGTTTCGCCGTACCATCGATTCAGACCAAAGGAATCCCACCCATGGCGACCGCATACCCCCCGCTGAACCCCACCGAGCGGACCCTCATGGGCCCCGGCCCCAGCGACGTGCCCATCCGTGTCCTTCGCGCCATGGCCGCCCCGACCATCGGCCACCTCGACCCCGAATACCTTCAGATCATGGATGACACCCGCGACCTCATCCGCCAGGTCTTCCAAACCAAGAACGAACTGACCATGGCCGTCTCCGGCACCGGTTCCGCCGGCATGGAAGCCTGCGTCGTCAACCTCATCGGGCCCGGCGACGAAATGATCGTCTGCGTCAACGGCGTGTTCGGCACCCGCATGAAAGACGTCGCCGAACGCTGCGGCGCAACCGTCCACGCCGTCGAGGCCGACTGGGGCCGCATCATCGAACCCGACGCCGTCGCCGCCGCACTCAAAGCCCACCCCAAATCCAAAATCCTCGGCATCGTCCACGCCGAACCCTCCCCCGGCGCTCATCAACCCCTTACCGAAATCCCCGACCTCGTCCACGACGCCGGCGCCCTATTCCTCGTC
>NYZD01000022.1 GCA_002685935.1 Planctomycetaceae bacterium | reverse complement strand
GCCAATACCGTAGCGCCATCCCCGTCACGCCACAACACCCCCAACGAGACTTTTGCCACGGGCTGCTAGTGACTATCGATTGTAGGCCGACCGGATCGGCGGCTCCGGTGGAAGCGTTGGTTATGGATGCTCTTGCCCCTTGCCGTCGATCACAGGATCGATGCCATCATCGATTGAATCGCCCGCGCGGCGAATGAGGATGTCCTTTCTGAGGATGTTCTTTCCACGGTCCGAGGCGTCACAGGAAAATGTGACGATGATCTCTACGTTCCCGTGCTTTCTGACGAACTTCCTGACCTGCCGCATGGCGACGAACGATGAAACAAACAGGATGAATACCACGGGCCCAAGAATGCAAGCCGTGATCACCGGGTAGGGCTGTTCGGCAAGCATCCCAACAAAGACAATCGTCATGGCAAGCATGACGAGCACCTGGTCCAAGCTGACGAACAAAAACCCGTCGGGCAGCCGCGGACCCTCTTGCGTCGCATCTTGTTCCGGGACGGTCATGTGCGTCTCCATAACGGCGCGCATGAGGCGCTGTGTGTGGAGCGCAGCGGAACACACAGTCGCTCTCCATGCGCTGGTTGGGGCAGTTCTATGACAGCCTGGGCGATCTGCATTCCTCCAAGTAGGCGGCGATGTTCTCAACCGGCACTTCAGCTCCGAGCCCCTTGGCGCCCGCCAGGATGTACCCGCCGCCGCGCCCCATCTCTTGCTTCAACCGGGCGGTTTCCTTGCGGACCTCCCCTGGGGCGCCAAAGGGCAGGATGTTCTGCGCGCCGAGGCCCCCCCAGAAACGAATGTCCCTGCCGTAAAGCCTCTTCAAACGGTAGATGTCCATGCACTCCGGTTGGCAGCTCTCCATGCAATCCAACCCGACCTCGATCAGATCCGGCACCACTTCGGACGTGTCGCCGCACATGTGCATAATCGTGTACAAGCCGTAGTGATGAATGCGGTCGAAGATTCTCTTCCAGCGGGGCTTGAAGAAACGGCGCCACCGATCGCTTCCCATGAGTAGACCACGCTGGGCCGCGTGGTCGTCGGTCAGAAAGATGGCGTCCACCGGAGCGGTGGCCATCAGGTCCACGCTTTGCAGAAACCACTCAGTAACGTGGTCGAGAAGCTCCCCCGCAAAGGCGTCGTTCTCGACAAGGTCCACGAGAAAATTCTCAAACCCCCTCAAGCTCCAAGCCCGTTCGAACAGACCGAAGCTATGGTCGATGACTCGGAATTGCGTTCCGGTAGCTGCGATATCCCGCGGCCACTGGGGGAAGAGATGCTGCTCGAAATACGGTTCCAGGTCAGGCAGACGGTAGTTGCCGAGCACGGGCTCGTGGAGTGGCCAACCGACCAGGTGGTGGGTGCTTCCCATTTCCCACACGCAGCCCAGGCAATCTTGCTGCGAACCGTCTGGCTGCTCGACCAAGCCCGCTTTGGACAGGAAGTTGTCCACGCCGGCAAGGTTACCAATGTAGGCCACCACGCCGTCCTGCCACGAAGCGTCGCCGTAGTATTGGGTAAGCGCGTTGGCTTGTTCTTGGCTGACGGCGAAGCAGTAAGGCACGTGCTTCGTCTCCTGGTACTGGAACGCCAGTTTGACGACATCGCGCGGTGCCAGCTCTTCATCCTTCATCTCACAAGCTCCAACAGGTGAATGAATGGAATTCGAGTGTGCATGGCCTACAGCCCTTGCACAATGGAATTCCATTGTTCCTCGTTATTTCCGTGATGAGTGGAAAAGGAAGCGGAAATCCTGCCGCCCGGCAGGCCCGGAGAGCATCCCCGAGAAAACTGATTATCCCCATCCGAATTGCGTAAGTCAATGGAATTACCGGGGTCAGAACTATTTGGATGACGGATGACCGTGCCCAGCGCAGATACGAGTCGAGTGCGTACGATTCTATTCATCATATTCGTCCGGTTCGATTCGATGAACCGCCGTCTTCTAGATTCTCCACGCACGAATGGGTGCGAGCTTGTCGTCGAACATCTTGAATTGGCCGGCGGCGTCGGGGGATTGGGCGGACCAGGTCGGGCGGCCATTCGGCGGGGTCGCCATGGCACACTCACACTCAAGACCCCGCGCGACATCGACTGTTCCGAGCAGGACCGCGCCGCGCTGTTGACCGGCGCGGAGAGGGGAACGGGCGGAGCGGAGCAGATCCGCTCCCTGACGGTCGCGGCTCGTGGGATGCGCGGGCACGGGGTGGGCGGAGGGGGAGGGGCGCGGGCCGAGCGCGGGGCGGGCGCGCGGGGACAGGGGGGGCGGGCGGGGTGGGTGTGTCACTTCTTGTCGGTGGTGATGGGTTCGGGGAGGGGGCCTTTGGGGATTTTGGCGAGTTGGTCGGGGTCGACGACGTGGCCGGGGACGCGGTCGAAGAGTTTGGGGGCGCCGGCGGCGACGTTTTTCCAGATGAGATCGCGGGCCTGCTGCTGTCGTGACTTGTCGGATTCCTCATCGGTATAGAACTGTCCGTACAAACTGTGGGAGTTGACCTGGGACCAGACTTCTTTCCCGCGGACGGTCCAGGCGACCTTCAGTTCAATCTCGGGAATGTTGATCTCGTCGTCGTCGTCTCGGCTTGCGTGTCCGAATCCGAATCTCCCGCCGCGGCGCGCGACGCGATCAGACTGTTTGGTGCTGGTGGAGACGCGGAGCACGACGGGTTGGTTGTCGGCTTGGGCCATCTGAAGGTATGCGATGCGTTGCCGCGCGAGATCCTCGATGGTCTTGACGGTTTCGGGATTGGCGCCGACGTTGACCTGAAGGGTGATGCTGGAGCCGGGCTCGGCGGCGAAGAGCTTGAGGTCGAGGGGGCGTTCTCGGGCCTGGCGATCACCGGGCATGTGTTGGCCGATCAATCGCGTTTGCCGGTCGCGGACGATTCTCCAGAGGACGGGGCCATGCGTTTGTCGGAGGATGAGACTCGACCTGCTGCGATTGGCCTGATCAGGTTCGAAGCGCCACTGGGGTTTGCCGGACGGCAGATCGATCAGGAGTTGACCGTTGATCAGTCCCAGGTCGTTGCCGAGCCAGTTGAAGCCGGCGCTCGGGTGCGACGAGGTCATCGGTTCGGTGAACAGATCGGCGGGCAGGGGTTTTCGGAGGCGTGGCTGGCCGGTGGTCAGGTCGACGAGGAGCAGGATCTGAGTGTGGTCGAGATTCATGGTGAAGGCGAGTTCTTTGCCGTCGGGGGAGAAGGTCGGTGGCATGAGGCCGACCCGGCCGTCACAGGGGAGGGTGGCGAGGATGTCGCCGGACTGGCAATCGATGAGGGAGAGCAGGCGATCGGACCAGACGGCGATGTGCTTGTGAGTGGGGCTGAGTCGGGGGGTGGCGGCGACGGTGGCGTAGGGGGAGGTGCGGACGTTGGTTTCGCCGAGGTAGCGTCGCCAGACGGCGATGCAATCGGGCATACTCCAATTGATCAGGTCGCCTTTTGAACTGAGGGTGAGGACGTGCTGATCGTCGAGGGCGGCGGCCCAGATGAGTTGTCCTTCTTCGGCCTTATTTTCCGGGTCATAGGGGTACCACGCGGCGACGTGTTTGGCCTTGCCCTTGATTTTCCAGAGGTCGAGTCGGCCGAGGCTGTTGGTTTTGGCCAGGGCGACGTCGCCGGTGGGTCCGACGGACATCAATGAGGAGGCGTGGAGATGGATGCGGTCGGGGGTTCGCCCGTGGTCGCCTTCGGCGGGCAGGGCGTCGTCCCACTGGCGTTGGAACAGGGGGACGGCGCGTCGCCAGGTCCCGGTGGACAACTGGAGTCGGTGGGCGGCCCAACGGTAGTGATGGATGCGGGTTCGGCGTTTTTTCTTGACGACCCGATCGATGGAGATGGCGATCAACGTGTCGGCGTGAGCGGCGGCGGTCATCATGGTTTTGATCGGGTGGGGGAGGATGATGCTGATATCTTCGCGCGGCTGCCGGATTTTGCGGGTGGGTGTGTCGGGCTGGTAGGTCCACTGGTCGGTGTCGGGGGGCGGATCGAGATCGATGACCTGTGAGAAGTCGGGATCGATCATGCCGGGCAGCAGTTCGAGACCGGGGGGCTGGGCGGTGGCGGCGGCGGCGAGGCCAAGGATGAGGGTGACGACCGCGGCGGGGGCGGGTTGGGTGTGAGTGGGAATGCACATGACGTTTGTGCCTATTCGGACCTGCGACGCATTCGGCGGCGCGCCGTTAGACGACGTTAGTCGAGCGGTGTGCGATGGGCAACTGGTTCGTTTGGAGTTGTTGTGTCTTGAGTCAAATGATTCGACGGGGTAATGGGGGTTTGGTTTGCGCGGTCATGGTGAGCGCAGCTTGGGGCCGGGGAAGGGACCGCGGGGGATCAACGCGAGTTTTTCGGGGTCGACGACGCGCCCGGGGACCTTGTTGAACTGGTGCTCGGCGAGCGAGGCGGCGCGTTTCCACTGGGCCGCGAGCATGCGCTGGCGCAGCGGGATGGCGGGGTCGTTGGGCACTTGCAGTTCGTTGCCCATGGTGTAGCCGCGCTTGTCTGACCAGATCACGGTGCCGCGGATGACCCAGGCGATTTCGATCTGGATTTCCTTGACGTCGAGCCAGCCCATTTCGTCGGCGTTGGCGGCCCACTCGAGACGAGCGGATTCTTCGGAGTCGCGGATGGCGGCGCTGACGCGGAGGACCATGGGCTGATCGGGTGCTTCGGTCATGTGAAGCGCGGCGAGTGTTTGGCGGGCGGTGCGTTCGAAGGACTGGACGATGTGCCGGTCGGTGTTGAGGTCCATCTTGAGGATGACGGTTGAGCCGGGCTTGGCGGCGTACCAGTCGACTTCATCGGCGGGCTGGAGGGGTTCGGTGTCGCCGGGCAGGTATTGGCCGATCAAGGTGAGCGGGTTGTCCCGTTTGACGCGCCAGAAGACGTGGCCATTGGTCTGGTAGGGGGCGGGGTTGTAGGCGGAGTGGACGCGACTGGTGTCGGTGACCTGATACTGTTTGATGGGTCGACCGAATCGGCGATCGATGAGCAGTCTTCCGTTGATGAGCCCGAGATTGTCTCGGAGCCAGTTGAAGCCGGCGTATTGATCCTTGAGGGCGGCGGCGTTTTTGAACATGTCGGGGGGCAGAGGGGTGCTGAGTCGTTGCTCGCCGGTGGTGAGGTCGTAAAGCGAAAGAATTTGTATCGAGTCCCAATTTTCGGTGATGGCGAGTTGGGCGCCGTCGGGGGAGAAGCTTGGGGGCATGAGGCCGGGCGATCCGTTGCAGGGGATGGTGGCGCGGGTGTGGCCGGTTTCGGAGTCGATGATGGAGACGGTCTGGTTGGCCCAGACGGCGAGGTGTTTCTGGGTGGGGCTGAGTCGCGGGCGCGAGACAACGGCTCGGGGGATCCGATCCGGGTTTGGTTCTTTCGGGGCGAGATTGATTCGCCACACGGCGGCGCAGTCGGGCATGCGCCATTGGATCAACTCGCCGCGGCGGCTGAGGGTGAGGACGTGGGTGTCGTTGAGAATGGCGGCCCAGAGCAGGGCGGGTGCGTTTGTGGTGTTGTTGGCGGCGTAGGGATACCACGCGGCGATGTGGTGCGCGCGGTTTTTGATGGACCACATATCGAGGCGGCCGTTGCCTGTGGTTTTGACGAGGACGCGGTCGCCGGTGGGGCTGACGGACATCAATGAGTCGTTGAGCAGATCGAACCGGCGAGCGGGGATGCTGGTGGTGTTGGATGTGGGTCGGGCATCGGTTTCCCATCGACGCTCGCTCAATGTCACGGGGCGGTACCAGCGTCCGGTGGAGAGCTGGACGCGGTGGGCGCGCAAGAGCTCGGTGTGATTTCGAATCGGCCAGCGTCCGTCGGTGGTTCGGTCGACGGTGAGCGCGACCATGATGTTGGCCGCGGGGGCGGCGGTCATCATGGTTTTGGTATTTTTGGGCAGGGATATCTTCACATCGCCGCGGGGCAGGGGGGGGTAGGTCCACTCGATCAGGTGGCCGGGGCGTGGGATGTTGACAATCTGGCTGCGATCGGGCCTGGTCACTTCGGGCCACGGCACGTCGGTGGGGTCCTGTGCGGGGGCGGGGGAGGTGAAGCAGAGGGCGAGGGCGCAGACGCTGGCGGCGACGCAGTGGGCACGGGGGGTGTGCGTCACGATCGGCCCCTTTGCTGGGATATGGGAAACACCGCGCGGGAACTGTTGAACCGCATTGACCGGGGACGGGTCAACATGGTTGTGCCTCCGAGGATCTTGTTGTCCAGAATATGCAGGAACGCGACGTGCGGCAAACGTGTGGCGGGGGCGATTGTCAGGAGCGGGCGCGGGGATTGGCGGGGCGCTTGCGGGGTTTGCGTTTTGAGGTCGGCGGTGCGGCGGCGGGTTTGGGGGCGGCGGCTTTGAGGGTGGTGTGGGCATCGGCGAGGGAGAGCATTTCGCGGGCTTGTTGGCGGGTGGTGTCGGTGGCGTTTTTGCCGGTGAGCATTTCGGCGAGTTCTTCAATGCGGCGGTCGCCGTCGACGGGTTGGACGTGGGTGGCGGTTTGACCGGCGTCGACTTGTTTTGTGATTTTGAGATGGCGGGTGGCGTAGGCGGCGATCTGCGGGAGGTGGGTGATGCAGAGGATCTGGTGGTGGGCGGCGAGGTCGCGGAGTTTTGCGCCTAGGACGGTGCCCATGCGTCCGCCGACGTTGGCGTCGATCTCATCGAAGACGAGAACGGAGACGCGGTCGGCCTGGGCGAGGATGGATTTGAGGGCGAGCATGATGCGGGACATTTCGCCGCCGCTGGCGACGCGACGGAGGGGGAGGGCGGGTTGGCCGGGGTTGGTCTGGATGCGCATTTCGATGGTGTCGAAGCCGGTGGCGTGTTCGTCGGTCAGCTCGTTGTCGGGATCGGGGTCGAGGGTGTCGAAGGCGACGTCGAATTTGGCGTCGGTCATGCCGAGTTCGGCGAGTTGGGATTCGACCTGGGGGGCGAGTTGATCGGCGGCGTCGCGTCGGGCCTGGGAGAGGGATTGGCCGAGGGTGCGGAGTGTATCTTCGGCGGGGGCAATCTGGTCGTCAATGGTTTGCTGATCGTCGGATTCGGTGCGGAGGCGATTGATTTCGGATTCGATCTGATGGCGGTAGTTGATGACGCCGGTGAGGCCCCGGCCGGGCTCGTCGTATTTCTGGGTGAGTCGGTTGATGGTGTTTAGGCGCTGTTCGACTTCGGCGAGTTCGGCGGGGTCGAGGTCGAGACGATCGATGTAGCGGCCGATGCTGAAGGCGGTGTCCTGGAGCTGGGCGAGGGCGGTGTGCAGTTCGTCAGCGCTGGGTTTGAGGTCTTCGTCGAGTTCGGCGAGTTCGTGGATGATGGCGACGATGGTCTGGAGACGTTCGACGACGGCGCCTTCGGTGTCGTAGAGGGCGGCGTGGGCGTGGGCGGCGTCGGTTTTGATGCGCTGGAGGTTGGACAGGAGGCGGTGGCGGGCGTCGAGTTCTTCGTACTCGCCGAGGGTGGGTTCGGCGTCGTCGATTTCGTCGGCCTGGAACTCGTAGAGGTCGAGTTGCTGGCGCCGGAGGGTGGCGGAGGCGTCGAGTTCGGCGCGGCGGCGGCGGAGGGTCTGCAGTTCGCGGTGGGTCTGCGTGAATCGATCGCGGAGTGATTCGGCGCCGGCATAGCGATCGAGCAGTTCGAGTTGGTGGGCGGGTTTGAGGAGGTATTGATGGTCGTGCTGGCCGTGGACGTCGATGAGCAGTTCGCCGAGCTGTTTGAGCATGGCCATGGTGACGGGCCGGCCGTTGACGGAGACGGAGGTCCGGCCGGACGCGAAAAGTTTGCGGGTGATGAGCAGCTGTTGATGGGGGACGCGGGGGTCGAGATCGAGGTCGGCGGCCTGGGTGACGCGTTTGATGAGGGCGGGGTCGCGAAGTTCGAAGACGCCGCTGACGCGGCCTTCGTCGGCGCCGGCGCGGAGGAGGTCGGCGGCGCCGCGGAGTCCGAGGAGTAGTTCGAAAGCGCCGATGACGAGCGATTTGCCGGCACCGGTCTGGCCGGTGAAGCAGTTGAAATGTTCATCGAGTTCGATGGCGGCGTCTTCGATGACGGCGAGATTCGAGATGTGCAGTTCGGTGAGCATGGGCGGTGTTGGGTGGGTGTTGTGGGGAGATTATACGAGTTTGGGGGGTGGGGATACGGTGACACGGGCATCGTGGGCGGGGGTGATCATCTGCGTGGCGGGGTGGCAAGAGAAAACATCGCGATAATCTGGATTTGTGCGCTCCGGATCGGCGTTGAAAGGACACATACTGGTGACGGGCCGGGCGGCGTAGCTCAGAGACAGAGCGGCCCGAAAGGGCAGGTCGCAAGTTCACATCTTGTCACGCCCGGCCCCGTCGTTTTGCTGAACATGAACGAGCCGACTGATGCAAGCCTGGTGAGTGACGCCTTAACGGGCGATGCGGAAGCGTTCTGCACGCTGGTCCGCCGGTATCAAGACCACGCGTACGGCGTGGCGCTGGGGGTGCTGGCGGATTTTGATGGGGCGCTGGACGCGGCGCAGGAGGCGTTTCTTTGTGCGTTCTGCGACTTGACGAAGCTGAAGGATCCGGATCGGTTTGGGGCATGGGTCTGCGGGATCGCGCGGAACAGCGCCTATGAGATTCGGCGCGATCGTCAGCGGCAGAAGTCTCTGGCGCAGCGCGTGGCGGAGCGCAGGGACGTGACGGAGGTTGCTGCGTCGGTCGACGCGGTGGCGGCCAAGAGCGAAGAGCATCGCCGTGTGCGGTCGGCGCTGCTACGAATCCATGACAAGGATCGGGAAGCGATGACACTTTATTACGCGGACGGTCTGAGCTATGCGGAGATCAGCGGGACGTTAAGCGTGAGCGTGGGCACACTCAAGGGCCGGCTTCAGCGCGGCCGGGCCGCGGTGCG
>NYZD01000021.1 GCA_002685935.1 Planctomycetaceae bacterium | reverse complement strand
ACCGGCAGTTCACGACCGACGACGCCCGCATCAAACTCAAACGTCTATACCCGAAAGTCGTAGAATGACGCGCCACTAGCCCTGCCCGATCATTCGCAACTCACCAGTCGCCAGCCCATGATAACGCCCATCCCCGCAACGTTCGCGCACCGTCGCCCACTCGTCGCACCCCATTTGAATGGGTAAGCGCGTTGCCCATCACCCCACTTCTGACAAAAATGGCTCGCCCAACCGGAGTCTCTCTATGCCCGATTTCCGAATCGGTATCGCCCGTTTCTGGCACGAGTCCAATAGCTTCTCGTGCGCCCTGACCACCGTCGAGGATTTCAACGCCTACCACCACGGCACGCTCCTCGGTCAGGACATCCCCAAGCACCTCGACCAGCGCGACGAAATCGTCGGCATCATCGGCGCCCTCGACGACCATCCCGCCGCAACGCCTGTCCCTCTGCTCAGCGCCGGTGCCCTGCCGTCCGGGCTGATCACCGAAGACACCGTTCAACACTTTGAATCAACACTGCGTGGCCAACTCCAGCGCGCCGCGCCCCTGGATGCTGTCTGCCTCGCGCTTCACGGCGCAATCAGCAGCGTCCCCTTTCCCGATTTCGATGGCCACATCCTCCGCGTCGTTCGCGATGAAGTCGGCCCGCACATCCCCATCACGTGCGCACTCGATTGTCACGCCGTCGTCACCAACCAGATGTTCGACCTGTCCACCGCAATGACTGCCTACCGGACCCATCCCCACGTCGACGAGGTCGAAACCGGCCGGCGCGCCGCCCACATCCTTCTCGATATCCTCGACAACAAGATCAATCCAACCGCCGCCCGCCAGCGCATCCCCCTCTTGCTCCCGCCCCCGGATGATGGCACCCACTCCGGTGCGCTCAAGGAGATATTCGACGCCGTGATCGATGCCAACCAGATCGACAACGTGGTCGATTGCTCGCTTTGCCCCAGCTACGCCTGGCAGGACGTCCCCGATCAGGGCTGGACCGTCTGGGCCGTCACCGACGACGACCCCGACCTCGCCCAACAGCTCGTCCGAACCATCAGCCAACAAGCATGGGACGCCCGCCGTCGCCTCCTGCCCGAGCCCATGCTCGCGCCACAGGATGCCGTCCGCCAGGCCGCCGCCACCGAAGGCTGTCCCGTCGTCATCGTTGACACCGCCGACGTCATCGGCGGGGGCGCTGACGGCGATACCACCGGCCTCCTCCAAGCCCTCATTGATCTGCGCCACGAATTCGAAGGGCTCATCCTCTGCCATATCCCCGACCCCGAAGCCGTCGCCCAAATCAAATCCCATCAACTCGGCGACACCGTGACCGTCACCATCGGCGGCAAGCGCGATCGCCGCTATACCCAACCCATCGAAGTGACCGGACAAATAAACTGCATCACCCCAGGCCCCATCACCGACGACGGGCAGTTCGGTTCCGAACCCATGGTCGAAACCGGCGACATCGTCTGCCTCGCCGTCGACAACCTGCGCCTCGTCCTCACCGAACGCGTTGTCATGGGCCCCCAGCCCTCGCTGTTTAGAAAGGTCGGCGTCGAACCGTTCGAAGCCAAACTCGTCACTTTGAAGACCGGCGTCGGCTTCAAGAAAACCTATGGCCACGTCGCCGCGGCCGTCATCCGCGCCAATTGCCCCGGTGCGAGTTCATACGATCTGACCCGCTACGATTTCCAACACATCCCACGCACAATATTCCCCCTGGATATGAACGCAGACTGGCGCCCCCAGCCCCCCGCATTTCACAACCCACATTGGCGCAGCACCTCAAGCCCAAATTCATCCCAACCCTCAGCCGACATCGCGATCGGCCGCACCTCCCGGACCTTCGCGATCGCCGCCTCCGGACCCAGCCCCGCACTTCGACAAAGGTAATAGCTCATGAACAAACCCGTCCGATCCTTCCCCGCCGCGCAATGCACCAGCACCGCGCGGCCCGCCTCCTTCGCCTGCCGGGCAAACGCATAACTCAACCGCAGCGCATCGACGCATATCTCCACATCACCCGGTTCAGGCGGCGCGGCGTTCGAGTACGGCACGCACGCATAACGAATCCCCGCCTTCTGCAATGCTCGCGGCTCGACCTCGTCCCCGTTATTCACCGACAGAATCGCGCCGATCCCCCCCGCCGCTAACTCCACCGGATCCCACGGATCCGTGTCCGGCCCGGTCCGACCCGCCAACTCATTCTCAAGCAACCAATACACATGCTTCATCACTCAGGCCCTCATGTTCGCCGCAACGCATTCAGATCCAACGGATTCGACCACGCCTTCGTACCATCCGCACTCAATATCTCAAACCGCACCCATTGATTCGTCGCCCGAAGCGCCATCGTGCATTGCTCGAACGTCTCGCCCTGCTCATCATAGTTCGCACCGATGTAATTCGTGATCGCCAACACGCGCAGCGCCGCGGAGCATTTGACCATCGCCCGGAAATGCCCTGTTGCTTCGCCCGAATCCTCAATCCATTCAAGTGCCAAATCATCAATTGTCGGTCCGGTCGTCACATAACTCGCTCCCGCACGAAGCGCCCCCATCACCGCTTCGACAGTGCGCTCCTTCACCCGCACCATCGTCCACGCCTGATACGTGTCATGATTCTCCGCTTCCCGCCCGTGCGCGTCATCATTGCCGATCGCCGGAATCAGCCGCTTCGCCTGGTCCATCCAGTCGTCCCAGTGCACCGCCGCCTCGCCCCGTCCCGCACACCGCGTCGCGGTGTTGAACACCTCGATCCCCGCCAGCCCCGTCAGCGGCATCACATCGCGCAGCACATTCACCGCACAGAAATGCGGATGACCCAGCCACGCCGACCCGCCTTGCCCGTTCACCCGATCCATCACGTCCTGCGGCGACATCGCTTCTGAATCCATATCTTCATCAATACCCAGGCACACCAGGTGATACTCACGCCCCCCGAATGGACTCTCCGGATGCAGCTCCGCGCCCTGCACCAACACAAAATCGTCCGGCGGCCGCACCGAATCTACCCGCGTGATCGTGTAATGATCCGTCAAACACAGAAAGTCGTAGCCTTTCGCCACATACTGATCCAGCCGATCCTGTGGCTCCACACGACCATCTGAGTTCGTCGTGTGCGTGTGCACATTCCCTTTCAGCCACATATACCCCTCGCCATCCGACAGGGCGAATGGATTCGCGAGCTCGCTCACGATTGGATCGCTGATCGCCATCGATTCGTCCTCGTCCGGCCGGGACCGTCCGCGCCCGTCATTCGGTGCCAGGCTCCACGGTCTCAACCAATAGCCGCGACAACACCTCAACGTTCACACATTCATACGCCACCAACTGCATGATGCCACTGGGCGGCAGGATTCGGTGCGGATATCCCTCAAGCTCCACGCACGCGTCGCCGTACCGCATCCCCATGTTGATGTACGCTGGCGCATCGTCCGGCACCGACTTGTTCACAAACCCCGTGAACTGGCCCACTTCACCATCCCGCGGCGTGTCCGCACTGATGTACATCACGCGCTGCTGTTTGCTTTCAAAAACCTCGATGGCCTTCGAGTCCGTCCCGAAATAACCAAGGTGCAGCACCAGCGCCCCGTCCGCGGTGCCACGCACGTGACTGTCCACCTGCGAACTGATGTTCGAATGAAAATGCGACACCTCCACCCATGCCTGGTCCTCATATTGAGCCACGTAAGTCCACGGCGCATGCCCCATCGCCGCACAAACCGTCTTCCGTCCCGCTCGCTTCTCCGCCGCAACTAAATCCGCCGCCGTGCGAATCGACTCCATCTGTTCGCGATCAAGTTTCCGGGACAACGCCCTGATCCGATCTAGAAACCGCCCCGCCAGCACGCCCGGCTCCACCGGCGGCACTTCCAGATCATCGTGAAACTGCATCTTGCCCGAGTATTTGTCGCCCCACGCGATTCCCTCGTCATATAGATACGCCTGCCAGATCGGCGGTATCTTGCCCCGCCGCGTCAACGCTGAAATGTATTCTGCCGTGAACGCCCACCCGTGCAACATGCTCACCAGCAGATTCCCCCGCCCCGCGCGACTCCCGTCCGGCATCATCACCACCCGATCGTCCGCGCCAAACCCCGTGTCAAACCACGTGTCGCACACCGCCACGTAATCCGCCAGCTTCGGCATCGCCTTCGGTCCAAAGCCGATGATGTGCACCCCGCGCGCCTTCATGTCTTTCAACGTCCCCAGATTCTCAGTAAACACATCGCGCTGCCAATTGATCAGGACCACGTCCAACTGCCGCTCCGCCTCCGTTCGATCCCGTTCGAACGGACGGTTGAAGCCCATATGCATCAGTCCCCCGCTGCGCCCCCACAACTCATCCTGCATCCCCTGCTGGTTCCACGCAAAACCTGGCATGCCCCCCGCGATATGACGCGCCGCCGCCATCTCCGCCACCCGCGTGATCTCCGCCATGTCCGACTCAACCAGATCGCATGCCCGCTCCACAAACGCAATGTAATGCTGACTCGCGGTCAGCTGAGCCCGCTCCTCGGTTACGCTCGTGGCCCGCCCACACCCCCAGGTCGCGCCCACACAGGCCAAAGCTAGGAACATCAACCAGCGCTTCGTACGCATGACAACTCCTATGGGCAAAACCCAGCCAGATCGGCAACCAACCCACGACACGAACGACGAATCATACAGGCCCCGCCGACCGTTGGCAGCATCACCGCGACCCGTAGCCGCGCCGGACCGAGCCCAATCACACAAAACCACGTTTTATTGAGTGTCAGCACTCCCGGCGGTATCTTGATTCCCGGGCTCGTGGCGGAATTGGCAGACGCTGCGGACTTAAAATCCGCTGACCCGAAAGGGTCGTGAGGGTTCGAGTCCCTCCGAGCCCATTGATCGCATCCGATGTCACGTCCGCTCAAGCAGGACAACCAGCGAACGTGGCCCGACCGTCACGTCACCGTCGGATGGCTGCGGCTCAGGCTCTTCCGGGCTCACCGAGACAAACTTGGCGGGCGCCTCGCCACCCAGTTCAACGTGAACGGTCGCGCTCGACCGCGCGTCAATATTTGCCACCGCCACGGCGCACGCGCCGGTTTGCAGATTGCGAAACACCGTGTAGTCGTCAAAGGGTTGGCCGTCGCGCGTGACGCTGGCGCCGATCGGACCGTTAAACTCGCCGTCCCAGAGGAAGTCACGATATCGCCGGCGCAGATCATCCACTGTCCCGCCGTAGGCGATGGTCAGCGGCGCGTCGTCGGGTCGGCCTTTGAAGTTGAACGGCTCGTAGCTCATGACGTAACGATACTGCAGACACTTGTTGATCTGGTTCCGGTCGTCGAATCCGCTGATGGCCATCATGAGCGGCATGAACGGATCGTAATAGCGCCGCATGTGCATGCTGTCCACGGCGAACCGGTCATAGGCCATCGGGTATTCGAGCGTCTGGGATTCGTGCAGGACCTCGCCGATGTGCAGAAAGTCTGAATCGAAAGTGTCGGTGTAGGCCTTGAACTTCCGCGCGATCTGATTGTCGTACGAAAAATTGTAAGCCGGCGTCGGGTGGCCGTGGTCGTCGGCAAAGCAGTATTTGGCGCCGCCGTGGTGCTGGGCCTCGTCGTTGAGAATGCCCGCCGGCCGCAGGTCCGCAGCTTTCTTGAATTCACGCATGACCGTCTCGCGCCAGCCTGGATGGGCGAAGCAGGCGAACACGTGCTTGCGCGCGTTCAACCCCGCAAGCTGAACCCAGGTTCGGTACTTCCAGCCTTCACGGGTATACGTCACGCCGTAAGGATCCCGCGCGGCATACTGATGACCCTCCTCCCGGTAATACGGCTGGCTCTCATCCATCCACGTGAATTTACACATCAGGATGATGCGCACGCCCATGTCATGACAGGCCTGGATCGCGGCCGCGAATTCCTCGCGCGTGCCGAGTGTCGGTTCGGTGTCATGGCAGGGATTGCCGCGGTCCAGACCGCCTTTCACCCAGCCCGTGATCTGGATCGCCGCGATGCCGTGCTTCTTGCATGCCCTGGCAATCTCGGGCAACTCTTTGTATTGGAAATTCCGATTCTCTTCCGCGTCGTTGGCCTGAATCTGGAACCATGCGTGCACATCCTCGATCCACGCCGGAGTCTTCGGCCGTTTGAACCACGTCTCACGCCACGCCTTGTGCAGGTCCATCCCGTGATGCCAGGAGCCCTGATACGCGGATACTGCGACACCGGCCAGTCGTGTCTCGGCTCCGGGCCCAGCAAAGACATAGTGATGCGTCATCATCTCCAGCGTCGCGATGTGCCCGCTGATGGTATCGGTGTTCGCCGGAAGCCTCGTGAGAGTATCGAGCACCCCGGGCTTCTGTTCGAAGAACCACTGCTGCATGTGGTCTGGCTCCGGCTCGATCGGGCCGATGTAGAAGCCCTGATCCCCATCATCCAAAAGAATGCAGTCGTGCTCCGGCGACCAGCACACGCCCTGGCATAGATGATCGGTGCCCCAGTAGGGTTCGAAGTGGCTGAAGTTCGGGTGCAGCTCGATCTGGTAGCCACCGTTCCAGACCGGCGAGATCTCAATGAGCTTCCGATCGGGAGCCGACGGAGTGATGTCACCGAGACACGGATACGCCGCGACTTCAACCGTGAGGTCAGTGCGATTGACGACCTTGGCCGTGAACTCGAGCCGTTCTTCGGTGACTTTGACGAAGCCGTGGAACTCGATGTCGTGGACACCGCCGTGCTCGCTCTGCAGGTTCTCCCACACGAGGGTCAGGCCCTTGCCATCTGGCGACAGTTCGTGCCGCGCCAGTTGCTGGTTCTCGCCGTGCACGAGATTGCTGCGCTTGCCCGGCACCGGCACCGCAAGCCGGAATGAAAGCCCCTGTTCGGCGCGGCGCAGCAACGCCCAGCCGGTCAGTTTGCTCGTCAGTTGCTCAAGACGGCCGTCGCGTGCCGAGAACACCGCCTTGACCCGCCTATTCTCGAGTATGATCTGAGTCGACATTGCTTCCTCTCGTGACGTCTCGGCGCCGAGTCCCAGGGTCCGAACACCATGATTCTACAGCCATCACGCCACACAGGAGCGACGCGGCAGGACAGCCTGCCTCGGCCGTCCAAACGCGGCGAAAACCAAGAACGTCCAATTCCAGCCGGAGACCCAGCCCATGTCCACCCCACGCCAGATTGCCGACGCGCTGCGCGGCGCCGATCGTGAGACCGTCCTCCTCGGTGACGAAATCCTCGTGGCGCCGTTCTGCGGACGCATCCTCGCCGCCGGTCCCGGGGGCGGCGAGAACGCGATATGGATCAATCCCGCGATGCAGTCCAGTCCCGCCGCGGCCGACTTGTTGGCCGGTGACGGCTGGCTGAATCATGGCGGAGACCGCGTTTGGGTCTCCCCGGAAATGGAAACACACGTCGAAGACCCCGACCGCATGTTTGAGACCTATGACGTCGCCGCTGAGGTCGACCCCGGTGCGTACCAGATCGCCGAGCGGACCGCCGACAGAATCACGATGCGCAGCAGCGGCGCGCCGCGATTCAAGCAGTCCGGCCGATCCGTCGAGCTTGCCTGGTCTCACACTGTTGAACGTCATGCTCGTCCAAACAATCTCGATGACGACATTGCTTTCGTCGGGTACCAAACCACGACGACGCTGCGCGCCAGCGACTACGCGCCGACCCAACCGGCACTGTGGCGCCTGCTTCAGGTGCCCGGCGGCGGCCGCATCACGGCGCTGACTAACTCAGGCGAAACACCGCTAACGTTGTTCGGCGAACCGGAGCTGGCGATCGAGTCGAATCGGATTTCGTGCGATGTCGACACCGACGCGTATTACAAGTTCGCGATCCACCACCGGGACTCCGCCGGCATCTTCCTGTACCGCCATGACCGCGGCGAGCACAGCGACTTGATTGTGCGCAAATTCACCGTCGTGCCGGACGGCATGTATTCGGATGTACCCAACTTCGACCCGGAAAAACGCGGCTATATCGTGCAAGTCTACGTCGATGACGGCGGCTTCGGAGAATTTGGAGAACTCGAACATCACTCCACCGCACTACATGGCGATCTCAACGAGGTCACTGACGTCTGCCAGACCCTCATCTACCGCGGCGCCGCCCGAGCGATCGACCAACTTGCGGCCCAGAACGGCCTTGATTGACCGCAACCGCACCTCCAGAACGACTGCCCCTACAAATGAACGACAACCGTCCCAGTTCCGTTGATGATGGTCAAGACCCATCCCGCGCACCTCTCCCACCGCAGGCGGAGCTGCCCACCAGCGATCTGATTGACGCCCAACAAACGCTCAGCGCCGACTATCTCCGTCAGGTGTTCGTCCGGTCACAGATGACGCAGTTCGTCGAGGATTCGTTCATCGTGTCCCGGGCGGATGGCGTCTACTACTGGGACGTACACGGCAAACAGTATCTTGACGGGCTTTCGGGTATCTACGTCACCGCCCTAGGCCACAACAACCGTCGTGTCATCGAGGCCGTCAAGCGGCAAATGGATGTGCTGAACTTCTCGCCCCCAATGCACGGGACCAACCCGCTGGCCGTGCGCCTGGCCAATGAACTCGTCGATGTCGCACCGGGAGATCTCAACGCGGCGAAGTTCTGCTCGGGCGGGTCCGAATCCACGGAGACGGCCATTGCCGTGGCCCGCCAATACCACAAGCTTCAGGGCAATGCCACGAAATACAAGATCATCTCTCGCTACCAATCCTGGCATGGCGCCACACTCGGATCGCTTTCGGCATCCGGCCTCGCGGCGCGCAAGGCGGGAACCGAACCCGTCGCCGGCGGATTCGTCCACGTATTTCCCCCGACCTGCTATCGCTGTCCGTTTGGCAAATCATATCCAGACTGCGAGCTGACCTGCGCGACGCTGATCGATGACGTGATCCAGCAGGAAGGACCGGAAACGGTGGCGGCCGCCATGGTCGAGCCCATCGGCCACACCGGTGGCATTATCGATCCACCCGATGAATACCTCCCCATCCTCCGCGAGCAATGCAACAAG
Organism: Planctomycetaceae bacterium; assembly: GCA_002685935.1. Classification (GTDB taxonomy): domain Bacteria; phylum Planctomycetota; class Phycisphaerae; order Phycisphaerales; family Zrk34. Next base: position 6,296 of record NYZD01000021.1, on the reverse strand, counting down.
CACGATGTGCTTCTGATCTTTGATGAGATCATCACGGGGATGGGCCGAACCGGGCACATGTTCGGCGCCGAGACGTTCGGCGTCATTCCCGATCTGCTGTGCGTCGGCAAGGGACTGGCTGCGGGCTACGCGCCGATCTTCGCCGTGCTGTTGCGCCAGCACGTCGCCGACGCTTTCTGGGGCGATCCCGGGACCAATCCCGGACTCGTGTCAGGCCATACCTTTGAAGGCTATCCGACAGCCTGCGCTGCGGCTCTGGCGACACTCGCCGAAATCAAGGATCGAGACCTGTGCGCTCACGCGCGGCGCGTCGGCGACCGTTTGCGCCGGGGCCTGGAGAGCCTGCGGAAGCACAAGATCGTCGGCGACATCCGCGGCAAGGGGCTGTTGCTCGGCGTCGAATTCGTACGTGACACCGCCACGAAACAACCCTTCGACGATCCGATCGGCACACTCATCGGCCACCGCGCACTTCAAAACGGATTGCTCACAAGATACGACCCCACCTGGATCGGCCTCGGCCCGCCGCTGATCCTCACAGACGATCAGGCCGACGAGATCGTCGCCATCCTCGATCGCAGCATCGCCCAGGTACTGGTCGAACTTGACGGACCGCCGTAACCCGCGCGGCGGACCCGACGGCGACGGTGATGATCCGTCATTGAGCACGAGCCGCGTCCAGATGGCCTGAGACGTTGGACACTTCGCCGCGCCGGCTATACTGCTTTGCTGATGGTGCCGATCGCCGATACCAAGCGGAAAACTGCCATGTCCACAATCAGACCGAACGTCCCCCAGTTCTTCCTCGATGATCAGTGGATCGCGGCGCAACGTCGCGTGATGCGCCGGTGGATGCCCGCGGACATCCATCCGAACCCCACCATCCAACCCGACCGCCCGTGGGAGGGCCACTCCCTGTGGCTCTATGGCACCGTCCTCGGCAACACACACGACGGATTCCGCATGATTTACACCGGCAAGTCATTCCGGACGAAACCGGCCGGCCCCCTGAACAACGGACGCATCTTTCTCGCCCTCAGCGATGACGGGCTCACGTGGCGCAAGCCCGAACTCGGCCTGACCGATTGGGATGGTAGCCGCGCAAACAACATGCTCTTCGAGCCCGGCCAATACCAGGACGGCGTCAGTGTCATGCACGATCCCCAGGACCATGCCTGGCCCCTTAAGATGATCGGCTGGGAATCCGGCAACGTGCCGGGGGCCGGAGGCGACGGCCCGGGCCTCTACGCATACCGCAGCGCCGATGGCCAGAAGTGGGACAGTGTGCCCGGCCGGCGCGCGATTACCGGCGACCGCACCAACGTCATGGTCGAACGTGTCGACGGACAATGCGTCGCGTACTCCCGCCACCATGAAATGATGGACCTGATCGGCGCGCGGTCGATCTGGCGCATCCAAAGCGAGGACTTCCTGACGTGGTCCGAACCGCAACTCGTGCTCGCCCCGGACCTACACGACCCGCCCGACGTCGAATATTACGGCATGCCCGTGTTCCGGCGACACGGCTGGTTCTTCGGATTGCTGGAATATTGGCACGCAGACACCGATGTGATGGCCGTGCATCTCGTGTTCAGCCGGGACGGCGTCCGATGGCATCACCCGACGCCACGCCGGCCTTTCATCGCGCCGACTTACCACTGGAACCGCATGTGGAACACCTGCGCCAGCAACGGGCCGATCATTCTCAACGAACAGATGTTGTTCTACTTCAACGGACGATCCATCGGCCACAACCTCAACACCGTGCAGCAGCACGGCGTGATCGGGAGCGCGTCCCTGGAACTTGACCGATTCTGCGCGATCGAAGGGCAAGTGGGCGGCCGGCTCGATACACCGACTTTCACTTGGCCGGGCGGCACGCTCACCGTCAACGCCGACACCCGCCACGCCTTCCAAGGCCACGCCGGTCACATCACCGGACGACTGGACGTGGAGGTACTTGATGCCGACGGGGCCCCGCTGCCGGACTGGTCCGGGCAGCGGCGGGCGACGTTCCAGGGCAACACGCACTGCCGCGGAAAGGTCGTCCCCGGCGAAGTGGTCTGGCCGACCGATCGCCGCCTCGACGCACTGGCCGGTCAACCCATCCGCCTGCGCTTCGATCTGGACCATGCGCGGCTGTTCACCTTCGCCGCCACCGACACGGTTGACGCATCGTAGAATCCGCGCTGCATGACATCCCCGGCCACGCCCCGATCAGTCGTCCGCGTCGCGCTTGTCCCGCTCGAGGTACGCATACGCACTGTGATTGTGGATCGATTCGTAGTTCTTGGAATTGATCGCGTACCAGCGAATCCGCGGCTCGTCCTCCAACCGAAGCGATAGATCACGCACAATATCCTCCACAAATCTCGGATTGTCGTACGCATCCTCCGTGACAAACTTCTCATCCGGACGCTTCAACACCGCGAACACCTGGGCGCTCGCCGCACTCTCGACCATCTCGACCAGCTCCTCAATCCAGAGCATGCCGTCGATGCGCACCTTCGCCTCGATCTCGCACCGCTGATTGTGCGCCCCGTATTCCGAGATCTCCTTCGAGCACGGGCACAGGCTCGTGGCCGGCACCCTCACGCCGAGCACGAAATCATCCACGTGATTGGCGGTGCACTCGAACCGAGCCCGGTAATTCATCAAGCCCGGCGATCCGGTCTTCGGCGCCGACTTCCGGACAAAGTATTCAAACTCCAACTCCAGGTGGGCATCCTCCGCCTCTAGTTTCTCACGGATATCGTGGCACACCGCCATGATGTCCGTCGGATCGATCTCCTCACAATGATCGTTCAACACCTCCAGGAAGCGGCTCATATGCGTGCCCTTCTGATGATGCGGCAGGCTGACGAACATATTCACCGTCGCCACCGTGTGCTGCACCCCTCCGTCGCGCGTCCGCAGCCGAATCGGATACGTGATGTCACAGACTCCGACCTTGTCGATCGGGACATTCCGGTGGTCCGCGCTGCCCTGAACGTCAGTCAACGGATGCTGTTTTCGTGAAGGGACATGAATCGTCATCAGGTTCTCCTGCGAACGCTTTGCGTCACGCGGTTATGGATCAATTCAATGTCAATGGTAGGGCCGCCCCAACCGCGGGGCAAAGCCGCCGAGATTCATCAGCCCGACGCCGCCGCCTCGCCGTCCGCCGATGCACTCGGAATCCGCGTTTCAAACATCACCTGCGACCATCCCAGTCCCATCGCCGCCCCCATCACCCCTGCTGATGCGTAGTGAATCGGCAGCGCCAACGCTGCCCGCAAAACCGCCGCCGGCGCGCGCCCTTCGCCGGGCAATCCATAAATCGCTGCCTGAAGTGCAGTCACGTCGTTGCCGTACGTCAGCGCCACGACCACATATCCGACCAGCCCCACCAACAGCGGACTCAATAGAATCCCGATCCCGATGCGCGTCTGTACTATCTGATGCGCCGCTACCGCCCCGGCCGTGAACGCGATCAGTGGCACGAAGATCACCTGCCCCGGATCCATCCACTGCATCAACAGCAGTATCAGAAAGCCACCCACCACCGTCGAGATCACCAGGCTCAAGCCAATCTGTTGCCACACCCCGCCGAACGGCTTCAAACGCACGCCCGATGCCGCTGGCGCCGCATCACCCGCCTGCGGTGATTTCAAAACCAGGGACTCAAACATCCACGCCGCTTGGCGTCCCCGCTCTTCCTCGCTTCGACGCTTCAGCACGTCCGGGATGCGACCCGCGATGCGTTGCCGCAATACCTGAATCACCAAAATCATCAAAACCATCAACCCCGCCCAGATCAACGTCTCCAACGCCAGCACCCAATAACCCGACCCGCTCCCGTCCGTCGGCCTCGTGCGAATCCAATCCTCGATCGACCCACCCGCCACCGCCGCCACGCCCAGGCACATCGCCAGCACGAACGGCCCCGCCAATGGGTTTCCCGCCGCGGCCGGCACCGCCGCGATCACACTCGCCACCCCCAGCGCCACCACAAACGCGCCGAGCGCCGTCGCCCACGACGACGCGAACAGCAGAGAACAGCCCGACGATCCGTCCCACGGCGCTGCCGCCAGACCGGCCGCATAGCACGCCAGCCCGCCCAAAATCACCGCGAGGGTCAGCAGCACACGCTGTCGAAGCGGAGGAAACATGCAACACTTGATAACCGTGGATCGCCCCAAACGCAACGGCGGCGGTCTCACTCGACGATGCGCGATCGTAGGTTTATACTGCTTCTTGCGGATAGTGGTCCGCTCCACCTGCCCGGGTGGCGGAATTGGCAGACGCGCTAGCTTGAGGTGCTAGTGGGGCATTAACTCCCCGTGCTGGTTCGAATCCAGTTCCGGGCACTTTCGGTTCGTGACAGGGGGTGGTGAATTGGCGATGCGCACGGTCAGCAGGCGATCCCCGGATCGTCACGCCGCCAATTCGCGACATCCCCTCACGAATCACTCATACTCCGTTGATTATTCCATTACCGGTCTGTCATGTCGGGCCGCTCTCCCCTCCATCCTTGCCGCGGCGCGACACGGCTTTATAATCGCAACACCTCCCTGCCTTGGGGTTTGTGAATGATCCTGGCCGCCCGACTCCGATCACCACATCCCGGCGACCGACTCCGGCCAGCGACGTCGCTGCTCGTCACTGTCGTGTGCTGCGCCATGGTGATCGTCCGATCCGCCCCAGGCGCATCGATCGACGCCACCGACGCCAGCAATGCCTTCGCCCACATGATCCGCGTCTCGCCCGTCGGCGTCGTCATGCCCGAAGTGCCTCTGCCCAACGATCTGAAGATGTCCGCCACCCGCGCCAACTCATGGATCGACGGCCGCGGCCAACGCTTCGTCCTGCTCGACGGCGACCCCCGCCTCCGCATCGGCAGCTACCACTTCCGCGCCACCGGCATGGTCGTGCGGCTCACCCCCGTCCCCGGCCCCCGACCCGACGTCTACAGCGTCGCGATCTTCCTGGACGAACTCACCGAACTCGGTGGCTATGGCCCCATCCGCCAATCCGCCGAGCACCTGCTTGTCACCGCGCACATCGAAGGCGCCGTCCAACTCGAAACCGACCGCCTCATCCGCGAACCCGCCGACGCCGGCCCGCTCGTCACCGAAGCCCGCGCGCGATTCGCCCGCCACGAAGCCGCCCTCGTCCAGAACATCACCAATCTGTCAGATGTACCTGACATGGACATCGCCGACGCAACCCGTCAGCAGCGCCGCCGGCAACTCACCAGCCGGCGCAGCTCCGTGCCCAAGTCGGTCATTGACATCATCGAGGCCGAGCAGGACCGCCGCTCGATCGGACCGGTCGAAGCCCCCGCCGACCCTTCGGCAACCGCTGTGGACCTCGACCCATCCGATGACCAATCGCCGGGATTCCAACTCCCCGGCCGCGTGCTCTATGCCGCCGACAGTTGGGAATTCCAGGTCGGTGACGCCGAATCCACGCTCACACTCGTTGGCAACATCCGCGTGGTCTACCTCGATCCCCAGACCAAACGAGGTATGACCCTCACCGCCGATAAGGCTGTGATCTTTCTCGATGTCGGCGGCTTCGACCCCGACGCCGGACAGGCCCTCACCGCCGGCACGGTGCGCGGCGTCTATCTCGAAGACCACGTCGTCGCCACCGACGGTGACTACACCCTGCGCGGACCCCGCGTCTTTTACGATCTCACTACCGATCGGGCCATCGTTCTCGACGCCGTTTTCCACAGTTGGGATATCAAACAGAAAGTGCCCATCTACGTCCGCGCCGAAAGCCTGCGCCAACTGTCACGCACCCAATGGTCCGCCACCAATGCCCGCCTGACCACCAGCGAGTTCCACGAGCCGCACTTCGCCATCGGCATGAACAAACTCGTCGTCACCCAGCACGACAACGAAGACCAGCCCACACAGTTCAGCTACGTCGCGAACGACACGTCGTTAAACATCGGCAGCACGCCCGTGTTTGGCTGGCCCACGCTGTCCGGCGATGCCACCAAGCCGCCCATTCGCGCCATCGACGTCGGATACGATTCCCAGAACGGCGCCGAGATCCAGACCCGCTGGGACATCTTCGCGCTGATGGACAAGCGCCCGCCTGACGGCCTCGACGCTTCGTTGCTCATCGATGGGTTCACCCGGCGCGGTGCCGCGATCGGGATCGAAGCAGAATACGACGTCCCCGTTTTTTCTGCAATTAAAGAAGTAGATTGACTTAATACTGCGATAGGATTCTGCTGAATATAATGCGCAATAGCCTTGCCCGAAGGGGACAAAGAGGCATAGTGGTTTTCAATTTGCTGT
>NYZD01000020.1 GCA_002685935.1 Planctomycetaceae bacterium | reverse complement strand
TCGATCAAGCAGAACAAAGCCCCCGGCCCCGTAACTTCTTCAAAGCCGTCACCTCCCAAAACGCCCACATCAACGTCATCGCCGAAGTCAAAAAGGCCAGCCCCTCCGCCGGACTCATCCGCGAAGACTTCGACCCCGTCGCCATCGCCCGCCAGTACCACCACGCCGGCGCCGTCGCCATCAGTTGTCTCACCGATCGGAAATACTTCCAGGGCGAACTGGCCTACCTCCAGCAGATCCGCGCCGAAATCCCACTCCCCGTCCTCCGCAAGGATTTCATCGTCGACCCCTATCAGCTCTACGAATCCCGCGTCCACGGCGCCGACGCCGTCCTCCTCATCGCAGATTGTCTCACCGAGGGCCAGCTCGTCGACCTGCTCATCCTCGCCACCCAGTTGCAGCTCACCGCCCTCATCGAAGTCCACGACATCGACGCCCTGCTCCGCGTCCGCCCCCACGTCGGCTTCCCCCACGCCGGCTACTGCCTGCTCGGCATCAACAATCGCGACCTCCGCACCATGACCACCGACCTCAACCACACCATGCGCCTCGTCGACATGGTCGAAGACACCAGCATCCTCGTCAGCGAATCAGGCATCCGCACCCACGACGATGTCAGACGCCTCCAGGAAGTCGGCGTCCGGGCCGTATTGGTCGGTGAACATCTAATGCGTCAGGAAGACCCCGGCTCCGCGCTGCGATCGCTCATCCGCGGTGACCCACCCCCCGGTTAACCCGCCCTACGCGCTCACATCCAAATGCCCCGATTCATCAAGACCGTCGGCCCGGGCGTCGGGCTGCGCCGCATCGTCCTGCTCCTCGGACTCCTCCGACTGCCCCCCCGGGTATTGAGCGTTGGATTCGTCCTCATGAATCACCATCCGGTCGTCCGTCGTCAGGTCCGAATCCTCGATCGTATTCAGCTTCTGCTCGATCAATTCCTTCATCCGACCCGCGTTCCGCTCCGTCCGGTTGCGCGCCGAATCGCGCTCGCGCGCCACCTGCGACTGCTGAACCGCCGTCTGCGTCAACGAACCGGCAATGGGATTGGGAATCGAGCTCATGGCTACGCCCCGTGGGCACGCGGACCGGTGAAAATCACCGCCGCTATCATCAATATCGGCTGCCCCCACGCACCGACTTGACCCCGCCCCCAACCCCCCGCATATCCCGCATTTCCCGCATTATTCCACCTTCACCACCACGATCGTGATGTCGTCGATCTGATGCTTTAACCCCACAAAACGACGCACCTGCCACAGCACGTGATTCGCCACGTCCGCCGCCGTCCCGTCCGCCTTGTCCACCACCGCCTCCCGCAGCCGATCCCCGCCGAACTTCTCGTCATCAAAGTTAAACGCATCCGTCACCCCGTCGGTATGGATCAGCACCACGTCCCCCGTCTGCAGCTCCACCTCCCCCGTCTGGTACCGCTGCTCCGCGTCCACCCCCATCACCATCCCCCCCACGTCCAGCGACACGAACTGTCCATCCCGGTACAGCAGCGCCGGATCGTGACCCGCCGAGCAATACGTCAACTTCCTGCGGCCGCGGTCGAACGTCCCGTAGAACACCGTCGCGAATTCATTGTCCAGCGTGTCGTGCGTCAACAACACATTCGTCCGCGCGATGATCCGGTCAATGTCGTAAATGCTCTCCGCGTGCGCCCGCATCGACGCCCGCACCGACGCCATCAGCAGACTCGCCGCGATCCCCTTGCCCACCACGTCACCCACCACCACGCCGAAATCGTCGCCCAGCGGGATCACATCATAAAAGTCGCCCCCCAGTTCGAAGCACGGATCGTACCGGCCCGCGACGTCGAACGGCGGCTTCGAGATCGACTGCACCGGCATCAACCGCCGCTGCACGTCCGACGCCATCTCCACCTGCCGCATCACCCGCGCCGCCTCCACCTGTTCCGCCGCCAACTGCGAATTGCGGATCGCCGCCCCCGCCGCCTGCGCGATCGCGCCCAACAGCGCCCGCTCCTGCTCGTCAAACTCACGCACCCCCTCGGAATACACCCGCATCACACCCACCGGCCGGCCCCGATACACCATGCCCGTGCTGATGATCGAACCCAGCCCCTCCCGCTTGGCATCCTGCGGATAGCGCACCCGCCGATCCGTCGACATGTCCGCCACGTACGCCACCCGCCCCGCCAGCGACTCCTGATCGATCGCCGATCCTGCCAACAGCAAACGTCCCTTGTTCAGGTACGCCGGCGACAGATTGTGCGCCGCCGCGATCACCAGTTCCTCGCCGCCCTCATCAAGCAGACGAATCGACGCCGCCTTCGCGTTCAGCAGGTGCGTCACTTCCTCCACCACCGTGTCCAGCACGCTCTGAAGATCACGCTGACCCGCCAGCAACGTCGACAGCCGGTACAGCGCCGCCGTCTCATGCACCCGCTGCCGCAGCGCCCGCCCCTGTTCCCACATCCGCGCCACCGCGTCCGCCATCAGATGAAGAAACAGCACCGCCTCCGCCCGGTGATCCTCGCCGCCGTCCTCGCTGCCCAGATCACGAATGCACATCGCCCCCACGCGCCCGAAACGTGTCTCGATCGGCGCCCGCATGTCCCCCACGCCATCTTCTTCCAGCACCTTCCGCAGCGCCGCGCGATGGTCCGCGTGCCGCTCGCACCGGTCCGGCGGCGCGATCGGCCGATCGTCCGCGTCGACGATCACCGCGCTGAATCCCGTCACCGCCTCGAACATCTGCTGAAATTCCCGCAGTGCCCCGATGCCCAGGTAATCGATCAATCGTGGGGATTGGTGTGCCATAGTCATCCGGCGCCGGCTCGGCGCATCACAGCGCCTCCCCGTCATCAAAGGCCCGACCAGTCTAACCCGTCAATGAGATCGTGATCGACCACGCCGCCGTCATTGCCGCTGCCAGATCCGTCGAAGCAGCGCCAACAGGCCCTGCTCATCACCGCCCGCCCGTTCAAAGTCATCCAGCGCGCTGTCCAGCGCTGCCGGCCTGGACTGCTGGTACGCCACGTACGCCAGAAGCAGAGGCCCATCCGCGTCGTCCGCCCGATCGCCCCGCGACAGCAGACGCTGCTCGATCGTCTTGAGACGATCCTCACCTGGCAGCACCGGGAATGTGTAACGCGCCGCGATCAACTCCGGATACCGCGTCAGAAGATGACGCAGATGAAACGCCGCCGACGTCCACAGCCCCGCTCCCAGTTCCGCGTGCATCTGACCAATCATCCCCATCGGATGGTTCGGCTTCAACACCAACGAACGCGAGTACTCGTCGATCGCCTTGAAATATTGGCCGTGGCTCATCTGATCCTCCGCATCGGCCAGGATCGAGTTGAACTTGCTGCCCGCCGTGCTCTTCAGCGTCGAGAGCGGCGGCAGATCGTAGTCGATCCGCGACAGCAACTTGTCGATCGGACGTTGCGCCCGACGCGCCGCCACCTCTTTCGCCACCGCCGCGACCTCCGGCAGCACCGGCGGCTCGACCAGCGGCACCAGCGGCACCAGCGGATCACCCGACGCGCCCAGCGGATCATCCAGCGCCTCACCCAGTTGCTCGGTTAACGCCGCCGTATCCGTCGGCGGGGCCGTCCCCGCCGTCGATGTCTCCGCCCACGTCTTCTCCGGTTGCCCGCGGATCCGATTAAGCAGATCCACATAGCTGTCTTCGCCCGGCCTCGCCTTGATCTCCGCCAGGCCCAGGAACATCATCTGACCCAGCGCCCGCGCCGCCTCCTGCTCCTCGTCCCCCGTCCCCGCAGCGCGGCCGTCCAACGGCTCCACCATCGCCGCCGCCACCGTCAGTGACAGCGGCAACATCGCTCGATCCTTCAGGTATTGCGCTTCAGTCAGATCCATCGCCTCTTCGCGCGGCTCGGCCGTGACACCGTCCAACGCAGTCGGATCGAATCTCAGGTATTGCCCCATCGAACGCTCTCTATGCCGCTGTTCCGCCGCCGCCAGATCCAACCGCGTGAACCCCGTCAGCGGACTGTTCTCATACAGGTACGCCGTGCCACCTAAGTTGTACGCGCCCATCGGCAATGCCTGGATTTGAAAGACCTCCTGATCCCGACGCAGACTCGACGAGGTCGCCGCCACCACCGCCGACGACGAAGCGTCATCACGCACCGGCTGCACCCGCGTCGAAAAGCCCCGCGACGTCGTGAAATCGCCGCTGCTCACCCCGGCCCCCGGACGCTGAATGACCACCGGCCCGCCCGCGTTCGCACGCCCCCCAAACCGGTTCGGGTCATACGTCGGAAAGCTCTGACGACGAAATCGATACAGATCGTCCGACCCCGTGTCCCCCAGAAACTCACCCGGCGCCGAGTAACCCACGTCGCCATGGAACGCACCCAACCCCGACACGTTCCCCGTCACGATCGCATTGCCCAGGCTCCCGTCGTTCGGCTGCTGAACCGGATGGTTCAACCCACCCGACCCCACCTGCGTGTTCGCCTCCAGGTCCCGACCGTCGCCGGCCGCGTATTGCCCCAGCGCCGCCGTGCCCCACAGACACCCGGCCGCGAGAATGCTGATCGTCATCGTGATACGCATGGCCTCTAGCCTCCCTCTGGTTAATCCATTATATCGGCGCACCCCACCGATCGGCCCAGCAACTCCTACGTCCAGGCCCAACACCAGGTTCCGTCGATTCCGTCCGATATCACGCCCCAAGCCCCGTTTCAGGGACTGTTCAGGATCGCCCGGCTGATCGGCATCAGCAATTCCCCCACCACCTTCTCCTGAGCCAGCGCATCCAACTGCTCATGCATCGACTCAAACAGTGTCGGCAACTGATCCACCGACTCCAGCGACCCCATGTGACGCATCGTCACGAACACACTGATCGGCTCGCTGCGATACCGACCCCGACGCACGTGACGCGCCGGCGTCCGCGTCTTCACCTCCACAAACGCGTGAAGCTCCGGCGGGCCGGAAATCATCATCCCCAGCGCCGGCTGCACGTCGATCGGCGACGCGCCCGCATAGTCCAGAAGACCACCCAGCGGGCTGCCCCCCAATAGCGCCTCGTGCACGATCTGGTGATGGTTCGCCTTGCACTCCAGATCAAACCCGAACGTCAACTCCAGGCTATCCAGATCCAGCGGGTTGATCGATAGATAGAACGGCGCCAACTGAAGAATCAGCCGGTGCAACCGATACGCATCGTCAAAGCTCTCCGGGTTCACGTGCCCGCACCGCACACAGTTCTGCCTCAACGCCAGCCAACGGTACTCCCCCTCGTGCCGCCGCGACTCCAACGCCAACTCGTCCTCAAATCGTTGGAAGCGGCTCATGTCCGGCAGATCGTTGCGGACCCGGTCACAAAACTCCATGACCGTCCCACGGTCTTCCGGCAGATCCATCTTCACCGATAGCGTCAGATTCACGTAGAAATCGGTGCATATCGCGCCGTAACTCGTCGCCATCGCTGCTCCTTTAGCATCGCCCGCCATCGGGCCGCGCCCAATCAAGCCACGCGACCCCCGCGGCCGCTTCACCCAGAGTATATGACCCCTCCGGCATCGGGCCAAACCCCACCACCCAAGCCCGGGCTCGCGCCGCGTCGTCGCTTCCGCTCTTCTCAAGTCGCCTCGACCGTGGTACAATGAGGTGCTGGCAATGGAGCATGTGGATATGAGCCTGATCGGGTCTTTGTATAAACTCTACTTGGTCGATCAACAGCTAAGGGCCCTCACCGCCCGCCTCGAAGGCTCCACCCGACACCTCGACGTCCAATCCCGGCACGCCGAGCAAGCCACCCAACAGCACAAAGAAATGTCCGACGAGTTGCGCCACCTCCAATCCCAGGCCGCCCTCCTGGAAAACGATGTCGCCGCCGCCGAACTCCGCGTCGACCACCTCCGCGAGCAGATGAACAGCGTCCGCACCAACAAGGAATATTCCGCCCTGCTCCTCGAGGTCAACACCCTCAAAGCCGACAAATCAAAGATCGAAGATCAGGCCATCGACCATCTCAGCCGCGCCGAAGAACTCAAGAAAGAGATCGAGGCCGTCGAGACCCACCTCGCCGAAATCCAGAGAGTCAAGGCGCTCGCCGAGAAAGATCTCACCGAGCGCCGCGCCGAAGTCAGCGATCGACTCAATGAACTGGAGTCCGAACGAACCCAGGCCGCCGCTCAGATCACGCCCCAGGCGCTGGCCCTGTTCGATCGGCTCGCCGACAACTTCGATGGCGAAGCCATGGCCCCCGTCGCCCAGGACGACCCCCGCCGCATGGAGTTCACATGCGGCGGTTGTTTTTTGGCCATCCCCACCGAGAAAATTAATCAGCTCTTCCGCGACAGCGACCTGGTCACCTGCACCAGTTGCGGCCGAATCCTCTATCTCGAGGAAGATCACAGAGCCTCACTCGGCACGAAGTAACCCCGCGCCCCACCCATTTGCCGCGTGATGGATTACACCCTCTACATCCACATCACCAGCCCCCACCCCGGACGACCCCTCGCCTGCGGCATCCAGATCATCGACGACGACGCCGCCCGCCCCATCCACGAATCCGGTTCCCCCCTGACCGACACCGAAGACCGCCACGCCGCCGCGTTCGACGCCCTTAACCACGCCCTCGATCTCATCGTCCCCCTGCCCGCCCAGCGCGTCGCCCTCTGCTGCGACAACGAACTGCTTACCCAGCAAGTGACCGGCGCCACCCCCATCACCATCCCCGCCCTCGCCGAGCGGTTCAATCAAACCATGAACCGGCTCCTGCGACTCCACGCCTGGCAGATCAACACCGTCGACAGCCCGCCCATCGCCCGCGCCACCGAACTTGCCGACGCCGCCGCCCGACAAGGCCACACCATCGAACCCATCACCTTCGACCAGGCCGATCACCGCCGCGAACCCCACACCGGCGTCCCCCAGTGGACCGTCACCTGCCTCGAAGACCCCGGCGCCCGCTGCCCCGCCCCGCCCACGCCTCACACCCGCTACCCCTTCGGCCCCGACACCCCCGCCGGCCTCTGTGTCCACGCCGCCCGCGCCGCCCTCGACGACGGCCCCCTCCACTGGCCCGACCCCAACCAACAACGCATGACCACCGTCTGCCCCCACTGCCACGCCCCCATCCGCATCGAACGCGTCGGCGCAGCCGACTCCAACACCCCCCTGCCTCCCTGCAATGATCTGTGATGGATCTGTGATCGCTGCCCCGGACCCGTCAACCGTTCTGACGCTCCT
>NYZD01000019.1 GCA_002685935.1 Planctomycetaceae bacterium | reverse complement strand
TACAAGGGCGTCTGCCACAAAGCCCTCCCCGAAGAAGGACACATCCGACCCGGCGAAATCCTCCTCGGCACCGACTCTCACACCTGTACCTCCGGCGCGTTCGGCCAGTTCGCCACCGGCGTCGGCAACACCGACGCCGCGTTCACCCTCGGCACCGGCAAAACGTGGCTCAAAGTCCCGCCCACCATGAAATTCACCTTCCGCGGCGAAATCCCCCCGTACCTCACCGCCAAGGATCTCATCCTCGCCGTGATCGGCCAAATCTCCGTCAGCGGCGCGACCTATCGCTCCATGTACTTCACCGGCGACGGCATCGCCTCCCTCACCCTCGAAGATCGTATGACCCTCACCAACATGGCCACCGAAGCCGGCGGCAAGAACGGCGTCTGCGATGTCGACGACAAAACCCTCCAATACGTCAACGCCCGCTCCAACCGCAGCGAGTGGGACGTCGTCACCGAAGACCCCGACGCTGATTACATCGAACAGCACGAATGGGACCTCGCCACCCTCGAGCCCCTCGTCGCCAAACCCCACAGCCCCGACAACAAAGCCACCGCCCACCAATGCGCCGACGTCAAACTCGACCGCGCCTACATCGGCTCCTGCACCGGCGGCAAGATCACCGACATGATCTTCGCCGCCAACATCCTCGCCGGGAACCAGGTCAAAATCCCCACCTTCGTCGTGCCCGGCTCCACCGAAGTCCACCACGATATGCAACGCTTCAACATCTTCGGCCTCCCCGTGGGGAAGTCCCCCAACGGCGCCGCACCCCGCGCCGACCAGTCCGTCGAGCAGGTCCTCCTCGACGCCGGCTGCAACGTCGGCCCCGCCTCCTGCGCCGCCTGCCTCGGCGGACCCGAAGACACCTTCGGCCGACTCAACGAACCCATCAACTGCATCTCCACCACCAACCGGAACTTCCCCGGCCGAATGGGCCACAAAGAAGCCGGCGTCTTCCTCGCCAGCCCCCTCACCGTCGCCGCCAGCGCCCTCACCGGCAAAATCACCGACCCCCGAGACTACATAGAAACCCCCATCCAAACCGGCGCCGCCGGCATCGCCTAACCCAACCCCTCATTCATCCACGCTCGCTTCCCCGGCCGCCCTCGCCTCATCCGCTCCCCCATCCACATCCGACTCAACCTGCTTCGTCTCATCCGCCAACTGCTTCTGCACATACTGATAAATCCCGATCGCCGGCACCACCGTCAGCGCCAATCCCGCCACCACAATCAACGCTCGCAGCAACACCCCCATCCGCAGCGCCTTGGGCACGTGCACCTTGTCCGACCACAAAATCGCAAAGCACCACAACCCGCACGTCAGGCTCGACCCGATCAACGCCGCCGGCGTCACGATCACCTTCGGATCCTTCGTGAACGTCCAGATGATCACCAGCCCACCGATCCCGCACCACAGCATCGTCGCCAACCGAAACTTCTTGATGCTCACCCCCCGCAATCGCGGCATCGCCGCCACCAGACATTCCCGCATCGTCCACGTATAAAGCTCGTACGCCCCCCAGATCGTCCCCAGAAATGCAAAGAAGATCCCCGTCTTGTAAATGAACCCCAGCAGCATCCGCACCATCGCCGGGTGGTCAGCCTGCACCAGATAACCCGCTTGCATCGTCAGCAGTTCGGTGCCCGTCGGGACCTTCTCTTTGGCATGCAGATAAACCGCCCCGAGAATCAAAAAACAGGCCGTGAAAATCAGCACCGCCGTGAACGAAATCCCCACGTCAAATTTCGCCGGCAACAGCCAACGACGCCCGCGCTCCAGATTCTCCGCCGACTCACCGATCGCGCCCGGCCCCGGCGCGCTGATATCCTTCGATCGCCCCAGCATCCCCCAGAGCTTCGCGCGCAACAGTCCCAGATACCCAAAGTAATCCTGCGTCCCCCCGCCGATCACCCCGATATAAAGCACGACCTCCACCCACGGGAACTTGCCCAGAAAATCCTTGGGATACTTCTCCATCAGCCAAGGCTCGAACTCAGGCTTCGTGGGCACAAACGTGCCCCGGATCAGCGCCAGCAGATCCGGATTGGAAAACGCCGCCGCCACCAGCATGCAGAACAACAGCAACGCCACGATTCCCGTCTGCACCTTCTCGAAAATCCGGTACGACTGAAACCACGTGAACGTCAGCCCCACCACGATGAACCCCGTCGCCCAGAGCCGCGACGCCAACAGAAAGTTCCGATCGATCTCACCTTCCGCCAGACCTTCCGCCGCATGGATTCCCACGATCCAGTTCGTAAAGTCCCCCAGCATCTTCGGCAAGCCGCCTCCCAACCAGAACGGCATCCACACAATCGACATGAACGCCAACAGCCACACGAACCACGCCCGCGGCCCAGGCAGCTCCGCCCAACTCTCCAGCGGATGTCGCCCCGTCAACGTCATGAACCGCGCCCCGCTGTAGACCTGCACCCCCTTGAAGATCGCGCTCATGATGAACACCCACGCGATCGCATAGCCAAACACCGCGCCACCCCGCGACGCAAACACCGTCTCCCCGCTGCCAATCGTCACGCACGCAATAATCGCGCCCGGCCCAAAAAACGCCATGTGACGAAAGAACGATCCGCCCTTTACCGCTTCGGGCAACGCGGGATATTCAGCCGGTTTCTCAGACAAGGTCAGCTCTCCGTATTGGATCACAATCTCACGAAGCGCGCACGCACAACCCCGTGCGCATCAGCACATCACCATCAACACATTCATCGAATCGCAATCGGTCGCATCGTGAACCCCGCCGTCGCGCCGCGAATCTTGTTCACCGCCGCCACGTAGCAGAACTCATACACCTTGTCCCGCGCCAGGTCCTCTAAAAAATGAAGCTCACCAATGTGCACGCCCTGCTCGATCAGCAGATACTCGTGCACCGGAATGAAGCTCGCCGATCCCTTCGGGGCCGGCTGCGCTTCATACCCCGACGTGTCAGTCCCCAACAGAATCGAGCCATGCTGCTCGATCAAAAACTTCGTCGCCTCCAGCGACATCCCCGCATTGTCATGCACCGCCAGCTTCGCGTGATTCGATCCGTTCTCACCCCAATGCCGCAGCGTCCCCGTGCGAATCAACACCGTATCCCCCGGCTTCAGCGTCGCCCCCGACCACTTCAGCGTCCCCTTGATATCCGCCACCGTGATGCGATAACTCGTCGGCAGCGCTTCCACGCCCTTGTACCCCGCCACGTCCAGCATCACCCCCCGCGTCACGATCGGCGGAATCTTCGCCGCATCACACTTCCTTGGCCCAAAGTCGCCGCCCCATTCCGCCTCGGTGAACCCGTTGTACCAATGGTTGTCATCCCCCGACGTCACGTGACCCAACCCGTCGATCTGCGTCGCGACATTGTCATTGATAAACAGCGCACAACTGTGCCACGCCGTTCGCGCCGCGTTGTCATGGATCGCCACGTCCTTCTGTCGCTTCACGCCCTCCGGCGAACGAAACGAGATAATCTCACCCGGGCTGTGCCCCGGCCATTTGAAGCTCTCACGGTCATACGCCACCCCCAGGTCATACACCCTGCCCTCGGTAATCATCGCCGTCGCTGCCAGCACCGACGTCGGCGACATCGCATTCAGCGCGCCCACCTCATCGTCCGGCCCCCACACGTGCCCCCATCCCTCGCCCGGCGTCCATCCCGCAATGCTCGGCTCCGCCTCCTGCGCCCCCAGCCATTGGCTCGACCACGCCGCCAGAATCAACCCAGCCGCCAACCAACCCCATGTCCCTCGACGCAACGCTCGACGCATAACCTGTCTCCTGATTTGCTCGCCGGTACGCGGCAGATGTGTTCGGCAAATCATAACGATGCCCACCCATCACGCCAATCCGGCGCCGCATCAACCCCGCAAGCGCCACGATAATCAGATATCCGCAGTCATTGACGCCGCGAATGTCGCTGGATTTCCCTGATATCTGTCTCTCAATTCCTGAACGGCGCCCGCCATTGGCGCCGTCCGATCACACCACCACCCACGACCTCAAGCCCAACGCCGATCCCTTCGGCGCCCGGCCAACGCAAACACCGCCCCCGCCCCGATCAGCAGCGACGTCGGCGCGGGAATCGGTCGCGTGATGTGCATCGTCAATTGTGGACCGCTGACCTGGAACAGGTAATGCGTCGCCGCCGAGCCGACCGGACCCCACTCGTCCGTGTGGAAACCGAACGTGCCATCCCATAAATCAGGCGTGCCGTTCAGGAGGAAGCTGACTTGCCCCGCGTCGCCCATATCGAGTGTCTGGCTCAAACCACTGACCACATCCACCGTCCCGGTGGCGAAGAGCCCACCAAGATCCAGCGAGACAAGCTCCGCCGCGATCGGCCCGATGTTCGGATCGAATACCTGCGCGAGATTAGTCAGATCCAACGTAAGCAACGCTTCGTTCCCGCCCGTGTAAACGTGCGCGATGTCGAACACAACACCTTCGGTCAGCGGCGTCGCCGCCGCGTGCACATCCCCCTTCCCGGGTGCCAACCCCCCAAGCGCTGAACCGGAATTCGCCCCCGGACCGCCGCCCGCCGGAATCGTGACCTGAAGAATCGGCGACGCCACTCTCACCTCCACGTGCCGCTGACCGCGCATGTAGAACGTCCCGTCATTCGGTGTATCCATGACCGAGTCGAACACGATCTTGTCGCTGTATTTGCCGGGCACGCCCGGCGTCGTGAACTGGTGCGAGATCGTCTTCGATGTCTGGCCGCTGAGAGCGAAGTCCCACGATGAATCGCCCACCAGCGAGAAGATCCCCGTTCCGCTCAGCATGGTCGCATCGCCGATGGATCGCTCACCCGGGGATGTGAAGTCCGAAGCGAGCGTCACGTCGATCAGTTCCGTGAGCGTATCGGTATCGCCCGCCCGCCTCGCATAAAAGTCCGAGCCGACGTTGGTCACCGGCCCCGGCGAAAGCTCGATGTCCACATCGATCTTGTCCACCTGATAGAACGCCGGAAACCAGCCGATCCGCAGATTGTCGATGTACCAGTCGTCGCCGTTGGTAAACCAGGGCTGTTGTGCATCCAGGAACGAATCGACGTGCACCTGAACCTGCTGCACCTGTTGGCTGCCGTGCAGGTCGAACGAATCCCAGCGGCCGCCGGCGACCTCGTGAATGCCCGCCGCCGGTGCGATCGTGGGATAGCCGAAGTCATTCGAATGCGAAAACCCACCCAGCTGCGCCGTCACCGTCGCCATCGCCGTCGGTCCGCCCGTCTCCTGGAACACCATAACGTCGAACGCAAAGTAAGTCGGCTCCACGCCCGTGAAGTCGAACCACACGTCGTAGCTGTCGGCGAACGCCCGGTCCGAATCCGTCGTGAACCTCAAAGTCCAATCGCCCGCGAACTGCTGGACCTCGCTGTCCGGCCAGTTCAACGTATCGTTGATCGTGACCCCCGTCGCCGACGGATCCGATGGAGAACTGCTCGCCGTCACCGTCACGATGCTGTCGCCCCGTCCCTGTCCCAGAAACGTCAATTCGATCGGGCTCGCCGGAGCCATCCCGAGCGTCCCCACGTCGTGATACGTCAGATCCTCGAACCCGTAGTCGTAATGCGGCACCCACGCCGCCGCGAACGTGGAGCGTGGAGCGCATCATGCTGCCGCCCATCACGATGATGACCGCAGTCAATACGCCCAATGATGTAAACCGTGGATTCATCACACTCTCTCCCTCTCGTCAGAACATGTCCAGCCCCGGATTTCGCCCTGCCTCGAACCAACGCACGCCGCGGGCCAAGGCCCAGAATCATAGCCGCCACGGTCTTAAGCGGCAATGTGATGGGATTCAAATGCACACAATCCCCGCTCTTGCCCTCGATGCGGCACAACAGCCCACATCACCCCGCTGCCGATTCGCCAGACATCAGATCCGCCTCGCGCACGCTCATTTCAATCCGAATCGGATCCTCATTAAACCACTTCCGAGACGCAAAGCCCGGGATCACCCAGATCTCTCCCGCCCGCCGTTCCACCACCTGAGGATAGCTCAACTGCCCACCCCGCAGCCGCGCCATCACGATCGGCTCGCTCCATGTCGCCCCGTCATCACTGCTGACCGCAATCGACAGCTCCTCGCGATGCCACGAAGCCGGCGCCTCCGAATGCTGATCGTCCGGCCGCGCCAAAGGCCACGCCCCGTCCCGCGGGTCCAGCCGATTCCAGACCAGCACCAGTCGCCCGCTGCTCAGTCGGACCAGATGCCCCGGCGACGTGCTCGCGTCGATCCCGGTCGGCTCGATCGTCCGCCAGTACCGCCCCCCGTCATCCGAAAACGCCCGCCAGAAACGACCGAGGTTCGTGCGAATCAGCATCATCAGCCGTCCGTCACTCAACGCCGCGACCGTCGGCTCAAGCGCCCCGTCGTGATGACCATGCCCCCCCAGATCGATCCAGTTGCTGCGCCGCCAACTCTGACCCTCATCATCAGACCAAAACGAACACACCATCCACCGCCCCGGGTTCGGCACCAAGTGTTCCGCCACCAGCACCAACCGGCCGCTCTCTGTCTGAATAAACCCAAAGAAATTCGCGTTGTACTCATCCAGCAGCGTCTGCCGATCCACCCATGTCTTCCCGCCGTCTTCACTGCGCACCGAATGCAACTCACATCGCGAACCCTCGCCCGGCTCCCCCGTCTCCGCATCCCAGTCCATCTTCGTCTGCGACACGCGGTCCAGGTAAACCATCACCAGCGTCGACGACGGTGTCTCCAACAAATAACACGATGCCAGCTCCGTCGGATCCTGTCCGTGCGCCGCCGCGATCGTCTCGCCCCAGCTCTGCCCATCGTCATCGCTCACCGCAAGTCCCGCCGCGTCGACTGTCATCAAACGCCCATCCGCCATCGCCAACAGCGGCCCCCGCCGCGGCAGGTCCAGCCGCTGACACATCGGATGCACCCAGAGCTCGCAGTCACCGCCGTCTTGTGACCTAGCGTCGCAAATTGCCTCTACCGTCAGCGATTCGGCTGGCTTCTCGTGATTCGGTTTCGATGCCACAGTGCGCTTCTCCTGTCGATCCAACCAGGTTGCCCTAATGAGTCCCGCCCTCACTCAACACCCCACGCAAATGCCCCCGAAGCTCCGCGATGCCGCACGAACACTTCACGCACGCGTACGGAAACCGTCCCGTGTCCCGCAGGTACTGCCCGTTCTTCCAGTGGAACCCACCCGTGCGTGACGTCATCTGCCCCCACCAGTTCGCCCAGCAATCCAGTGGCGTCGGGTCCGACGCGCTGTCGCGCCACGCCGCCGGGAACAACTCCAAAAAACGCGAATAGCTGTTCATCCACGTCCCCGTCCACAACTTGCGCATCGTCGGATGCGTCGCCTCAGCATCGTCCAGCACCGCCCGCAATTCGCGCCCCCGCGCCGCCATGTCACGAAACGGCGAGTCCGGCGCGAACGGATTGTCCATGTGGATCGTGATCGTCTCCGCATCGGGCTGGTCGCTCAGATCGTAACTGAAAAAACCAAACGGCCGGTCCGCCGCCTTCGACGACGTCCGCACTCGCGCTTCAATTCGCGGTTCCAGAATCGGCCAAAGCAGCGCCAACCCCTCCGCCTCGAACGCCGCAACATCATCGCCATGCTTCACGCGCATCGAACCAAGCTCGGCCAGCAGTGCATCCCACCTCGCATCCCGCCAATCCGCGATCGGCTTCGCCGGATGATGTTCCCCGTCCCATAGAACCGTCAGCCGATACACATCCGTGCGGCACGACATCGTCTCGTCAAACCCAAGCCCGTCCCGCCGCTCAAGCCAATCCGCCAGCCACAACGAGACCTTCGTCGCCTCCGCGACATACTCCGCACACGCTGCATAGGTCACGCCGGTCGCCATGGCCTCGTATCTTAATGATTTGCCCCCCGCGCCGCCGTCGGCCTGCCCGCCCCGCCGGCGCCCGCCGACCATTCAATGCTCCGTGAAGTATTCCCGCAACCTCGCGTGCAGCGATCCCACATATTCCTCCCGCCAACTCTCTCGATGCACATCAATAAACCGCTCGTAGAACCCGCGTGCCGCCGGCACGCACCCATCCAGATAACCCCGCTTCAAAAACCACGGTTGATACGACGCGACATATCCAACCCGCTCCGCCATCGACTCCGCCGTGGCAAGATAAGGATCCGATGCGCGCGTGAACGTCACCGCGATCGTCCGACGCAGAACCCCCTGCGTGTAAATGCCTCGGTGCAACGCATTGACGTGGAAAAACCCAAGATCGCCCGGCTCAAGCGCAAGACCCAAAGCGCCCGGCATCGTGTCGCTGCCCGGCGCGTCGCGCCGTATGCGCCCCTCCTCCTCTCCGTCCAGCCGCACGTGCGAACCCGGCACGATCTCCGAGGCCCTCGTCCGCGCCAACGGAATGTGCATGTGAATCGCACGCGGCGGATCACCCTCGTGCCCGATCGCCTCCCGCTCCTCTTCACTGTCAACGCCGTGAAAAAACTGACTGTCTCGATGCCACGCCGTCGCTCGCGTCTCCGATGGATCCATGTAGTAATTGATCTGCGTCAACACCGCCGGGGCGCGAAAGATGTCGTCCAGAATCTCCAGCACCCGCGCGTCCGCCACCGCGTTCAACAGCCGCGCCAGACAATCAGCCCGTTCGCGGTAATACTTCGGATGATTCAAATGAATCAACACCCACGCCTGAGGCCCGTGACAATATCCCCCCGGCTCCCCCTCCGCCACACTCTCCCGACGCCACTGATCCAGCGTCGCATCACATCCGGCGCGCAACGCTCCAATCAACGCCGCATCAAATACGCCGCGGGAAACAAGATACCCATCGCGTTGCCACTGCTCAGTCGTGCTCATCGTCATCAGTCCTCAACGTACCCGATCCCACCCGCGCCCCACCAATCACCCTCACAAAATCCTCAAACGCCATCCCCACACTCCGCACCCATCGCCCGTTGCACTCCGCCAACGTCATCCGGTATTCCCGCACTGTCTCCGCCTTCCCCTTCGCCCACGCCTCCGCCGGCCAGATCG
>NYZD01000018.1 GCA_002685935.1 Planctomycetaceae bacterium | reverse complement strand
TGTATTGGTGATGTCGCACGGAAGGGAACACCCCCCAGGGGTCACCATCGAATCCGGTGGAGTCGGGGGCGGGGATCTTGATCCCGGCGATGGCTTCGGAAAAGCTGCCCGTGGGGATGCGTCCCGATTGACGATCCAAAGCGAGCGGGAAGATGACCTGGTGGAGCGATCGCAGATGTGTCGCGCACACCGTCACGCGCGCCGACTCCACCGCGCTGTGTAACGCGGGCAGCAGCAGGGCCATCAGTGTCGCGATGATCGCGATCACGACCAACAACTCGACGAGTGTGAAGCCGATCCGACGGTTGGGTTGTGGTCCTTCACGTGGCACGGAGGCCACCTCCTGGATGACGACCAGATTACCGCCGCTCGAGGTGTACAGGTGATCATAGTCGCGGACGATCGTAGAAGCGACTCCCGCCCGATAAGCTGGTGGGCGTGGCTTATGTGGGGCGGACGAGTGGGATGATACGGCTATTGGGCGTTGGGCGCCCCGGCGCGAGCCTCTGACGCCTGGACGAAGTTGCTATTGTGCAGCACGAACGGGAAATCAAATGTTGATCCGAGGTGAGAATTCATGTCCGTATCGTGCAGTTGATTAACGCTCAGGAGGAGGGTTACCTTGGTGTTCGCGGTCTGCCAGTCGTCGCGCATCAGCAAGGGGGCGGTGATCGTGAACCTGGGGGGATAGTCTCCACCATAGTCCTGGCCGCAGCAGAAGTGTTGGCACTCGATTGGGTCTGGGTGTTCGGCATCGCCGATTGAGACAATGCCGTCGTGGACGATGCGCGTCATCGGATCGTTCAAAGCGCCGGCGACGCGGACGGTCAGATTGTCGTGACCCGACATGAGCGTTCTCTCGATGAAGAGCTGTGTCGGTGGAATCCGGGCTGAGTCCGACGCATCGGGTGGGGACGGTCGCGCGGTTTCAATGTGAAACCGCGCCGGATATGGTTTGACCCGGCGCGACGGGCCGACGGGGAAGGTAGAGCGCGACTTTGAGATATCGGTGTTCCTGAACAGCAACCCGATGCATGGGTTCTTCGGCGCGGGGCGGATCAGCGGGGCGTGTTGTCTGGCAGCCGAGTGCGCTGAGGGTCAGAATGGCGGTCAAGATGGTGCGATGATCCATGGGGCTGCTCCCATCGTGGGTGTGTGACAATCGCATTCTAACTCGATGGGATTGGGATGCGGGCGATGGCGGAATGAGTCGCGCGGATTCGCGTGGCGTCGCAAATCCTCAATGTAGAATCTGGGGCATCGACACCACATCGGCGCGAGGTCGCGTGGATCTCACCAATATGTGCTGTAGTAGTCGCCGTGGTAGGCGCCGCCCATTCTTCCGCCGCGCATCCGGTATTTCTGTGGAAAGTTATACCACTCGACGGTGCCATCGGCTTTGAGCCGGTTTGATCCGCGACCCAGAGCGGGCCAAATGGACAGGCCGTGCTTGGAGGTCGTGCGGTCGTCGCGGTGGTTACTGGGATCGACGTGTCCATCGCCGTAGTAGGTTGCGGGATAGGACTTGGAGTTGTTGTAGGTGAGGTCGCCAATGTAGATCACATTGTGGGGCGTCACGGCGTTGCCGCGCGAATCTACGATCCTATCGAGTGAAATATACTTCCCGCCGCTGTCGTTTTTGGTGCCACCGGTATAGAGGTAGTCGGTGCCGTTGTAGCCTCGCGTGTTAAATGCAAACCAGAATGTCCATCGACGGTCGCCGCCGGTGTCCGGGAGGACGCCCGGGCAATCGACGACACCCCTGTCGTAGCCATAGCCGATCAGTTCTTCGCTGGAGACACCATTGCGGTGGCTGATGTACCCGTTGGGAGGCGGGAGCATACCGACGACGGTCTGTCCCCAATCGTGGGGGGGCAACATCCCGTTCTGGCGATCCAATGCGAGTGCATGTACTGACGTATGCATGGACTTGAGATTCGTGGCGCAGACGGTGACGCGTGATATTTCGAGGGCGTTTTTCAGCACGGGCAGGAGCATGGCCATCAACAGGGCGATGATTGCGACCACGACCAGAAGTTCTATGAGGGTGAAAGCGGCACGTGCACGTGATTGGTGTGGCATCGGACAATCCTCGAATCGCTTCGGGAGACGCGAGCGATGTGAAGCGGCTGCCGATAATACGTTAGACAAGGGTCGGGCGGCGGTCAAACCAAGGGGCACGCCGGTTTGGACGCGTGTTGCCTGACCGAGCACAGGCATGACCGCGATCAGATTACCAATAGGCGGCATAGCTATCGACGCAGCGTGCTTTGTACCACCGGGGAAGTTTGTTGAAGTTCCCGCGGGTTCTGTACTGTTTGTAGAGTTCAAACCACACGACGCTGCCGTCGGCTTTGAGCCGGTTTCCTCCTGTTGCCTGTGTGGGCCAGACGTGCCGGCCTCTTCGGTAGGCGCGGATGTCATCATCCCGGTGATTGCTGGGGTCACGGTACCCCAAGGACGCGTAATACCATCCGGGATAGGATTTATGGTTGTTGTAGGACGTGTCAGAAATGTAGACGACCTGATTCGGGGTCAGCTCAAAATTGCGCATAGTTGCGTAGGGGTATTCGACCATGCGATTCAAAGAGATGTACATGCCGTGCAGCGGGCGCCACTTGTATCCGTATATGGGGCGATTCGTATCGCCATTACCCACGCCGCCGTTATAGATGTAGTCGTTGCCGTTGTTGTCACCCGCGGTGAAGTAATACCAGTGGCCTTTCTGCGCTTCGATGCCGGTGTCGGGGGTGAGGCTGGGGCAGATTCCGATTTCTTCGGTGTATCCGTAGTCGATCAGATCGGGGGTATTGACGCCGAACGCGTCGCCGCGATAGCTGCCGGTGAAAGGTGTGATGCCGGACGTCAACTGTTCGCCGTCCCCACTGGGCAGGCGTTCGTTCTGGCGGTCGAGCGCGATCATGTGAATTGAATTGTGCTGCGATCTGAGATTGGTCTTGCACATCGTGATGCGCGCCGTCTCCATGGCCTTCTTGACGACGGGCAAGGTCAGCGCGATGAGCACCGCAATGATGGCAATGACAGCGATGAGTTCGACGATCGTGAAGGCTCTGTGCGGACGGGATCTTTGCGTGAACATGGATCGCACATCCAGGAAATCTGAGCCGGTCAGACGTGAAATCACATCAGAACAAATTCAGCGTAGCAATACGACGTGCGATCCGCAAATTCGGAAGTGCGAAGGAGAAGAAGGTCCGCGGTGATCTGGTCGTCCGATTTCTCGCGGGCGCAATGGCGAGCGGCTCGCCTCGAACGTTCGTTGACGGGCGGGTCGGGAAGACGGGTTGGCGGGGATCGGCCTACGTTGGGTGTTGCCGGGCCGACCGGGATGCGATCAGGATGGTGATTTCTTGATGTAGTTGATGATGGCCAGGAGCACGACGGCGCCGACGAATGCGGTGATGAGAGAACCGACGAAGCCGCCCTTAGGGAGGTCGAGCAAGCCGAAGAGGAAGCCGCCGAGCAGGGCGCCGACGACGCCGACGATGAGATTGCCGACGAGCCCGAAGCCGCGTCCTTTCATGATGAGGCCGGCCAGCCATCCTGCGACGGCACCGATGATCAGGAACTAAAGGAAATCCATGTCTGTGCTCCGCTTGGAAGGGTGTGTGAGTATTCGTCATTCATTGGACGTCACGGACGGTTGAATCTGGTCGACGGCGGGAAGGCCGTTGCCGACATACGGGGCGTTCGCTCGTGCATCGTTTTCAATGCGCACAAGTATTGTGGGTAGGTGGCGTTGGGTCAAGACGACGGGATCGCTGGTGATGCGGGCGCGGTCGTCAGTTAAGCCGAATGCCGTGTGCGACTTGAGGGAGATCGCGCGGGCGGGCCTGACGCAGAGCAAGACGATGGTGAGGGCGAGACCCAGGGCCGCGTGTTGGACGGCGCGTTGTGCTGCCTGATGCATGCCGGAATTCCGATCTGAGCGGGCGCGAATCATGTTCCGGGACGTTGCGGAGTTGTCACACTCATAATATGCAGGCTATTAGGTGGAATGCCAGTGGAATTGGGTGAATTATGGGGTTGTACCGGGGCGGATCAGGCTGGTGGAGGCAAGGGGGGAACGGGCGTCGGTCATCCTGGCCGGCAGGTGGCCAGGGCGTTGACGATGGTGCGGGCGAGGTGGATCATGGCGTTGCGGAGGCGTGAGTCCTTGATGTAGTGGATTGGTTGTCGTTTGACGTCGAAAGGTGCTTATGGGTTCTGTGATGCCGAGTCTTGATGCGCAGCGACGGGCGCTGGCGCGTGATCGGTATCGCCCGGGGTATCACTATCTAGCGCCGTCGAACTGGATGAACGATCCGAACGGGGTGATCTTCTGGCGGGGTCGGTATCACTTGTTCTATCAGTACAACCCGCATGGGGCATACCACGGCGGACGGACGGGGACGATCCATTGGGGACACGCGGTGAGTGATGATCTGGTGCATTGGGAGGATCTGCCGATCGCGCTGACACCGACGCCGGGGGGTGTGGATCGCAACGGGTGTTACAGCGGGACGGCGTTCGCGAATCAAGAGGGCGTGGCGACGATCATCTATCACAGTGTTCCGGAGGGGATCTGCATTGCCACGTGTGATGATGAGATGTTGGTTAAGTGGAAGAAGTATCCAGCGAATCCGGTGATCCCGACGCCGACCGCGGGGGATACATACAAGATTGACGGCGCGCCGTGTGCGTGGATCGAGGGTGATACGTATTACGCGATCACGGGGAACAGCAGTCGTGATGCGTTTGAAGGGCGGGAGCCGGACCGGGCGTATCTGTTTCGATCGAAAGATCTGGTGGCGTGGGAGTATCTGCATCCGTTCTACGAGGGCGGGCATTACACGAGCTGGCGGGAGGACTGCGCGGTTCCGGATTTCTTTGGGTGGGGTGATAAGCATGTGTTGTTGTTCACGAGTCACACGCGGGGGCCTCAATATTACGTGGGGACATACGCGGATGAGCGGTTTGTCCCGGAGCGACATCAGCGGCTGGCGTTTGGCGAGACGGACCTTGGGTGTCGGCCGGGCATTTTCTGTGAGGGGCAGACGCTGTTGGATGGGGCGGGGCGGCGGGTGATGATCGGGCGGATCTCGGAGGGGCGGTTTGGTCATGTTCAGCGGGCGGCGGGATGGTCGGGGATCATGGGGGTGCCGACGGTGCTGTCGCTGTCGGAAGATGATGAGTTATTGATTGATCCGGCGGTGGAGTTGAAATGTCTGCGGCGGGATCACCAGCGTGTTTCTGATTTATCGATCGCGGCGGATTCAACGGTGGACGTGGCGGCGGCGCGCGGCGATCAGTTGGATATATCCGCGGTGTTCTCGGCCGAGGGGGCGGAGGAATTGGGGTTGGCGGTGTTGTGTTCGGGCGATGGGGTGGAGCAGACGCAGATTCGATTCAATACGAATCCGAATCAGCTTCACGGGGCGGGGACGTCGACGCTACGGGAGCTGATCCTGGATGTGACGCGGTCGAGCGTGAGCGATGAGGTGTGCAATCGCGAGTCGCAGCGATGTCAGGTGCAGATGGATGAGGAAGAGATGATCGAGTTGCGGGTGTTCGTGGATCGCAGTGTGGTTGAGGTGTTTTTTGGGGGTGTGCACTATCTTGCGAAGCGGGTTTATCCGGCACGGACGGATAGTCTGGGGGTGCGGGTGTTTGCGCGGGGTGGGGCGGCGAGGCTGCGTTCGCTGGATGTGTGGCGGATGGATTCGGTTTGGCCGATGGGGTGAGGGGGTCCGTTGGTCTGATGCGCGCGGGGGACCGGGGCGGGCGAGACGTCTGTCACATTGTGATTCTAAACACTTGGTATCTTCGGCATGATGTCTTCGGCGAGGTAGTTGAGGCAGCGGTTCCATTTGTCGGCGTCGTCGTGGTCGTGTTTGATCATGAGGAGAGTGCCGAAGCCGCCGGTGGTTTCCCAGAGCTGTTCGAGTTGGCGGATGCACTCTTTGGTGTCGCCGACGATGCAGTTGTGTTTGATGATGTATTCGACGGTGACGTCGGAATCGGGAACGCTCGGGTCGTGTTTGAACAGGGGGAGCATGTCGGCGGAGCGAAGCAGGTAGATGAGGTAGTCGATTGAGGCACCGAAGGCGCTGTTGATGGCGAAGTCGAGGGCCTCGTCGGTGGACCGGCCGACGAAGATGGATCGGGAGACGCGCCAGATTTCGCGGTCGGGTTCGGGGCGACCGGCGTCGGCGGCGCCTTTGCAGTAGTTTGTCCAGTGTTCGGCGACGGTGGTGCGGTGGACGAGATTGGTTGACAGGGGGATGTAGCCTTTGGCGCCGCCGATGGTGCCGCCCTTGGACGGTCCGCTGATGAGGGTCATGCCGATGGGGGGGTGTGGTTGCTGGTATGGCTTGGGGACGTAGCCGATGCCCTGTTCGGCGTTGACGCCGGTGACGTGGATTTGCCAGAAGTTGCCGTCGAAGTGGTAGGGGGGTTCTTCGGTCCAGAGCTGGAGGACGATGTCGTGGGCTTCGGCGGTCATCTGGCCGAGGACTTTGGGATCGGGGGGGAGGCCGAACAGTTCCCAGTCGGTGGGGACGCCGCCCTGACCGAAGCCCCAGTAGACGCGGCCGTGAGAGAGTTGGTCGAGGGTGGCGATGCGGACGGCGACGTTGGCGGGGTGATGTTGGGGCAGGACCGAGACGCCGATGCCAAGTTTGATCTTGGAAGTGCGGGCGATGAGGTTTGCCATAAACAGATCGTTGGCGGCGATGGGTTCCCATCTGAGGGTGACGTGATTGCCGCACCACGCTTCGGTGAATCCGAGCTGCTCGGCGCGGACGACGAATTCGGTGTCCTCATCGAGTGATTCGGTGAGGGGCTTTTGCGGCGGATGGAGGGGCATGAGGAGGGTGCCGAGTTTCATGGGGGTCTCTTGGGGTTTGCCGATATCAGTCGGTAGATCGTGGTCTGGTGCGCGATCACCGTGGGCTCGAGATCTGCAGCAACCTATCGCTTAACGCCTTGAGTGGAGGAGCGCGGACGTCAGTTCAGCGGAGGGCACATCCGTCTGCTCGCCAGTGGCCAGATCCTTCACGGCGACGGTGTCGGCGGAGAGGGTGTTGTCGTCGAGGATGACGGCGGCGCGGGCGTGGTGTTGGGCGGCTTCTTTGAGGAGTTTGCCGACGTTGGTGGTGGATCGGTAGCTGAAGCGAGCATGGAGGCCGGCGGCGCGGAGGGTGGCGACGAGATCGGGGACGCGGGATTGGGCAGCTTCGGCGGCGGCGATGACGAAGGCGTCGAGCTGGGGCATGACGTCGTGGGGGAGGAGGCCTTTATCTTGCAGGACAAGGGAGAGGACGACGTCGCCCATGCCCATGCCGACGGCGGGGGTGGGGGGGCCGCCGACGGATTCGATGAGCTGATCGTACCGACCTCCTCCGGCCATGGCGCGTTCGGCGCCGGTGATTTCGTGGATTTCAAAGACGGTTCCGGTGTAGTAGGCGAGGCCTCGGACGATGCCCAGGTCGTATTCGCACCAGTCGTCGATGCCGAAGGCTCTGAGTTTGTCGTGGAGATCGGCGAGGTCTTCGAGGTCAGATTCGGGGAGGGGGATGCGGGCCTTGATCTGGTCCCAAGGCTCAGAGGTGGGATAGCGGACGAGGGCGACCTGGTCGAGGCGTTCGAGGGCGGTGCCGTCGAGGCCGATCGCATTGGCGCGCTCGCGGAAGACATCGTCGGGGAGTTTCTCGCGGCGGTCGAGGAGTTCAAAGGTGGCAACCATGTGATCGTCGGCGACGCCGAGGCGGGAGAGGATGCGGCGAACGACGTCGCGGTGAGATATCTTGACCTTGACCATGTTGGGAGCGAGGCCGAGCTCGGACAGGAGGTCGACGGTGGTGAAGATGCATTCGGCGTCGGCGATGGGTTCGGCGATGCCCATCATGTCGATGTTCCATTGAAGGAACTCGCGGAGTCGGCCGCGCTGGGGTTGCTCGCCGCGGCAGAGATTGGGGATGGAAAACCACTTGATGGGCTTGGGCAGGGCGTTGGCCTTCTCGGCGACCATGCGGGCGAGGGTGGGGGTGAACTCGGGCCGTATGGCGTGGATTTTGTCGGAGCCTTCGCGGGTGACCTGGAAGAGCTGGTTGACGATCTCGTCGCCGCTCTTGGCGGTGTAGAGTTCGAGGGTCTCGAAGATGGGGCCTTCGACCTCTTCAAAGCCGTTGCGAATGGAGACGGCGCGCCACTTGCCTTCGAGCCAGCGGCGCCAGGCCATTTCGGCGGGGTAGAAGTCGCGAGTGCCCTTGGGTGCCTGGAATTTCATGGGGCGGTGGCTGCCTTGGGTTGGATGGGCCGGGGGTGTCCGCTCACGCGCGAGAGGGGCATGGTATACGAAACGGCGGCGCGGGTGTTGACCTGTTATTCGGTGGAGACGGTGAGCTCGATGACGTCGGGATCGTCCCGATCGGCGGCGGCATCGGGGGCATGGCCGCGGCCGCGACTGGGGTGGGCGCGGACCTTGGGTCGGCGGCGTGCCTCGAGCACGGCCTTGCCGGCGGGCTTGCCCTCGCCCTTGGTGGGGGCGCCGGTATTCTTTGCCCGCTGGCGGACGGCGTATTGCTTCATGCGTGAGCCGAGGGCCTGCTGGGCGTACTCCTCGAGCTGCTCGGGGGTGGTGAAGTATTGCTCGAACTCGTAGCTACCGACGTAGAAATCGCAATTGTCGGTGCTGTATTCGCGGCAGATGTGGGGGCGATCTTCATAGATATCGCAGCGGTTGTCGTCCTGCAGGTGCTGGCAGCGGGTCTGCATGCTGATGAACCACTCGTCGTCTTCGATGAAGACGTGGACGTTCTCGTGGGCGAGGTACCAGCGAATATCGTCGAAATCTGAGGGGGTGTCGGGGGAATCGATGGGCAGGGCGAAATAACGGCAGCACAGCGCGGTACAACGGTCGCACAGGCATTCACTCATGTCCGGTCTCCAATCTTCACGGGGCGGACCTGGGATGGTGGTCGACCTTCCTTGGCCGAGGGGCTGGTGTCCGCGAGGAAGCGGGTGAATTGTAAAAACACGGCGGTGGGTATTCAATGTCGGGATGAAACAGCGAACCCGGAGACCGGCCCAGGCCAAGTCGCGTCCATCCACCGCGTCGAATGCGAAGAAGGGAAACGGCGTGAAGGCGTTGACGGCGCGAAACGCCGATCGACATGCGTTGTACGAGATCGCGGTTCAGCGGCCGGAGGTGATCCTGGGGTTGATTGACGAACTGGCGGGAATGTTGGAGCTGCCGAAGCGGCGTGTGTTGCGTGAGGATTTCTGTGGGACGGCGTATCTGTCGGCTCATTGGGCGGCGTCGGATGCCGAACGGCGGGCGGTGGGCGTGGATATTGATGCGGATACGCTCGCGTGGGCACGAGCGCACAATCGCGACCCGCTGGGGGATGCGGCGCGGCGGATCGAGTTGATTGAGGATGACGTGTTGAACGTTCGCAAGCGGGCGGACGTGCTGGTATCGCTGAATTTTTCGCACTACATCTATAAGGCCCGGTCGGAACTGTTGGGGTATTTGAAGCATGCGCGACGTTGCATCAAGCCGGGGGGGTTCATGGTGCTGGATGCGTTCGGGGGGCCGGGTTCGATTGAGGCGAGCGTGGACCGGCGGAATTTCTCGATGTTTGAGTACCAGTGGGAGCAGGAGGCGATCAATCCGCTGACGCATGAGATCGCGTGCCATATTCATTTCCGGTTTCGCAATGGATCGAAGTTACAGCGAGCGTTCAGCTACGATTGGCGGATGTGGTCGCTGCCGGAGTTGCGGGAACTGTTGAGCGAGGCGGGTTTCGATGATCTGGGGATCTACTTTGAGTCTGAGGATGGATTCATAGGTGATGCGGATGCGGTGGAGCTGCACGCGTGGGTGGCGTATCTGGTGGCGTTGCGGCATCCTACGGGATGATTCCAGGAAAGAGGGCGCATGCGGATTATCGCGGGCAAACATCGATCGCGGCCGATTCTCGGGCCGGTGGATCAGACCACGCGGCCGATTGTGGATCGTGTGAAGGAGGCCCTGTTCAATCGTTTGACACAGGTGATTGATTTTGACGGGATCGTGGTGCTGGATGTGTTCTGCGGGACCGGGTCGATGGGATTGGAGGCGCTGTCGCGGGGGGCTCGGCACGTGACGTTTCTGGATCGTGATCGCCAGGCGCGTCGGTTGCTGGCGGAAAATCTGGAAACGCTTGGGGAAACTGACCGGGCGACGGTGGTCTCGGATGATGCGCTGGCGACGACGTGGCTGGACTGGCTTGAGCATCGGCCGGTTGATCTGGCGTTGATCGATCCGCCATATGCCATGATGCACGATTCGGAAACGGCAGCGGGGATTGTGGGGCTGATGGGGAGGATTTCGGAGTTGGCGTCGGCGGACGCGATGCTGATGCTTCGCACGGAGACGGAGGTGGTGGGGCCCACTGTGACGGGGTTCGGGGCAGCGCGATCGCACGAATACGGATCGATGACGCTGCATCTTTACGAGCGCAGCGACTAGACTGTGCGACGATGGGTCTGGCTTCTGGACACAACGCGGGGTCGGAGCGGACGGCGCGTGATGCGGCGGCGCAGATCGTGCGCGTGTTGCAGGATGCGGGATACGTGGCGTATTTCGCGGGTGGATGTGTGCGCGACATGCTGCTGGGGCAGGACGCGGCGGACTATGACGTGGCGACGGACGCGCATCCGGAGCAGGTGCTTGAACAGTTCCGAAGTGCTCGATTGGTGGGTGAAGCGTTCGGGGTGGCGCTGGTGCGGATGTATCGACATGATGTGGAGGTGGCGACGTTTCGAATTGAATCGGGGTACGTTGACGGGCGCCATCCGGATCACGTGGCGTACAGCGACGCGGAGCACGATGCACAGCGGCGTGATTTCACGATTAACGGGATGTTCTATGATCCGGTGGCGGACGCGGTGCATGATTACGTGTCGGGGCAGTTGGATCTGGAGCGGAAAGTGATTCGGGCGATCGGCGATCCGGGGCAGCGGTTCGCGGATGACTACCTGCGGTTGTTGCGGGCGGTGCGTTTCTCGGCCCGGCTGAGATTTGAGATCGAGGCAGCAACGGCGGCGGCGATCGAGGCGCACGCGTCGATGCTCGATCGCATCAGCCGCGAGCGGATCGGGATGGAAATTGAAATGATGATGTCGAATGCGTCGCGGGCGCGGGCGGCGGAGATGTTGCAGCGGTTCGGTCTGGACGGGCCGACGTTGAACGAATCAACGTTGGCCGGTGATTTGGCGTGTCTGTCGGCTCTAGATGATTCGGCGGATTACCCGAGCGCTTTGGCGGGGTGGTTGGTGGATCGACACCTGTGCCCGGGGGAGGCGAGCGACGTGGCGGGATTGATTGATGCGCTACGGGGCATGAAGTCGGTGCAGCTTGCCCGGCGGTGGCGTGCGGCGCTGGTGTTGAGCAATGAGCAGCGTCAGGCGTTGGCCGGGCTGCTGAAGCAGTTGCCGGTGGCGTTGGACTGGGAGAATCTGAACGTGGCGCAACGGAAGCGGTTGCTGGCTCGCGACGACTGGGCGGCGCTGCATGGATTGCGGCGGGCGGTGGAGCGGCGGCAGGGCGGGCCGAGGCGTGATGAGGCGGCGATGGAGCGACAGATCGAATCGTTGGTTGCCGAGGGCGTGGCGCCGGCCCCGCTGTTGAGCGGGCATGATCTGATCAATGCGGGATTTGAACCCGGCCCGGCGTTCAAGCGTCTATTAGAACAGGTGTACGATGCGCAGCTGATGGGTGAGGTGCGCGACGTGGCGGCGGCAACTGCCTTGGCGAGGAAGCTGGCGGGCGGCGGCGACTGACGGTCAGGGCAGGGGGGCGTGGCTTTTGTGACCGGCGAGGGGGGGCAGGTCGGCAACGGGCAGTTTCTCGGCCATGGTGAGGACCTGATGGTTGTAGGCATGCCAATACACGGTGACGAGGATCATTACGACGAGCAGTGCCCAGCAGGCGAGTTCGGCCGATAGATGGTGACGGACCTTGAGCAACAAACCGGCGGACAAGCCGAGTGTGCCCAGTTTGAAGAGGATCAGTCCCCAGATGCTTTGCTCGGCGATGAGGTAGGCACCGATGGGGTTTGTTTCGTGCATGCCGACGTAGAGGCTGTGCATGAGTGTGGCATAGAGGTCGCCGAGGCCGAACAGGACCATGCCGATCAGCAATACGGCGACGCGGAAGGGCCTTCGGCGGCGATGAGTGTCGGCGGCGGGAAGCTGAATCGTGGACATGATGTCCGATTCCCCATGAGGTGCGGGCGGAAGCGTTGAGCCCATGCTCCGGTGTGGCATCGACGGGAATCGGGATTGACTGAACCGAGACAGGCGACTGAGTGGATTCGAGGCGGATATAATCGGTAAAGCATGAATTTTCCTCCCAGTTTGACATCGATCGTTGTTTTGATGGTTGGGATGGCCGGTGTCGCGCGTGCGCAGGTGTACGTACACGATTCACCGGCGGCGGCCGATCTGCTGATCGGTATCGATGCGCGGGCACGTGACGGCGAGTGGTCGGAGGCGGCACGACTGGCACAGGAGGTGAACGAGGCACACGGCCGCAAGCTGCTTGAACAGGAGGCGGGCCTGTATGTTGATGCGCGGATCATCATTGAGAGGAAGCTGCGATCATCGCCGGAGCTGATCACTGCGTATCGAGACCGGTTTGGATCGGTAGCGGACCGCGCGCTGTTGGACGCGGGTCGTGAGTTGGATGCGCTGCGCGGGGTTGCACAGCGGTTCTGGCTGACGGATGCGGGACTGACAGCGGGGATGCGGGTGGCGGGATCGATGATGGAGGCGGGCGATTTTGATTCGGCGGCGCCGTGGCTGGCGGACCTGAATCGGCACCTGGCGCGGGACAGTCATCTTGGATTACTGCTGGAACTGCGGGCGATCTGCGCGGGGTATCGCGGGGAGGGTGAGGAATACAACGAACATCGTCAGGCATTGGCGGAACTGGATCGAGCGGCGGCCGGTCGTCTGGACGTGCTGATGGGAACGGTGGCGGCGCCGACGGGTGCGGTGGTGCGCGTGCCGCTGGACGTGCTGCCGGATGTCGCACTGCCGGCGTCGCTGGATGCAGCGCTCTGGATGCATGAATCGCTGGGGGTAGGGCGCACGCTGATGCGAATGAGCGATGGCGCGGGTGAGGTGTTGCGCGATCCCTCGGGGCAGCGACCGTCGGTCGTGCCGTCGGCACGGGGCAGCACGATTTACGCCAACAGCGGACTGCATGTTCGAGCGATCGACGCGGCCAGTGGCGCGATCATCTGGCAATACGAGGATCCGGCCTTTGTGGCGTTGAAGCGCCAGCTGGCGCGGGTTCAGAGGGGGGGGGCCGGGGGTTGGCCCAGTCAGGTTGGGGCGAGCCAGCACGTGGTCATTCCGACGGGAGACCGACTGGTGGCGATCACGGGTCTGCCGGTGGGGTTGGCGTCTCGGATGGTGCGTTCCGGGACGGACGCGGATGCTTTGACCTGCCTGCGCGCGGATCGTGAGGAATTGTGCTGGCGTCTGACGCCGGGGGAGGTCGATGGGCAGTGGCAACATGCGGACTGGGTTGGGCGACCGGTCATTCAGGGCGGGGTGGTTTTCGCGACGATTCAGAATCTCCAGGAGTCGGGCTTTGCCGACGCGTATCTGGTGGCGGTATCGCTGGAGTCGGGGAAGCCGATCTGGCTGCGGCACTTGGCGAGCGTGCCATTCGGCCGTTCGATGTTGCCGCAGGTCGTGACCGACATCGAGATCAGCGATGGGCGCCTCTACGTGACGGCTCAACCCGGGGCGGTCGCGGCGCTGTCGCCGGTTGACGGCACGATTCACTGGCTGGTGACGTTGCCGAGCGCGGTCCCGGTGGCAGAGGGAGGGGGTCGGTTTCGAGGACGCTATCCATCGCAATCTGTTGAGGTGGCGCCGTGGCAGAACAGCTATCTGGTTGACACCACATCCGGCTTGATCGTGCTGGACCGGGCCGGCAATCGCACGCTGGTGATCGATCGAGACACGGGGCATCTGTTGGACACGATCGCAACGGGGGTCTGGGACCATCCGAATCAGATCGCTTCAATCGATGGGGACGTGTTGGCCCTGGGAGATAGCTTGACGCGGCTGGACGGCGCGACGCTCGATCCGATCTGGTCGTCGTCGACGTCGGGTGCGGGGGCGCAGCAGGGCCAGTGGTCGCTGACGCACGAGCGGCTGTATCTGCCGACGGCCACGGATGTGCGGGTGATTCGACTCTCCGACGGTGTCGACGAACCGTCGCTGTCGGTGGGTCGCGCGATTAACGTGCTGGTGCTGGATGACCAGCTCATCGCGGCGGACGCTGAATCGATTGCGAGCTACAGCACCTGGGATGCGGCGGCGAATCGCCTGATGGAGGTGATCGGCCTGCATCCAGAGGACATGGCGCCGCGGCTATCGCTGCTGCGACTGGCTCTGCAGGCTCACCGATACGATCAGTTCATGGCGTCTCTGGACGAGACGCTGGCGGTGGTCTCGGCACACCGGGCGGATCCCGAGGGACAGGAGTCCCTGTTCGATATGCTGTTGGACCTGGCCTCGACCGCCCCGGGCATTGACACTGCGATGCGGGGGGCGGTCTTCGATCGGCTCGAGCAGTTGGCTGGGCGGACGGAACAGGAGGTGGCGTTCCACCTTGCGGCGGCGGCGTTCGCCGTTGAGCAGGGACGGCACGAATCGGCGATGGGGCACTACCAGACATTGCTGATGGTGCCTGCTTATCGGGATCATTCGTATCGTGACCATGAAGGGGGCGTGCGGCGGGTTGGGCTCGAGGTCCAGCGTCGGCTGATTGAGCTGTTGGGTGAGGGCGGACGAGGGGAACATCGCGCATTTGAGCGGTCGGCGCAGGCACGCTTGGAGGCATTGGGAGTCCGGGCGGACGTTGAGCAGTGGATCGGCATTGCTGAATCGTTCCCCGGCACCGAAGCGGCCACCGAGGCGCTGATGCGGGCGGCAAAGCAATGTGCGGCCGAGCGGCGATTCGATGGGGGGCTGGCGCTGCTGTCTCGAACTCGGCGGCAGGTGACGGAAGCAGATCGCGTCCGTCAGATCGATGTGGAACGGGCGGAGATCCTCGTGGCGATGCATCGTCCGGATCGCGCGATTGCCATGTTGCGGCGGTGGGCGGCGGCAGATCCGCCGGTCGCGTTGATGCGTGGTGGCGAGGCGATCGACGCCGCCACATGGATCCAGGAACTGAAGCCACGGATCGGGTCGGATCTGCCGAACACCGGTCTGGGCGGATCCGATGCACGTGTGGAAAAGGTTGAGGGGCGCGTTCTGGGCGTTGTCCCCGGAAGAGACGCGGGTGAGGGACGCTGGCTGGCGTTGCATGGCAAACGGCTGGAGATGCGTGATGTTGGGCGGGGCGATCTGATCTGGTCCGACGAGGTCGGTAGTGCTGAGGTCACGCTGCTGCGCATTTCTGATGAGGGGATTTGGCTGTCGCGGGCGGGTACACAACGCATTGAATGCCGTGACACGAACCAGGGGGACGTGCGGTGGACAAGCGACAACCTGCGCAACGTGTTTCAGGAGATGGGAGCCACCGTTGAGACCGCGGAACTGGAACGGGGGCGCGATGCGATCATTGCGGATTTGAGACGAATGCAAATGGCCCAAGGCAACGTGGACGGTGGCGAATTATTCGTGTTGGATGAGGAAGCTGGGCAGCTTCTGGAAGCCGTGCAGATGGGAGCGGCTGAAAAGCTCGAGTTGCTGGTGAGAGGAAATGACGGCGAGGCGGGGCGACCGATATTGTTTGATGGGCAGATCGGGCGATTGAAAGTGCGCGGGAAGGGGATGCAGGCTGTGGTTGGGCCGGGCGCGGTGGCGATTTTGGGCCCGGTCGGTGAACTGATGGTGCTGGATGCGTGGACGGGGGCGATTCTCTGGCAGGCGCATCCGGGCGTGGTGATTGACGGAGCGATGGAGGTCAGTGATGCGTACGTGGCGGTGACGGGTCGAGATGTGGGGGGACAGAGAAGGTTGATCGTGTATGACGTTCATACGGGAGCGGTGGTGCATCAGGTGTATTCCAGCGAGAGCGATCCGGTTCAATGGATGGGTCTGACCGACGGCGGGTTGCTGTGTTACTGCACGAGCATGAATGTCGTTGTGCACGATCTGGAGCAGTCGCGCGTCCGATGGACGGTGAAGCACGGTCGGCGTTTGCAGGGACCGCTGGTCTGGATGGGGACGGACCGGTTGTTGGTGATGCTACGGGGTCAGCCACTGATCATGTTCGATCTGGAGAGTGGAGATCGTATTACCGAGATGAACGGGATGCAGATCACCGATGCTGTGCAGGACAGGGCGGATCGGTGGATATTGTGGGGCCAGGAGCAATGCCTGGCGCTGGGGGCGGACGGGGTCGTGCAATGGCGCATCGCGAATGTGACCGGGGCCAACAACGCGCCTAGGCCGTTTCAGATGGGTGCGTTGAGCGCGGATCACTTGATTCTGATGAGCGGCTACGTGACGCCGCGGCCGGGCGAGTCGAATTCACTTTCCGCGGCGAAGCGATCTCATTGGGTTGCTGATTCGCTGGGGCACCTGCTGGTGGATCGAGACACGGGCGACGTGGTTGCCCGCATCGAACTATCGGATTTGCCGGTCCATGCGACGGCTCGGCCGGTGTTCGGCGGGGTGGTGGTGAGCGGCGAGGGGAAGGCGTGGGTCGTGACGGGTGAAAAACCTGCGCAACCGACTTCACAGTGATGGATTGGGTTGTTATACTCGGGGTCAGCCATGCACGGATGCACTCAAGTCAAGCGATGCCTTTCGATCGGGTTGGTTTGTCTGGCGGCGGTTAGTTTCGCCGGATGTGAACGAGCCCTATTCCCCGAGAATCTGCCGCGAACGCAGTTCGAGCGATACGATCGGCTGCGCGGCCGTTACGTCCCAACCGAGCGTTACGATCGTTACGGGGACACGTCGCCGGCCTTGCGTGAACGGCTGACGCCACCGGAAAGTTAAGATATACCGGTTGTGACGGGACGACGCCGCGCAGGGGAGACGATTTCTGAAGAAATGTTCAGAGATCGTCGATAAATCAGAGGGTCAAAACAGGTTTCCCAGAGGTGTGCCCGTGGCTGACAGGGCCCGTAACGAGAATCCGATCGTGGATCGTCGCACGGTGGTGGTGTGGGTCTGCTTAGTCAGTTCGATGACGCTGGTCAGTGCGTTGTTGCTGGCCCTGGAGCCGATGCCGTCCGGGGCGGGCCAGAGCGTTGCCATGATCGGCGTGGATCGGGTGCTCGTGGAGCCGGCTGAGCCGTTTGCGACGCATGTCCCGATCGATATCGCACGGTGGGGCGCGATCTTGATTCATCATTCCGGGCAGCCGTCCGGGAGTGCGGCGACGCTCGATGCTGAACATCGGGCGGCCGATCTGGGGGGCCTCGGATATCATTTTGTGATCGGCAACGGCACGGGCAGTCGGGATGGTGAAGTGGAGGTCGGGGCACGATGGCTGGCCCAGCAGCCCGGCATTCATGCCACGGGTGATCAGGCGGCGTGGTACAACCAGCACGCTATCGGCATCTGCTTGATCGGTGACGGTGACTACGCTGCGCCGACTGAAGCACAGCGGAAAGCGGTTGTGGATTTAGTCAGTGACCTGCGGCGGCGTCTGAACATGCCGGCTCAGTACGTGAGATTGCACTCGGGGATTGCTTCGACGACCAGCCCCGGGCGGCTGTTCCCGGCGGGCTGGTTCCGCGTGCAGTTGTCGCATGTTCCCACACAATAATCCAAGCATTGGGCCGTTAAATAATTGGCCGAGGTAGTAGTCCGGACCTGGGGCAACCGATAGAATGGATTGTTCATTGACGGTCTGATTCGGCTTTGATTTCCTCCCGGAGCTAAGTGACAGAGGCTCTTAAGCAGCACCCACTCCCATTCCGCAGTCTTGGCATCATCCATACGGTTATTTTAGGGAAGTGGCGTTGTGAAGGGCTCAAAGGAGTATATCGCCGGTTACGAAGTGCTCACGACGATTGGATACGGCGCCCGCAGCACGATTTATGCGGTGCAGGACCCTAAGGCTGGGCAGGTTTACGCCTTGAAGCGGGTGTTGAAGACTGATCCAGAGGATCAGCGTTTCATCGATCAAACCGTCACCGAACACCATGTGGCCAGTCGAATCGACCATCCGAACATCCGTCGGACTCATCGATTGATCCGACGGAAGCACTTGTGGCGTACGACGGAAGTGCTGCTGTTGATGGAGTTGGTCGACGGCGTATCACTTGAACAGCAACGTCCCCGAACGCTGGTCGAAACGGTGGCGGTGTTCCAGACCATCGCCGGCGCGCTCAGTGAACTGCATCGGGTCGGGTATGCCCATGCGGATATGAAGCCCAGCAATGTGCTGCTGCATGCCGGTGATGAGGTCAAGATCATCGATTTCGGTCAATCGTGCCGGATCGGCACGGTCAAACAGCGCATTCAGGGCACACCAGACTACATCGCGCCGGAGCAGGTGGATCGCGGTCCGATCACGGCGCGCACGGATGTATTCAACCTTGGCGCCACAATGTATTGGTGTCTGACCAATCAACACGTGCCGACGAAGATCCCAAAGGCCGATGGGGAGGTGTTGTTGCGGAGCCGCAAATCGCTGCGTGCCCCTGAGGAGTTGAATGCGGACGTGCCCAGTTCACTGAACGGCTTGATCCTCGACTGCGTGGCGTCGAGGCCCGAGGATCGGCCGGATTCGATGGCGACGGTGGCGGGGCGGCTGGACGTGGTCCTGCACCAGATTGACCGTGCGGATACACCGACTGCCGGTGCCTATTGACATTTATGTCTAGATGACCTAAATTAATTGGAAAGTGATTTGCTAACGCGAGTTAGACGCGGGGTTTCGGCAGGCGAGTGTTTCAAATCGATGGCTGCCGAGCATACGGGGACACGCAGCAGACAGACGTGTCCGGATGTGAAAGGCGTCTATCGGCATTGAGCGACGTTAGTTGCAGCAAACGGTCATCGAGAACTCACATGGGAGCAGTGCATGATTTCACAAACCACCGAGTATGCGCTGCGGGCCGTGGTGTATCTGGCTCAGCATTCGGCGGATTCCTGGACGACGCAACAGATCGCTGACG
This sequence comes from Planctomycetaceae bacterium, assembly GCA_002685935.1. Taxonomy (GTDB): domain Bacteria; phylum Planctomycetota; class Phycisphaerae; order Phycisphaerales; family Zrk34. The sequence goes on along the minus strand of NYZD01000018.1, from coordinate 1,337 downwards.
CGACGCACGTGCCGGCGGGCTACCTGTCGAAGGTACTGCAGGGGCTGAGTCGCTTTGGAATCGTCTCGTCGCAGCGGGGACGTCACGGCGGCTTCCAACTCGCCAAGCCACCTTCGGAGTTCAGCGTGCTGGAGATCGTCAACGCGGTCGAGCCGATCCGCCGGATTACGAAGTGTCCGATGGATATTCCTTCCCATGCGGGCACGCTGTGCTCTTTGCATGAGACACTTGACGAGGCAATTTCAATGATCGAAGAGAGGTTCGCGGCGACGACGCTGGAAGACATGACCCATCGTAAGGATGTTGCCAGCGGCGAGTGCGTGTTCCCGCTGATTGATGTGTCGATCATGAAGAAGACAAAGGTCAAGAAAGGCCCGAAGCGCCGGGGGCGGCGCAAGAAATCCGAGTTGTGAATCGCTCCGACGCGCCGCGAATGAGCCATGCTTGGCCCGTCACGGGTGCCCCGATATACTTTTGGAAGATGCGGCCGCGTAGCCAAGCGGTCTAAGGCGACGGATTGCAAATCCGTTATTCGTGGGTTCGAATCCCACCGCGGCCTATTGGAGATACCTCGCGAAACGGCTTGTTTTGCGGGGTTTTCTATCTGAATTCCGGGAAGTCTTGTGCAAGTCCTGAGCGCTTGCACCGGTGACCTCGCGCCAGTTCGTTGCAGCGTAAGATGGTGCCGTGGTAGCGGCCAGCAGCGTGGGCGGGCCGTCGGCCGTCGCGGCACGGATTCCGGGTGCCCATGGTCCTTCTACGTACAGCAGAGGGAGCGGGAACGATTGACGCGGCAGATTTGTGTGGATATGATTGTGTGTTGATCGTATGGGTGAACAGGGGGCGCAGGTCAGCGGGGAAAATCAGCTTAGCGTGGAGAGATAGCTGATGAATTCATGGAAACTGATTGGACTTGCCGGCGTGTTGAGCATGGCCGCGACTGCCGCTGCGCAAGTGACGGTCTACCGCGACAACGTGTTTGAATGGGTCTGGACTGATCACGGGACGGTCGGTGACGGATCGGAACAATTGGTGGCCGGCGTCCTGTCCATCGTGAACAATACGGGCCGAGCAGATAGCAATCCTCAGGCGTTTGACTCGAAGGCATCCCGGTTTCAGCGGCATCACCGGTTTGCTGTACCAGCATGACGCGCCGGCGCTCAGCGTGACTACTGAGGACGATACGAATCCCGTTTTTGCCACGTCGATCGACACGCATTTTCTGCTCGCGGGTGTGCCGTTTGCGTCCGCGACCGGCATCGGCGCACCAGAGGAAGACACTGCCGTTGCGGTGTCGATCGAGCCATCGGATGCGCCGAATCCGTTTGATGCCATTG
>NYZD01000017.1 GCA_002685935.1 Planctomycetaceae bacterium | reverse complement strand
TTGAGTGAGGCTCAGGGCGAAATGCCAGTGAGAACGTTGTCACAACTACGTGAAGAATAGGATGCTCCAACGTGAGCTGCCCATGGGGCTTTGCGATCTGAGCGTCGGACAAGAGGTCTGCTAACCAAAGCATCCACCGGAGCCGCCGATCCGGCGAGTTGACAATCGACAGTCATTGGGCGGCGGGACTCGATATTGGAGCGTCGAGCCAGACTCAAACAACGGACGCTGGCCCGACGCCGGAATCACAACGTGGCCAACTCGGAGTCAACCGTTGAGGATGTCGAATCTGTGACTTAGCCCAACGCCCCGGAATTACCACTTCCGCTGACGATATACACATGAGCACATCCATGCGTCCGATCTCTTTCATCTCGGCGGTGGTCGGCCATCCCCGGCTCCGCGCCCGCCTCAACTGGCTGGTCGGCCTGACCCTCACCCTGATCGTCCTCACCCTCATGGTCAGCGGCAGCATCGAGTTCCTCGAACGCATCACCCTCGATTGGCGCTTTCGCCACTTCGCCTATCACAACCCCGCCCCCTCCGATCGCATCCTGCACATCGACATCGACGACAACTCGCTGGCCCGCACCGAGCGCTGGCCCTGGCCGCGCCAGCGCATCGCCCTGGTCGTTGATGAACTAAGCCGACTCGGCGCCCGCATGATCGCGTTCGACGTCCTGTTCACCGAGCCGCAGAACCCGCGGCTCGTCCCGCTGGAGGACGATGCGCCCACTGACGCCGACGTTGATCCAACCATCGTCCAACGCGCCCGGCGCATCGAGGACGATCAATGCCTCGCCGACGCCGTCCAGCGTGCCGGCAATGTTTACATGCCGATCCAGTTCAACGTCGACCACCGCATCGACCTCCTGGCCGATCGCGTGCGCAAAGTTCTCCGCGACGACGTGTTTCTTGATGCCGATGCCGTCGCCCGTGAACTGAGCCTCAGCGGCGACGAAACCCGGCGCTTCTCGGATCATCTGGCATCCCTCAAGGCCGATGTGCTGCGCATGCAGTTGATCGACCGGATGGACATTGATCCATCGATGTCGCTGGCCCAGTGCCGCGCCGCGCTGATGCCGGACCTCGCCGGTTACGTCACCGACGCGCCCGAGCTGATCACGTTGGCCGCCGAGTACCAGCGCGTGCGCTCGATCATGCTCTTACGTCGCGATGCGCCGCCGGTGATCGGCGACGACCTGTTTCTGCCCGCCGGCCGCCTGCCCGACGTGCCGATTCCCGTGCTTGCCGCTCAGGTGGCCGGCACCGGCTCGGTGACCTACAAAGCCGACCCCGACGCCCGCGTTCGCTCCGTGCCCCTGTGGATTCGCTATCAGGGCCGGCGCTACCCGCATCTCACCCTGCGCGTCGCCTGCGCCTACATGGGCGTTCCCATCGATCAGGTCCTCATCGAAGACGATCACACCATCCTGCCCGATGCCCGGTTGCCCAGCGGCGAAACGCGCACGCTGCGCATCCCCATGCTGCCCGATCGTCGCGGCGCCGGCGGCAGCGGACTCACCGGTCGCGCGCTGGTGACCTGGCCGACCAATGCGCCCCGATGGGACCAACTCTACGCTCCGGAGCAATCCGGCTCCGCTCAGCACTTCCCCATCGGTCCGCTGATTGAGATCAATACACTGCGCGCTGACACTGCCGACAATGAAACCGCGCTCGACGAACTCATTATCGGCGCCGCCAACGAGTATGTGTCCGCCAAGGCGGCGCCGTATCAACAGGCCCTGGCCGTCCTCGCCGATCCCGACGCCTCTCAAGCCGAACGGGATCAGGCCCGCCTCGATCGCGATCAGCTGCGCGCCGATATCATCCACCAGATCGGCGAATACATTAAGGAGGGCGAGGCGACCATCGACCCATCGCCCGAGGATTTGGCCTTCTTAAGTGAACTGCAATCCATACGCGACGGTTCCCGCGACCTGGCCAATCAGATCACGCTCGGCCACGCGAAGATCGCCGACTTCGACCGGCGCATCGGCGCGATGGTCCGCGACACGATCTGCCTGGTCGGTTGGACCTCCACCGGTTCCATCGCCGACTTCGTGCCCACCAGCCTCGATGAAAAATGCCCCGGCGTCGTCGTGCAGGGCGCGGTCCTGCACGCCATGCTCACCGATCATTTCATCGGGCGCGGCCCGCTCTGGGCGGACATGCTGCTCGCCCTGGCCGTCGGACTGCTGACTACCGCGATCACCTCACGCTTCAATCCCGTCAGTGGCATGTTCATTGTCGGCCTGTTCATCGCCGCGATGACCATCGCCAACGGTCTGCTGCTGTTCGACTACTTCAATCTCTGGATTGCCGTCGCCGGCCCCGGCATGGCCGGTGTGTTCGTGTGGGCCGGCATCACCGTGTTCCGACTCATCATCGAACAGCGCGAAAGAGCACGGATCACCAAACGATTCAAGAATTACGTCTCGCCCGATCTCGTCGACTACTTGATCCAGAACCCCGACGTGGTCAACCTCGAAGGCCAGCGGCGCGAGCTGACCTGCATGTTCTCCGACATCGCCTCGTTCACTTCCATCTCCGAAAAGCTCGGACCCGAGCAGACGATCAAACTGCTCAACCACTACCTCGCGACGATGACCGAAAAGCTCATGCTCAGCCGCGCCTACGTCAACAAATATCTCGGCGACGGTATCATGGCCTTCTGGGGCGCCCCGATCGAGAACAAGCAGAACGCGCTCGACGCCTGCGACAGCGCCTTGGCCTGCATCGATGCGCTGAACGGTCTGAATCGCAACCCACAGTTCGAGTCGTTGCCGCCCCTGTATATGCGCGTCGGTCTGTGCACCGGGCCGATGATGGTCGGTGACTGCGGTGCGCCCCCGCAGCGCAGCGATTACACCGTCATCGGCGATTCGGTCAACCTCGCGTCCCGATTGGAAGGCGCGAACAAGCAGTTCGGCACTCAGATTCTTGTCTCGGACAACACCAAAGCGCAGGTCGACGACCAAATGCTCACGCGCATGGTGGGGCATCTGGTGGTGGTCGGGCGCACCGAAGCCGAACCCGTGCACGAATTGATGGTCAATCGCGAGAACGCCACCGACGAACAGACCCAACTGGCCCAGGACACGACCGACGCGGTGAAGTGCTACATCGCCGGCGGATTCGAGCGTTGCGCCGAGTTGTTCACCGACCTCAGCGCCCGCTTCGGCACGTCGAAACTTGCCGACGTCTACCTCGACGCCTGCCGCCGCCTCATCGCCGACCCGCCGCATGATTTTGATGGTTCGCTCGTGCTTAGCGAGAAGTGACCGCCCGCGCACATCTCCGCTTTACCCCCGACCCATGTACGGCATCTGATTCGCCATCACCGTCATGAACGGCACGTTCGCGTCCAGCGGCAGGCTGTCCATGTAGACCACCGCCCGTGCGACGTGATCGGCGTCGATGGTCGGCTCCGACCGCAGGGCCCCATCGGCCTGCGGCACGCCGTGGTGCATCCTCTCGGTCAACTCCGTCGATGCGTTCCCGATGTCGATCTGCCCGCACACGATGTCGTGCGCCCGGCCGTCGAGGTTCGTCGACTTCGTCAGTCCGGTGACGGCGTGCTTGCTCGCGGTGTACGCCGCGGAATTGGGCCGCGGCACGTGCGCCGAGATCGAACCGTTATTGATGATGCGCCCGCCCCGGGGGTCCTGCGCTTTCATGATGCGAAACGCTTCCTGCGTGCACAGGAACGCGCCGGTGAGATTGGTGTCGATCACCGCCGACCAAACCGAGTGACCCAGCTCCTCCAGGGGTACGTTCGGCCCGCCGATGCCCGCGTTATTAAACAGCAGATCGACGCGCCCGTAGTGCTTCTCAGCCAGCGCGAACAGATCCGCCACCGATCCGGGGCTCGTGACGTCGGTGGAGATGAAGTGCGTCTGTCGTTCGGGGACGCCGGCGTCGACGATCACCTCGCGCAACGGATCGACGCGCCGCCCGGCCAGCACGACCGCGTAATCCTCGCGCAGCAGCGCCAACGTCGTCGCTTTGCCGATCCCGCTGCCCGCCCCGGTGACGATGGCCACTTTCATGTGCGACACTCCCTGGAACCGGATCGCTCGTTCATCACAGTCGCGTCACAGCTCCAGCGGCTGCGGCGTGCGGAGCGTGAACGACTTCTTGACATATTCATCGATCTGCCAGATCACTTTGAGGCCCATTGGGAAATAGACAAAGCTGCCCGGGCTTGTCGTGATGGGTTCGCCGTCGTCGGGCGTGATGGTCACGCCGCCTTCGAGCGTCACCGCGAATTCATCCCATTCGTATTCCCAACTGAAGCGGCCGGCCGTGCAATCCCACACGCCGTGCGTGACCTTCTTGTCTGCGGATTGCGCGTGAATCCAGATGCGCGACTTTGGACTGCCTTCGATGATCAGATCAGGGGAAATCGGGAAATCCGTCAGATCGTATTGATAGGCATGGATCATGGTGACGCTGGACATAGGGGTGTCTCCTGTTGAGGCGTCGGCCCGGGACCAAGAATCTGGTCCACTATACTACCGCACGCCGATGGCCGGTTCGCGGGCTAGGATGCAATAGACCCCGCCGCCGCGGCGTTGATCCGATGGTGCGCCACGACCTGTTCCCGCGGATCCTGGACGATTTGCCCATGCCGACCACATCCCTGAATGCGATTTCGCCGAGGCGTTTCGGATTCGATCAGGCCCGGCACCTGTTGCATCGCGCGGGATTCGGGGGGACGCGGCAGCAGATCGAGGCGCTGGCGGAGATGGGGCCGGGCAAGGCGGTCGACCATCTGGTGGATTACGAGCGGATCGAACTGGATGGCGAAGACCGGCCGCAGATCGATCCGGACGTGTTACGGTCACCCACGCCCGAGGAACGGCGGCGTCACAAACAAGCGCGGGAGAATGAAGACGAGGCGGAGCTTTCGAAGATCCGCGCGATCCGCAACCAGCGCAAGGCGGAGGATCGCGAGCAGATGAAGGGCCTGCAGGAATGGTGGCTGCGGCGGATCATCTCCACGCCGCGCCCGTTGCAGGAGAAGCTCACGCTGTTCTGGCACGGCCACTTCGCCTCGAACTATCCCGGCTGCGAAGACTGTTTCCTGCTGTACCAACAGAACGCGATGTTTCGACGTCACGCCAACGGCAACTTCGCGACGCTGGCGCACGGCATCATTCGCGACCCGGCGATGATCGTGTTCCTGAACAACGACCGCAACCGCAAATCACACCCGAACGAAAACCTCGCGCGTGAGTTGATGGAGTTGTTCACGCTCGGCGAGGGGATGTACAGCGAGGATGACATTCAGGAAGGCGCCCGCGCCCTGACCGGCTACATGCGCGACGACAACGTCTTCCAGTTCCGCAGGCGGGCTCACGACGACGGTCACAAGGAGTTGTTCGGCCAGCGCGGCAACTTCGACGGTGAAGACTTTGTGCGCATTTTGCTGTCGCGCAAGGCGTGCGCGTCGTTCATCACGTACAAGCTGTATCGGTATTTCGTGTCAGACCTGCCGGACGGGATCACGCGTGAGTCGAAGACGGTGATGCAGGCGCTGGCCAACGATCTGCGGCGGAACAAGTATGCGCTCAAGCCGCTGCTCAAGAAGCTGTTTCTGTCCGAGCACTTTTACGATGCGGAGAATGTCGGCTCGCAGGTGCGCAGTCCCGTGCATCTGCTGGCGGGCACGGCGCGGGCGCTGGAAACGCCGATGCGAGATTTTCAGACGCTGGGCGCGGTGTTGCGGCTAATGGGGCAGGAGCTGTTCAACCCGCCGAACGTCGCGGGTTGGCCGGGCGGGCGAACGTGGATTAACACCTCGACGCTGTTCACGCGGCAGAACGTCGCGACGTATCTGATCACCGGCAAGTCGCCGTACGACGACGACTGGCATCATGATGACCTGGAATATGACGCGATGCCGCTGATCGAGCATCTGACCGAGCGCACGCCCGAGGCGGTGGTCGACGCGCTGACCGCGGCGCTGGTGTGCCCGCCGCGCATGGCGGCGCGGCGATCGGAGTTGCTGCGACTGTTCGCCGATCATGACAATCGCATCAGCAATGACATGTTGATCGGCGCGCTGTGTCTGATCACGGCGATGCCGGAGTACCAGTTGACGTAATGACAAAGGTCGCACGATGAACGAGCAACCCTACACGCGGCGGGAATTCATGGGGCGCAGCCTCGCGGTGGTGTCGACGGCGGCGACGATCCCGGCGTTCGTGCAGCGGTCGGCGTTTGCGATCGAGCAGCCGGACTCGGTGCGGCACACGGCCCAGCGGCCGGGCGTGCCGGAGGATCGCATCCTCGTCGTCGTGCAATTGGGCGGCGGCAACGACGGGCTGAACACGATCGTGCCTTACGGCACGGATGATTACTACCAGATGCGGCCGCAGTTGGCTGTGCCGCGGGGTGAGGTGTTGAAACTGAACGGGGCAGACGGGATCGGGCTGCACCCACAGTTGAATTCATTGATGCGGCTTTACGATGACGGGCTGGTGGCGGCGATTCAGGGCGTGGGTTATCCGAATCCGAATCGGTCGCATTTCAAGTCGATGGACATCTGGCACACCGGCGAGCCGCGGCGGGGCCAGGGGTACGGCTGGCTGGGGCGCTACTTCGACAACACGTGCGAGGGCGCGCCGGACCCGAACCTGTGCGTGGCGGTGGGCGATCAGGCGCCGCTGGCGGCGCAGGGCGCGAAGGTGCAGCCGGTTGCGTTTCAGGATGAGCGGCTGTTCCGCTGGGCGGGGTCGGATCTGCATGATGACGTGGCGGCGTCGTATGAGCGGATCAATCGCGCCGGGCCGGTCGAGGACGTCGCCGAGGGCAGCACCGCGTCGTTCCTGATGCGGACGGCGCTGGACGCGCAGGTGTCGAGCGATCGGATTCGCGCCGCGGCGCGCACGGCGCCGCTGGTGAACTACCCGCGCGACCAGATGGGTCAGTCGTTGAAGATGGTGGGCTCGATGATTCGCGCCGGCCTGCCCACGCGGGTGTATTACACGTCGATGAGCGGGTTCGACACGCACGCCGGCCAGCAGTGGCGGCACGGCAATCTGCTGCGGCAATTCAGCGCGGCGGTAGCAGCGCTGTACAGAGATCTGAAGCGGCAGGGCAACGAGAAGCGCGTGCTGATCATGTCATTTAGCGAGTTCGGCCGCCGGGTGCGCGAAAACGCGTCGGGGGGAACGGATCACGGCACGGCGGCGCCGATGTTTCTGATCGGCGCGCCGGTGCGGGGCGGCGTGCACGGCGGGCATCCGAGCCTCACGCAGCTCGATGACAACGGCGACCTGAAGTACCACACGGATTTTCGGCAGGTGTACGCGGCGATCCTGGAGCGCTGGATGGGCACCGACAGCGCGGCGATCCTGAACGGCCGGTTCAAGGCGTTGAATGTGATTGCGGCCGATCGGTCGGCGTGAGGATCAGCCGCCGGTGTCCTCTTCTTCGAGTACGGTCTGCATGTGCGTGCAATTCTGGGGGGCGCCGAAACTGTCGTCCTTCGTGGGGCAGCTCATCATCTTGGGTCTGAATCGGATCTTCTGGCCCGCGGAGCTGTACAATTCGACCCACTTCTTTCCGTCCAGCGAGATCAACTGTCCCTTGCGCTGGTCGGGGGTGGTGTTGTCGACGACCTTCTCACCGGCTGCGAGCTTCCGGAGCTGTTCCAGCTTTTCGGCTTTGGCCTCCTCGGTGTATTTCTCGTAATACCCAACGAACCGTTCGCCATTGCTTTCGACGCAGAACCCACAGGTGTAGAAGTGCACGCCGACCAACTCATTGCCGGTGTCGGGATCGATCACGGGCGGCACCTCGTTGCCCTTCAGCTCGACGACTTTGTTGTCGGTCAGGTCGTAGAAATAGGCGTAGTTCTCTGTCACCTTCGGCCCTTTTGGCCACACCAGATACACGATCACGACGACCAACAGGACCACGGCGCCGATGGTGACCCATTGTCCGTTGTTGTCCATCCACTCGCGGTATCCACTGGAACCGCCACGGTTACTCATTGAAGCGGACATGTTGAGCCCTTTCGCATGGAGTGTTTCGATTTTAGCAACCGGCCGAGCCGGACTCATCCGTCGCCGGGAGACCTGCTGAGACATGTGCCAACCTATCAGATGATAGGGCGGTGATGCAAGAGGGACGATCCTGGGCGCGGGTCAGGGATTGGTTATCGGCGGTTGGGCGGGCGGCCCTGGGCGGCCCTGGGCGGACCAGAGCACAAGGTTGGCCGCCAGGCGCCGCGCCGATGCGGCGGAGTAGCCGAACACGCCGGACATCGGCTGGTCGAGCCAGGCGGCGGTGAGATCCTCGTAGGAGACCCAGAGGCGCGGCTCGCCCTGCACCTGCAGCGCGAGCAGCCGCGATTGGGTGGTCTTGCCCATCCGCAGCAGGGCGTGGCGGCGGTAATCGACCTGGGTGCAGTCGAACCCGCCGATCACGCCGCGGCCGGTCAGCACGGGGTGGCCCGGGTCGATCGGCCGCAGCCGGGCGCCGTCGAAGGCGCGGGTCTGGAGCATGGCGGCGACGGATTCGGTGAAGGCGGCCCGTCCGCCGGCGGCGTCGAAGAGCATCACGCCGCCGCGGTTGACATACTGCCGAATCGCGCGGACCTGGGCGTCGGTGAAATCAATCGCCGCCGTGCCGGTCACGTGGACGAACGGCACGGCGGCGGGATTGAGCTGATCCAACCGATCGAGCGCGAGGGTGTCGACGGTGATCGACGTGCGGGATCGGTTGTGCATGAACACGGCCTGCCGGGACCACGCGGCGGGTTCGGGATCCCAGTTGCCGGCGTACCGGGCCCGGGCGACGGCGATGTGGGAGCCGGCCTCGATGTCCGGTTGACGCGATTCGTAGTGCTGATCGAGCCGCGCGCGGAGCTGGCCGTTCTCGGTGGCGTAGTAATACAGGTTGGCCATGGCCCGCCAGCGTGATGCTTCGCGGACGGCGTCGACCTGAAACTCCGCGGACAGATCGGTGGGGCTGTGGATCACCAGGTACCGTACGCCGTTGTGCAATCCGAACAGCGGCACGTGCTCGGCGTCGATCTCGTGGACGATGTTGTAGATTGGGTCGTCGGGCGCGAGGCGTTTTAGGCTGTAGAGCGGGTACATCCGCTTGAGCAGGGCGTGGACGCTTTGGCTGAACACGACGCTGCCGGCGTCGGCGTGGGTGAACAGCAGGCCGCCGAGATCGATGTAGCGCTTGATCTGCGCCGCGAGCACGTCGTCGAGCGGCAGGTCGGCATCGGGCGGCGGGTCGGGGGCGCCGGTGATGTCGGTGAGTCGAGCGCGCACGGCGGTATCGAGCGATTCGGGCATGGCGATGGTGCGCGGATCGAATTGCAGCGGCTGATGGCCGGCCACGCTGAGGATGGGCGCGTCGAGCCAGTCTTCGGGCGGGGTGTGAATCGGCACGACCTGCCAGAGCATCCGCCGCTCGACCTGGTTGGAGACCCAGCGGGTGAGGTTGGCGACAGCGTGGGGGCGGTTGCGCCAGGGGTAGTCGGGCAGTTGCAGGACATTGATGAAGATGGGATGTCCGCCGCGCACGAGGAACGCCAGGGCGAAGGCGGTGTGGACGACGGGGCCGCCGAGGCCGTCGCCGATGCGCCCGTCCTGGGTTTGGGTGTGCACCATGTGGGCGGCGGCGGCGGCGTACCAGTCGCGCCCGTTGAGGTATTTGTGTCCGCCGGCCAGGGCCACGCGCTCGACGCCATACATGTAATACATGTCCGGGTTGGGCTGGAAATGACGGGACAGGAAGCTCAGTCCGCGGTCGATCTGATGTTGCAGGGGTTGGTTTTCGATGAAGCCGGGCTTGACGTACCGGCGGCGATGCAGAAAGTCGCGCGTGATGTAGAGGCAGGTCAGGCCCGCGGCGGTCATGCTGGCGGTGGCGCGGTCGTGATCGGTGTAACCCCAGCCGCCGTCGTCTTCCTGGGTGCCCAGGAAGTGGCGCTCGACCTTATTCCAATATCCGTTTGGGACTGGTGCGCCGCGCTTCGCACCTTCCCAGGCGCCCAGCACGCCGTACTGTGTGCAGGAGTTATCACCGTCAGAGCCCAGATCGTAGGTGTAGGTGCCTCTGGGGCCCTGGCCGTCGACCAGGGACTTGGTGTCGGCGCGGAGTCGGGGGGCGAAGTCGTCGGGCAGTTGGGCCCAGATGTGATTGCGGATGCCCACGGCGTAGGTGCCGCGGATCTGTTTCTTTTTGAGGTAGGCGACGGCCTCGTCAAGATCGGGGCTTTGATAGCTTTCGCCGGCGGTGATCAGGGCGAAGGTGACCAGCGCGGTGACGCCGGCCACCTGGCGGTGCGGCGGGACATCGGGTTCCCAGTCGCCGTAGATGTTCTGCTGGTCATAGAGATATCTGATTGCGCGCTGGATTGTCTGCTGGATCTGAGCGTTGGTCACGGGCGGCTGCGCCGGGGCATGACGGGCCGTGGCCAGGATCAGCAGCAGAATCAGCGCGGAGATCAGGCGCATGGTGAGTGGAGGCAATCAGGCGCCGGAGCCCGGCGGCCGGAAGATCACGGTTGGAACAGGTACATGCGTCGGGGCATGGTCGCGTCGATCAGCGTGTCGCGCAGGTCGGACATCTGATCGGGCAGGATGTCGAGCAGGCCGGGTGTCTGGGTGCGCATGCCGAAGAACTGTTCAAACAGGCCGCGGCGCGGCGCGTAGACGATCACGTTGGGGTTGTCGGACGCGATTTTGCCGTCGACGCGGGCCCTTTCGAGGGCGTCGTCGAGGTAGCCGATCTCATCGATGAGTCCGACGTCGAGGGCGTCGGCGGCCATCATGGCGCGGCCGGTGGCCAGGGCACGGGCCTCGTCGATCTTCATGTCGCGGCCTTCGGCGACGATCTCGGTGAAGCGCACGTGGGCGGCATCGAGGAAGACGCGCAGGGCGTCGCGATCGCGATCGGTCCAGTCGCGCGTCATGTCCAATACATCCTTGTCGACGGCGCCGGTGGCGATGATGGTTTCGGGCTTGATGCCGAGTTTTTCGTTCAGCGCTTTTTCGAGGGTGAATCCCTGGGCGATCACGCCGATGGAGGCGGTGATGCAGGTGGGCTCGGCGATGATGTGGTCGCTGGCCATGGCGATGTAATACCCGCCGCTGGCGGCGAGTCCGCCGAAGTGAGCGATGAGGGGCACTTCGGGGCGCTTGTCGCGGAGGGTTTTCATGCTGTGCCAGATTTCGTCGGAGGCCGACACCCCGCCGCCGGGCGAGTTGACTTTCAACACGACGGCTTTGATGTCCTGGTCGTCAATGATGGCGCGCACGGCGGCGTTGGCGTAGAGGGCGTGGGCTTCGCCGATCATATTGGTGACCGGGAGGATGGCGATCTTCTCATCCTCTTCGCCTTCGATATAGGTGATGGGTTCGAGATCGTCGCCCAGGGCCTGCATGATGATGCCGATGTAGATGCCGACGACGAGCAGGCCGACGATCAGGCAGATCGCGCCGAAGATGCGTTTGGCCGAACTGAATACGCCGTTGCGCGGCGCGGATTTGTCGACTCGCGATTGGTGACGGCCGGTCGTGTGGGGTCGCGGCGACTCGGGCGCGTCGGGCACGGGTGTGTCGGAAGGAAGCGGTGTGTCGTTCATGGATGATGCTCCCGGTGAACGGGTGGGATGGTCGGGTCGGTCAGGTGATTGTTTCGGCGGGTAATGCCCTGCGGCGGGTCATCATAGGCCCGCACGGCGGACGGGGCATCCTCGGCCGCGGGCGTGGACCGGCGGCGGGGCGCGGCTTACGATGCGGCACCGATTCGGTCTTGATCGGCCTTGGCGGACCATGAGCATGAGCCAACACCTGCATCTGGATCCGTTCGCGGGCATCGCCGGCGACATGTTTATCGGGGCGTGCGTCGATCTGGGGGTGTCGCTGGACGATCTGGCCGCGGCGCTGGCGCCGCTGGCGTTCGATCGGCCGTATGAGCTGAGCGCCGAGCCGACGATGCGGCAGGGCATTGCGGGGATTGATTTTAGGGTGATCGTCGACGATCCGGCGCTGGGCGCCGACGACCATCATCACCACCATCATCACACGCACTATCACGACATCGTCGCGATGGTGGACGCGCTGGATGCGGGGGCGCGGGCCAAGCAGCGGGCGCGTGCGATCGTGGACAAGCTGGCGGCGGCGGAGGCGGCGGTGCACGGCATCGCCGTCGAGCGGGTGCATTTCCATGAGGTGGGGGCGGTGGATTCGATCGTGGACATGCTGGGCGCGGCGGTGGCGCTGGAACTGCTGGACGTGGGGACGCTCAGCAGTGGGCCGCTGCCGATCGGATCGGGGTTTGTGCGTTGCGCGCACGGGATGATGCCCCTGCCGGCGCCGGCGACGGCGGAGTTGCTGAAGGACGTGTCGACGGTGGGGGTGGATCGGCAGGTGGAGACGGTGACGCCGACGGGCGCGGCGATCGTCGCGGCATTGGCCGATGAGGTGGGGCCGCAGCCGGCGATGACGATCGGCGCGGTGGGCTACGGGGCGGGAGACCGGGACGATCCGGACACGCCGAATCTGCTGCGGGTGATGATCGGGCAACGGGATGGTTAGGTCAGCGGATTAGTCGCGACGTCGTCGGCGGGCGGTGACGGCGACGAGCATGACGAGCATCAGGGTCACGACGCCGATGATGAAGAATCGATCGGGCGCGCGTGGATCGTGCACCGTCGGGTCGAAGATCTCGGATTCCTCAATGGTGGTGTTGTCAACTGAAGCGTCGGATTGGTTTTGCGGCGCGTTGGACGACGGAGTGTCGGTTGACGCCTCGGCGGCCCAGCCGGCGGCCTGCCAACCCAACCACAAGCCCACCCCGACCAACGCCACACGCCACAATACGCGCTTCATGGATGGCAGTGTATCCGATCAGTCAGATGAATGTCAGACGCACACGACGGTGTCGCCGAGGCGCGACAGCGGACCGCGATCGTGCAGCAACAGGTGATCGGCGCGCTGCAGGCAGCCTCGCCCGGTGGGACCGCAGCGCGGAATCAGTCGGTGCAGGCGGCTGATCAGTCCGAATCGCCGCTCGGCGGTGCGGGCGAAGTGGGATCGCATCAGGGCGAGATCGGCGTGGGTGAGCTTGCGTTCATCCTCGGTGACGTGATGGTCGGGGTCGAAGGACGTGCCGCCGGGCGCGAGGCGCCGTCCGAGGCGGGATTCGCGCCAGGTGTCGAGGGGGGACTGGACGGGCTCCTTGAAGATCGCGATGCCGCCGGGCCGCAGGACGCGGACGGTTTCGGCGAGGGCGTCGTCGATGTCCACGTGATGCAACACGTCGATGCCGAACACCAGATCGAACGCGGCGTCTTCGTATTCGAATTGCTGGGCCGAGGCGACGGCGAATTGGCAGCGGTCGGCCAAATGGTGTTGATCGGCGAGCCGATCGGCGACGGCGATGCTGCGCGCGGAGATGTCGAAGCCGGCGGCGAGGTATCCGAGCTTCGCAAGGTGCAGCGCGGCGATGCCGATGCCGCAGCCGAAATCCAGGGCGCGCATGTCGGGGCGGGTCAGGTGTCGGCGGGCGAGGTCGTAGGCGTGCCAGTAGGGATTCCACGGTCGGCGTTCGGCGCTGAGGACGGGGGCGAAGTCGACGGCGTCGACGCGCTGGACGTCGGCGTATCGATCGTAGAACGCGGCCTCGCGTTGCCGGCGGGCGGCGCGGTCGGCGGAGGTGGTGAGCGTGGCGTGGGCGGTGGTCATGGCGCGGGACGTCCGATCGCGATCGTCATAATCGTTACAGATTCACATCGGCCAGATTGAGAGGCGGATTGAAGCGGCGAGGATGGGAACGGCGCCGGGGCACGTTTTATTCGCTGAGCTGGAGCGAGGTTAATGCGGTGGGCATGTCCTGGGCGACGTTGAACAGGGAATCGAGGCCGGTGGTGAGCATCACGCCCCAGACGCTGTCGGGCACGCTGCAGAGGCGCAGGTGCAGGTCGGATTCGGCGAGCTGCTTGCGCAGGCGCAGCAGTTGGGCGATGTTGGAGGAGTTGAGGTACTCGACGTTGTCGAGGTTGAGCACGACGTGGGAGGGCGCGTTTTCCAGTGCGTCGGCGAGGGCGGCGAGGTCTTCGGAGAAGGCGGGCTCGGTGGCGAGATCGGCGACAATGATATCGTCAGACCACTGCTGAACGGCCATGAAGTGTCATCCCTGTTCGGGGGCACGAAACCGGCGGTGCCGTCGGCACTTTGAGTTATCGGCACGAACGGGGGTCAGGCTTCAGTCCCGTTGTCGTCCCCGGCGTTCTCGGGGTCCGGGGGTACGGCGTCGGACGCGGGATCGGCTGTCGGCGACTGAGGCTGATCGGGGTTGGCGGTGTCGCCGTTCAATGGATCATCGCCGTTTGCATCTTCGAGGGGGGTGGCGGCGACGAGTCGATCACCGGCTTTGAGGTTGATCACGCGGACGCCCTGGGTGGCGCGTCCGACGCGGGAGACCTCGCCGACCTTGGTGCGGACGATCATGCCGCCTTCGGAGATGAGCATCATCTGATCGTCGTCGCCGGTGGACAGTGCGGCGACGACGGGTCCGTTGCGGGTGGTGGTGCGGATGTCGAGTCTTCCCTTGCCGCCGCGTTTTTGTCTGCGGGTGGAGCCGTCCTCAGCCTGGACGAGGTATTCAGTCATGTCGGTGCGTTTGCCGTAGCCGTTCTCGCAGACGGTGAGCAACTGGCGATGGTCGTCGGCGATGACCATGGCGACGACGGCGTCGTCCTTGGCCAGGGAGATGCCTTTGACGCCGGCGGCGGCGCGGCCCATGGTGCGGGCGTCGGCTTCATCGAATCGAATGGCCATGCCGGTGCGCGTGCAGAGGATCAGGTCGTTATCGCCGGTGGTGAGGGCGACACCGATGAGTTTATCGTTGTCCTTGAGGTTGACGGCGATGAGGCCGGCGCGATGGACGTTGCGATAGAGTTTGAGGCTGGTGCGCTTGACCAGGCCGTGCGCGGTGGCGAAGACGAGGAAATCCTCGCCCTTCTCAAAATCGTTGATGGGCAGGAAGGCGCAGACCTGTTTGTCATCACGCAGGTTGAGCAGGTTGACGATGGCGCGGCCGCGTCCGGTGCGCGAGGCCTGGGGCACTTCGTAGACTTTCATCTTGAACACGCGGCCGGTGTTGGTGAAGCAGAGCATGTCGTCATGGGTGGAGGCGACGAACAGATGCTCAGTGAAATCATCATCACGGGTATCGGCGCCTTTGACGCCGCGCCCGCCGCGGCCCTGGGTGCGGTAGGCATCTTTGGGCAGGCGTTTGACGTAGCCGGCGTGGGAGATCGTCAGGACGACATCCTCAACGGGGATGAGGTCGGCGATGACGATGTCGGTGACTTCCTCGCCTTCGATGACGGTGCGGCGGGGGTTGGCGTATTTTTCTTTGATCTCGAGGGTGTCCTCGCGAATGATGTCGAGCACGAGGTCTTCATCGCGGAGGATCAGCTCGTAGCCTTCGATCTCCTCGATGAGGGCGGTGTAGGTCTGGGCGAGTTTCTCGATCTCGAGGCCGACGAGCTGGATGAGCTGCATGCGGCCGATGGCCTCGGCCTGGACTTTGGTCAGGGCGATGTCGTCGTCGGCGCTTTGTTCGAGCAGGCGGGCGGGGATTTTCGGCGCGAACGGATGGTCGGGCGGGATGCGGAAGCCGCGGGCCATGAGCTTTTCGATGGCCTCATCGCGCGCGCTGGATTCCCGGATGAGCTTGATGACCTCGTCGATGTCGCAGACAGCGTAGATGAGGCCTTCCTGGATGTGGGCCTGTTGCTGGGCGTGGCGGAGGCGGTAGCGGGTGCGGCGGACGATCACGTCCCTGCGGTGATCGATGAAATGCTGGATGAGTTCCTTGAGGCCCATGGTGCGCGGCTGGCGATTGACCAGCGCGATGTTCATGATGCTGAACGTGTTTTGCAGTGAGGTGTATTGGTAGAGCTGGTTGAGGACGACGTTTTCGTCGGCGCCGCGTTTGCATTCGATGATGAGGCGCATGCCTTCGCGGCCGGAGTAGTCGTTGACGTCGGAGATGTCCTTGATCTTGTCGGCTTTCACGGCTTCGACGATCTGATCGATGATCGTGGTCTTGAGGACGTTGTAAGGAATTTCGGTGACGACGATGTTCGTGCGGTTGGCTTTCTCCTCGAAGTGGGTTTTGGCGCGGATAACGACGCGGCCGCGGCCGGTCGCGTAACCGACGGCGATGCCCTGTCGTCCGCAGATGGTTCCGCCGGTGGGGAAGTCGGGTCCGGGCACGATTTCCATCAGGGCGCCCAGTTCGAGATCGGGGTTGTCGATGACGGCGGCGATGGCGTCGCAGATCTCGCCGAGGTTATGCGGGGGGAGGCTGGTGGCCATGCCCACGGCGATGCCGATGCCGCCGTTGATCAGCAGGTTGGGGAACTTGGCGGGCAGGACGGTGGGTTCATCGCGGGTGGCGTCGTAGTTTTCCTGATAGTCGACGGTGTCGAGTTTGAGGTCTTCGAGCATTTCGGATGCGGGCGCGGCGAGTCGGGCTTCGGTGTACCGCATGGCGGCGGGAGGGTCGCCGTCGATGGAGCCGAAGTTGCCTTGGGGATCGACGAGCGGATGGCGCATGCGCCAGTGCTGGCCCATGTTCACGAGGGTGGGATAGACGACGGATTCACCGTGGGGGTGATAGTTGCCGGAGGTATCGCCGGCGATCTTGGCGCACTTACGATGTTTGGAGCGGGGGCCGAGGTTCAGGTCGTTCATGGCGACGAGAATGCGGCGTTGTGAAGGCTTAAGACCGTCGCGCACGTCGGGCAGCGCGCGGTCCATGATGGTGCTCATCGCGTAGGTGAGGTAGGAATCCTGCAGCTCACGATCGATGGGCAGGTCCACGATACTGCCGTGGACAATCGGGGGGGCGCCACCTTCGTCATCGGGCTGGGGATCGGGCAGATCAACTTCGTCGGACATGGTTGTTTCCGGGCTTGGTGGGGGCGTTGATTAGACCCAACATTTTACGCGATTTGGCGGGGTTTCGCGAACCGGAACGGGCGGCGGGCAGGCGACGTATGCGTTTGAAATTAAAGAGGCTGCAGCAGGGCGAGATATTCGATGTTGCCAGTTTTGGATTTGCCGCCGCCGCCGCGGATCGGGGAGGGGATGTGGGCGATTAACCGGACGTGGAGGGCGGGTAATTCAGCGAGCACGCGGTCGAAAGTTCGGGCGGCCTGATCGTCGGTGAGGATGCCTCGGCGCGTCGGAGCGGGGTCGGTTTCGTAGTGGGGTTTGATCAGGGTGATGATGTGTTTGGGTTGCCAGCGCAGGGCGGCGGGGACGGCGTGGCGCTGTCGCGTCCAGGCGAGGTCGATGGTGACTAAGTCGATCGGCGCTTCGGGCGGATCGACGTGCATGGCGTTGGTGCGCTCCATGACGATGACGCGCGGGTCGTTGCGGAGTTTCCAATCGAGGGCGCCGTAGCCGGTGTCGACGGCGAAGACCTTGGCGGCGCCGCGTTGCAGGAGGCAGTCGGTGAAGCCGCCGGTGTTACAGCCGAGGTCGGCGCAGGTGAAGTCGGTGACGTCGAGGTCGAACGATTCAAGTGCGGCGGCGAGCTTGAGTCCGCCGCGCGAGACGTAGGGGATGTCTTGCTTGGGTGACATGACAGATGAGCGGCGGGCGGGTGGTCAGTCGGCGGCGGCGAGGTCGATGCCGACGACGGCGATGCCGTGTTTATCGGCGAGGGCGAGCATCTGTTCGCGGTCGACCATGATGACCTTGCCGGCTTCGAGGGCGAGACACTTGGCGCGGTGTTGGTGGAGCATTTCGATGGTGGTGGGGCCGACGGTGGGGACGTCGAATCGCATGTCCTGTTGTGGTTTGGCAACTTTGACGAGGGTCCAGCCGCCGACGCGGCAGAGGGAGCCGGCGCGTTCGATCATGCGGTCGGTGCCTTCGATGGCTTCGACGGCGATGACCTCGCGATCGCGGACGGCGATGGACTGTCCGATGTCCAGGTCGCCCATGCGTTTGATGATGGGCAGGGCGAACTGCATGTCGGCGGACTGGTCGGCGGTGGGTTTAACGCGGCCGAGGGTGCCGGGGTCGGTCATGTGCTGGCCGATGTATTGGGTGGAGTCGATCATGGTGATTCCGGATTGTGCCATTTCATCGGCGACGGCGGAGAGCACGGCGTCGGGTCGGCGGTCGTTACGGACGCGCATGAACCAGAGCTGCGCGCCGCGGAGGTCGGGGATGTAACGGATGAACCGGAACGGATCATACATCCGGGTTTTGCGGACGGTGCCGACCATGACGGTCTCGACGGCGCCGTAGCGTCGGAGGAGTCGGATCCATCGGCCAAGCTGGACGATGCCGGCGGTTTTGAACACATCGCAGAGGTCGGGGAGGGCGGGATCGAAGTGCCCGCGGAGCCCGACGCCGACGATGCGTCGGCCGGCGGCGCGCATGCCCCGGGCTTCGAGGAGGGGCAGTCCGCCTCCGCCGGCGATGAGTCCGATGGGTGGTTGCATTGGGGGTATTTTATGCGAATTGAGTGATGGGGAGGGAGGGGAGCGGAGGGGATTCGACACAAAGGACACAAAGAGGCGAAGAAGGACGCGAAGAAGAGCAGATAGAAGTTGTTGGGAACGGAAGGGAGAACCACGGAGCGGAGAGACGCGAAGAATTCGGCGGTGATTGCAGATCAACGTTGGACGGTGGGGACCCAGGCGGTGGTGCGGCCGGCGAGGGTGAGGTGGGCGATGGGGTGGCCGGCGGGGGTGTGGGCGTCGGCGTTCTTGCCCCAACGGTGGTGGAAGAGCCAAGTGCGGGGGAAGCGGGTGTTGTCGGCGTCGACGTCGACGGCTTTGTGAATGATGCGACGGAGCTTGGCGCGCAGGGCGGCGACTTCGGCGGGGGTGAGGTCGGCGGCGGGACGCGTGGGGGCGATGCGGGATTGGTAGAGCACTTCATCAGCGATCCAGTTGCCGACGCCGGCGGCGAAGGACTGGTCGAGCAGCAGGGCTTTGATGGGGGTGCGTCGGTTGGCGAGAGAGTCGATGAGTTGTCTGGTGGTGGGCAGATCGAGCAGGGGATCGAAGCCGAGGTTGCTGATGGGCGGTTGGCTGGGCGGATCGTCGAGCAGGCGGATGCGGCCGAGTCGGCGGGCGTTGGGCATGGTGAGGCGGGTGCCGTCGTCGGCGGTGAGGATGACTTTCCAGAAGCGGGGGCGGGGGTCGCCGGCGCGGTCGACGATGAACGATCCGGTCATGCCGAAGTGGAACAGGGGGTGAGGGGGTTGGTCGAGCTGAAGCCAGAGCTGCTTGCCGCGGCGGAGGGCGGCGACGACGGTGCGGCGGCGGAGGGTGCGGGCGAAGCGTTGCGGGGCGACGCCGGCGTAGACGATGCGGTCGTTGGCGGTGGCGACGGTTTTGATGCGTTTGCCGACGAGGGCGCGGTGGGCGATGCGTCGGCCGCGTTCGACTTCGGGCAGTTCGGGCATGGGAAGAGTTTAGCGACGGATCAGGCGTGGGTCCCGGTCGCCGGGATGTTCGTGGGTGTGCGGTTGGGTGCATCGGACCAGCGGCGCTTCAGCCGCCGGGCCACACCGACGAGGGCGATCAGCACGGGCACCTCGACGAGCGGGCCGATCACGGCGGCGATGGCGAGCTCGAAGTTATTGCTGGCGGCGGTGAAGCTGAGGGTGGCGGTCTCGAGGTAGTCGGCGCCGACTTTCTTGCTCATGTAGAAGCTGGTCAGGAACATGACGACGAAGTAGATGAGCAGCGGGATCGCGATCAGCAGCACGTCCCACGGCCGCGCCATGATCTGCTCTCCCTGCAGCGCGAACATCACGACGATCGTGAACAGCAGCGCGATCAGGGTGATCGGTGAGATCTTCGGGATGAAGACGCGCTCGTACCAATCGCGTCCTTTGGCACGGACGAGCAGGAATCGCGTGGCCATGCCGGCGGCGAAGGGGATGCCCAGGTAGATCAGGACGCTCATCGCGATCTGGGGCATGGTGATGTGCACAACGGTGCCCTGGAGTCCCAGGAGCGGGGGCAGCATGGTCACGAACAGCCAGGCGTAGAGGCTGTAGAAGACGATCTGGAAGATGCTGTTGAACGCGACGAGTGCGGCACAATATTCATTGTCGCCGCCGGCCAGTTCGTTCCAGACGATGACCATGGCGATGCAACGGGCCAGGCCGATCATGATCAGGCCGATCATGTACTGCGACCATAGCGGGTTGTCGCCGAGCGCGGCGGGGGCGAGGAGGCCGAAGAAGCCGATCGCCAGGGCGGTCATGAGCAGTGGACCGATGATCCAGTTCTGGGCGAGCGACAGGCTGAGGACTTTGACGTTTCTGAACACGCGGGGCAGTTGTTCGTAGCGCACCTTGGCGAGGGGCGGATACATCATCAGGATCAGTCCGATGGCGATGGGGATGCTCGTGGTGCTCTCGGGGGAGAGCTTCATGTCGCTGAGGGCGCCTGGGGCGGCGGGAACGAAGCAGCCTAGCAGTCCGTGGTGGAAGTCAGATTTCGCGTGACTGTCGTCATGCGGCCGTCGGCGGGGCCAGGCGCGCGAGCCTGCGGTCAACGCGTCTATGGG